>JBCBWB010000160.1:0-10959 GCA_039817275.1 Cyanobacteria bacterium J06648_1 | reverse complement strand
CTCAATTTTTCAAAGAAGATATCCTCGGTCTAAGCCAAATACTCAATGTTGATCTTGATAATCAGATGAGACATGCTTTCTCAAAAAAGGACAGGAATCGGCATCACCAACGAGATCGAGCACCCTAACTTCTATCTACAACTGTAGAGCGTTTTTTGAAGTAAAGGACGTAATAACAATGGAGAACCAGCACAAGTTATTGCCGACACGATAACCATACTGGTAAAAATCTGGGGAGATACTGCCCAATCTCCTAATTGCCGTCCTCTCTCCATAATTATCATGGCTATCTCTGCGCGAGGAATCATACTAATACTTAATAACAATGCCGTATTGCGATCGGTAGTCAGAATAGCGGGTAATCCAGTGCCGATAACTTTACCCACAATTGCCACTAGCAAAAGAACCAATACCAACTTCAAGCTGGTATCGACAGAACGCACCTCGAGCTGCAAACCGATATTGATGAAAAAGAAAGGCACGAAAAAGTCGTATAGCGTTCCAAAAGAAGCATCGAAATTAATCGCGTCGGGATCTCGACAAAAAGCTAATCCTGCAAAAAACGCTCCTACTGCTACGGAAAACCCCATCAATCCAGCCAAGGCTGCAATAATAAAAGCCGTTCCCGCCACCATCAGCATTGGATCTGGTGCTGGTTCAAGGCGTTCAAACCAGCGCGTCATGGGTTGTTCTAGATAGCGAAATAAGACCAGGCAGAAAGTAGCAAAGATACTCACCTTAAGCACGAAGGGAAAAACGGTTCGCACGAATACGGGCAAAATATTCCCCTCTACGTCGCCATTAAGAACGGGAATTATGGCAAAAAATAGAGACATTAAAGCGATCGCAGCAATATCATCCATTTCAGCGATATCTACGAGTAATTCACCATTATCGGTATCCAAAACCTTCGCTTCCTGCCACACGCTGACGGAAATACCCACGCTAGTAGCCATCATCGCAATACTAATAAATAAACTGGGAATAAGTTCTAAGTTGAGTAATTTCGAGGCTGCTAAAAATCCTAAGATACCACTACAAGCAAGGTTGCCCAGCAAAATAAAGCTAGCGCGGGGTAATTGTCTTATCAACCCTGCAAGATTGCTTTCTAAACCAACTCGGAACAAGAGAGAAATAATCCCTAATTCAGCCAAAAAAGCATAAACTTCTCTAACTGACGGTACGAGAAAATAAATTTGCCCGTTAATCGAGTTTACTATTACGCCCAACAGTAAATAGCCGACTAAAGCAGGAATTCCAACTCGTTCCAAACCCGCCTTAATCAAAATACCAACAATAATAGTTATGCCTACAAGTAAAACTATAAATAACAGCAAAGCTTCTGCTTCAATCACCCCGACTCTCCTTGGTAATCCAGTACCAGGCGTTGAAACAGCCTAAAACCACCCCGATAAACAGCAGCATTAACGTCCAAGAATATTTACTCTTAACATGAGTATCGATCCACACTCCCAGGCTGATACACAGCAAAGTCGGAATTGCGACTGACCAACCCACCATGCCAAACATACCAAAACCCAGCCAAATATTGTTTTTCTCTTTTTTAGCCTTCAGCTTGCGATCGCTTTTTCTGGCAATCTGACGTTGAAAATCACGCCATCTTGGTTTAGCCATGTCCCAACTCCCGAAAACGGCGCATCATGCTTACCTCAAACTGTGCTAAAGCCGAACGAGTTAGCTTTTCTTTCTCGTCTATGATTTGATACTGTTCGCTCACGGTTTGCTTGAGACTAACTAAATCTTTGCTCTCCACCGCATTACGGGTTGACACCAAAACTTCGCGATCGCACTTTACTAAAATCCCCTCATCTACAGCTACGAATACCTCTTCATCTGTTTCCGTAGTAAAGCTAAGAATACCTGGAACTAACGCTGTCACAAAATCAATATGATTGGGTAATAGGCAAAAATTACCATTTTCCGCTTCGGCAACGACTTTGGCGACAGGGCGATTTATCAGCACATGGGTGGGGGTTAAAACTTTTAATTTCATCTCAATCTAAGAGATTTTGCTAACTAAAAGCTATTTTTACAGGAGTTTGTGAGCATCATGTGATGACTATAAAAGCTCGATAAATTCTTCAACTGTTAGTTCCGCATCTCGCAGCATTTTTCGCAGCAACCCTTTGCCAATATTTTTTCCTTTATGAACAGGAACAGTCACAATACGACTATCTTCATGTTTCATTCTCACGTGACTTCCCTTTTGCCTTACAGCTTGGAAACCTATTTTCTCTAAAGCCTTGATTACTTTATTAGCTGTAACCGTGGGTAATTTCGGCATTAGATGACAATTTTTTGAATTCCGACAAACTCTGAACTTGAATCTTCTTCAGCTTCCTCAATACAGAGTTCGATGACTTCCTTCATATTTTCCATCAACTCATCAATTGTTTCTCCCTGACTATAGCAAGCCTTGAGTTGGGGTACTTCCCCCACATAGCACCCATCTTCATCTCGTTCGATGACTACATAAAATTCTTTTTTTACAACGGTCATAAAGGTACTTGTTGAAAAACTATGATTGATAGTATCTTGGCATAGATCTTAGATAAACTAGCTGTAGTCAACCAAACAATAGTAAATGAGTTCACTTTCGCCCAATCGTGCTTTGAGTCTTCGAGATGCCTATCGTATATGCACACCAGAACCTCTTGTTGGAGAAGACATTGAGCGATATTATGTGGATTTGTCCTCAGTACGCAGCACCAGAACTATTCAAAATATAACTGCTAAGTTACAGCTACTCGATCCAGGTGAGTTTTGTACTCTGTTGTTTACTGGACATCGTGGCTGCGGGAAAAGCACTGAACTGAGAAGAATCCAAAAACGATTAGAATCTGAATACTACATTATTTATTTAGAAGCTGATGTTGAATTAGATCTTAATGATGCCGAGTATACAGATTTATATTTGTTGATTATCAAGAAAATAGCCGATGAACTTTATAGAGTAGGGGCAAAATTTGATCGCGAATTGTTAAATAGCTTTGAATCATGGTTTAAAGAGATTACTAAAGAAACAGAGAAGAGTGTCGAATTAGGTGTTAGTGTTCAAACTGACGCTGAAGCTGGATTTCAAATACCATTTATTTCCAAATTATTAGCTAAAATATTAGCTCAGATTAAAGGTTCGCAGAAACAGAAACAGGTAATCAGGCAGACTTTACAAAAAGATATTAGTCGTTTACAAGCAGATATTAATCTTTTATTAGATGATGCTTTCAGTAAGCTACAAAAAAAAGCTCCAGAGTACTCAAAAGGATTTCTCATTATCCTAGATAACTTAGATCGCATTCCCCCCAATGTCGGTAATCATCTATTTTTCGATTATTCCGCTCAACTGCAAAGTTTACACACTACAATTATCTATACCGTTCCTATTTCTACCGTCTATTCAGATAAAAATTTAAGTAGCTCTTTCGGTAGTCCCAATATCATGCCAATGGTTAATTTTTATGAGTTTGAATTACACAATTGTGATTTGGCACACAAAAACAATAGATTGGAAGCCCTAGCTACTTTAATCGAACAAAGAGTTAATATCGACTCCGTATTTGCATCTCGCGAACAATTAATAGATTTGGTTCAAGCTAGTGGCGGTCATGTACGACAATTAATGCAAATGACTTCCAGAGCTTGTTTGACAGCTTTTGGTAGCGATCGCAATAAGGTAACTGCTGAAGACGTTACTTATGCTATTAATGAAGAACAGTTTAACTTTGAAAGAATTAATCTCGATGAATATTATCCTGTTTTAGCTAAAGTCTGTTTAACGAAAAATATCAACAAGGACGAAATCGGACAATTATTATTATTTAACTTATCAGTTTTAGAATACAACGGCTCTAATCGCTGGAACTATATTAATCCTGTTTTGAAATCAAGCTCTTTATTCCAAGAAGCTCTACAAAATGAACAGCAAAGATCGTCAAATAGTTGATTCAGAAGAAAATGAATCCTTTTGGGATATGAATCAGCAGACATTCAAAGAACTTTTAACCTTTGTCGATTTTGCTGATGATAAATTAAATATTGCTTTTGCTAAAATTAATTTTGCTGAAGATAGAGAGCTTCTAATCAAAAAGCTGACCGAACATCCAAATTGCACGAACATCCAGTTTGAGATTTTAGAGTTTTCCAACCCTGAACTAAAGTTTTTGCGAGATGAATTATTCATGAAGTTGAGGGAAATAAAAACTACTTCTAATAAAAAACTAATTTTACTTATATCAGGACTTGAAAAATCTATTGGCATCTTAGATGAATATCCTTCAGTATTAGTCGATCTTAACTATATAAGAGATGATTTGAAAACCAGTATTCCTCATCCGATAATTTTCTTTTTACCTGAATATGCATTAACTCGTCTGGCAAAATATGCTCCTGATTTTTGGGCATGGGGTAGAAAAGTTTTTAATTTTAAAGCGGGTGAAGATGATTCAAACAAAACTACCGATAACAAAATATATCCAAACAAAAATATAGATTGTAAAGAGTCATTAGAAAAAAAAGAAAGAATTGATTTGTTATTGCGTTTATTAGGTGAACAAGACCACTCTAACAAGCGTAATATGTCAAGCCTTATTACTATATACATAGAGTTGAGTGTATCTTTTCTTTCTTTAGGAGATTATCAACAAGCAATTTATTACTGCCAGAAATCCTTAAATATATTACGAAAAACAGGAGATCGCAGAGGGGAAGCATATTCCCTAATGATTTTAGGTGATACGTATGACTGTCTAGGACAATATCAACAATCGATGAATTTTCATCAGCAAGGTTTAGATATTGTAAGAGAGATTGGAGATGCTAATGGAGAAAGTGGTTTTTTAAACGGTTTGGGAAACGCTTACTATTCTTTGGGTGATTACGGAAAAGCAATTGACTTCTATGAACAAGCTTTAAACATTGCTAAAAAGATAAAAGATACTTATAGGGAAGAATTATTTTTAAATAGCTTGGGAAATGCTTACCATCGTCTCGGAGAATATAGAAAAGCTATTAATCTTTATCAACAAGCTTTAGCTATTGCTCAAAAGATTGGAGATACAAATGAAGTTGGGTTGTATTTAAATAACCTTGGTAGCATCTATAACGATGCAGGAGATTATCAGCAAGCAATAATTACTTTGCAACAATCTTTGAAAATTCAGAATAAAACAGGAAATCGCCTTGTCGAAGGCTTGTCTTTGATGAACTTAGGCAATACATACAAAAATATGGGACATTATCAAAAAGCAATTGACTATCTTCAGCAATCTTTGAAAATAAGAAAGCAAATTAAAGATTTACATGGAGAATCTAGTAGCTTAGGCAGTTTGGGGAGCGTTCATAATATTGCAAAAGATTATCAGAAAGCAATTGACTATCACCAAAAAGCCTTAAAAATTCAGCAAAAAATTGGAGATCTGAATGGAGAAGGATCATCTTTATTAAATTTGGGGAATACATATAATTTGCTAGAGCAATATAGCGAATCAATTAGTTATTATCAGCAATCTTTGAACATTCAACAGCAAATTGGAGATCTCAATGGAGTAAGCCTATCTTTAATGAACTTGGGAAACGCTCACGCTTCTTTGTTGGACTACAAAAAAGCAATCAATTATTATCGCCAGTCTTTAGAAATTCAACAACAAACTGGAAATCGCAGAGGAGAAGCTGCATCATTAATGAATTTGGGTATGGCTCATAATTCACTTTCGGAGTATCAAAAAGCACTTGGTTATATTCAAAAGTCTTTGCGAATTCAACAGCAAATTGGCGATCGCTATGGAGAAGGGTTGTCTTTAATGAACTTAGGTAGTATTAAAAGCAATTTACAGCAAATTTCAGAATCTAAAACGGCTTTTGAGAAGGCATTAAAAATATATCAAGAAATAGGATTAAATAATAAAGTAGAAGAATGCAATCGCGCTATTCAAGAACTAGAAAACGAAGATTAGCTACCAAGCTAATTTAATTTTCAGCTATTTTTTTCAGTCGTCATTACTCGATTCGAGATTCTCTACAATTTTCTTAGTGACAGAGTAAACATCCTTTTTATCGCCTTCTTTTCTTCTGCCAATACCAATAACAGTAACCAAAACTAGTTCTTCTTGGATTTGATAAACGATTCTATAACGTTGTCCCGCAGCGCGTACACTACGATAGCCACTTAATTCTTTAACTAAAGCCTTTCCTTGTTGTTCGGGATTGTATTTTAGTTTTTCTAATTTAGCTAATAATAGTTTTTGTTCTCTGCGATCTTTGATTTTACTGAAGAGTTTTGCTGCTTGTTTGGTTAATACAACTTGGTATTCTTTATCTCCTTGCATATTGACAGATAACTTAATCCAGATCTAAATTAGCTTTCAGTTCTTCTAGAGTTACAGTATCATCTTGTTCCGCTTCTTTAATACCCTGCTTCAAATCGTTCATAAATTCTCGATCGGAAATTATTTCAATAGTTTCTATCAGTGATTCAAATTGTTTGACTCCGAAAGTAATCATTACAGGTTTACCGTCTCTAGTAATAATTGCAGGTTCATCACTCAATTGATTCGATAATTCAGCTAATTGTTTTTGCGCTTCAGCAATAGTTAAATATTTAGGCATAGTATTTAGTCAGTATTTATACTTTTTATCTCCAAGCTGAATTAATTATATTGCTTTTACTTCATCAATATTACCAATCATGTAAAGCGATCGCTCTGAAATATTAGAAAACTCATCATTCAAAATGCGATCGCATCCCGATAAAGCATCCTCTAACTTGACCATCTTTCCTGCTAACCCCGTAAACTGTTCGGTGGTAAAAAATGGCTGAGTGAGAAATCTTTCTAATCTGCGGGCGCGGTAAACTATATTACGTTCGCTTTGAGCTAATTCTTCTAGTCCCAACATGGCGATAATATCTTTAAGTTCTTCATAGTTGGCTAGGGTTTGGCGAACTGCTTGGGCAATCTTATAATGGCGATCGCCTACTACTTGCGGAGTTAGCATTTTTGAATCTGACTGTAGGGGATCGATCGCGGGATAAAGCCCTTCACTAACTCGTTTGCGAGATAAAACAATCGAAGCAGAAAGGTGAGAAAAGGTATGTACCGCAGCAGGATCGGTCATGTCATCGGCAGGAACGTATACAGCTTGGATGGAAGTAATCGAACCCGATGCTGTGCTGCAAATTCGTTCTTCTAGTTCCGCTAATTCGCTAGCAAGAGTTGGCTGATAACCCACCCTTGAGGGTAACTGTCCCATCAAGCCCGAAACTTCCGAACCAGCCTGAATAAAGCGAAAGATATTATCGATAGTTAGTAAAACATCCTTATGGAGATCGTCGCGGAAATATTCTGCCATGGTTAAGGCTGCGTGTCCGACGCGGAAGCGTACCCCAGGAGATTCATTCATCTGCCCAAATACCATCACGGTGTTGTTTAACACTCCCGCTTCTTGCATCTCGCGATAAAGTTCTTCCCCTTCTCGCGATCGCTCGCCAATTCCACAAAAGATACTTACTCCCTGATAGCGACTGACAACATTATTAATTAACTCCGTTATCAGAACCGTTTTACCAACTCCCGCACCGCCAAATAAACCAGCTTTACCACCCTTTTCTAAGGGTGCGAGGACATCGATCGCCTTAATCCCCGTGAGAAAAATATCTGTTGTAGTAGCGCGATCGCATAAGGGAATGGGATGAGCATGGAGCGATCGCAATTTTTCGTTAGACAGGGGTTTTCTGCCGTCAATAGTATCGCCAAAAACATTAAACATTCTACCCAGCAAAGCATCTCCGACAGGTACTTGTAGAGGATAACCAGTATCGATTACCATTGAACCTCTGGATAATCCTTGAGTGGGATTTAAGGCGATCGTCCTGACAAGTTCCGAACCCAAATAGGTCATGACTTCCAAAGCTACTCGTCGATCTTCACCAGCTTTGAGTAAACTGCGGGGTTCGGGCAATAAGTTAGGGAATAAAACATCAACTACACTTCCCCGAATAGAAATTATTGTGCCTTGATTTACTGTCATGTCCAATCGCCGATTGTTTGGAAAACTCAAAAAAGCTAGTAGAAAAGGTTCAATGTCTACTAGCTTGCCCTGGGAGATTAAAATTGATTTTTATTAGTCGAACAACAAAATGTCAAGAATACTTATTTGGATCGTCGCAAGGATCGCCACTAAAAGGCTGAACTCCTGTTTTAGGAAAGTCGTCGTCTGTAGCTTTGAACAATCTCGATACTCCATCAAATAAGTATTGAACTGTGTTTTGTATCCATGTAAAAAGTTTCATATTTCTTACCTCTTAAATTATTTATTCAGCTAAAAACAAAAATTCTCGATCGAATTGTTGTCTGGTCATGGGGTATTCTAAAGTCAATCCTAGATGCGGACTAGTCCTTTCTCCCCCCAGAGGATAGTCATCGTTCAGGGGTCTTCCTTCAATAGACAAGAACACTGGTGTCTGTGTATCTATGCTGGAGGCAGTATAGATAATTTGCGCTACTCGATAAATCATGGAGCTACTACCACCCCCTTGAGCAAACTCTTGGGATAAATCTATATACACCCCGTCATTGCTAATATCGAGATTGAGCAGGCGGGTTTGGGCGGGAATTGTAGTTGTCGGATCGAAAGCAGGAGATTGAGCCAGCAATTCTTCTAAAGCTTCAGTCAAGGCTATCTTGGGAGAAGTCGCAGTAGTATAAACAGTCTTTGGTGTTAATTGGATGTGACTATCGACTATTTCCAACTGATACACTTGTGGACTGAACTTTGCTGGCTGTACCTCTTCTACCGCAGGCGATTTAATTGAAATCGGCAGTATTGCTTTAGTCAATACCCGAAAAGCAGTGATGTATGCAGTGCCAATTAGCAATAAAGAAAGTCCGACTAGTATTGGCGTAGCGACTGGGGTTTGATCGTGTGCTTTCATGGTTTTGACCTCAACTTGATAGCTATACCGCTTCAGGCTCTATATCTTGGCAGGACTAGCGATATGTACTTTCGGCATAGTTACCGTTAAAACTCCATCGATTAGTTCAGCCCTAACGTGGTTTACCTGAATTGCCTTCGGCAAAGGAACAGTACAGTCTAACTGACCATAATGAAGCTCAGAAGGAATTACCTCTTGCTCTGTTGCTGATGTATGGCGATCGTGAATTCCCGAAATTGAAACTGACTCAGGTTCGGCATTAATGTTAAGGTGTTTGATTTCCACCCCAGGAATTTCTGCTTTGAGAGTTAAACACTTATCCGTCTCGTTTAGCTCGATCGCAGGACACCATGTTTTGTTTGCTTCTGTCATTGCCCTTTTCTCCCTGATATTGATGCAAGTAATTTATCTGAATTACTCTTTCTTTGTATGGTTATAGATTAGTCATAAACTTTGAAGAATTTGTGAGGATTATCTAACAATCTATTTATCTTGCCAATTAATTACTGCCAGATTTTTTGGAGGTGCTAGGGTTATTGAGGTTATTGGCGCATCTGAGACTATTCAATCTAACTATACTGGGATCGATTGCTACAACATGAATATCTGCATTTAAAATATCTTTAGTGTAATAACTAACGCCACGATATCTTAGTTTGATAAGAGGTTGAGAAATATAGATCGTGTTTAATTGTGTTTGTTGAAGAAGACTGCCCATCGAAACATCTGCATAGTCTATATTCGAGCCGATACTTGTATGTTTTACAGCTTGGCAATCTAGCCGACGACAGTTCTCCAGATATTCGACTGTATCTATTTCGTAGCAGGCTTTCAAATGATCTATTTTGTATCTATACCAGAAGCTGAAAGGATTAATATATCTAACGTAGGTATGAGCCGAAAATAGCTGCCTTAAGTAAAGACCAATAGGAAAGCCGATTTTAGTTGCGCGTCTTTCTCGTGTATTCATAACAAATCTCCCATATTCGTCTGTATTCTAAGATTAAGCAAATAACTTGAGAAACTTGTGATGAAGTTATCCTATTTCTTTATTGTTAGTGGCGGGAGACTTGGTTAGAGAAAAGGGAAAGGGGAAAAATTAAATGGAAGCAGCTAGTTTTTGAATTGTTAAGACATATTTTTCAGCAGATAAAATTAGATAATCATTTATTAAAAATAATACTAGGGTGGGCGATGCGTAGCGAGTCCTAAAGGATACACTCAAGGCGACAAGTGCAAGCCCGCGACCCATTAGGGATATTTCAAATCAGCAACGCCTATTATTTTGTTTGGCTTATCGCTCAAGCCAAACGGCATGGCTGCGCTACGCAATATCCAAGGTATTTTGCATCATACTGACTTCGTGCATATCGATCCCGCCCGTATGTTTTCCTCCAGCAAGCCTCTAATAAGCATCAACGCTTGCTCTATTCCCAGCTTTGCCATCGGCGAAAGGCAATCTCCCAACTCAAAGTTTGTTCCAGGTACCATAACCAACCAAGCGCGGGGGCAATTGCCAAAAAGAGCTTTAGTAAGACTGAGTAGAGTTTCAGGATCGCGTTTGATGGCTTAATAGGAAGTAACTCTACAGCATTTTTGTTCGCAGTTTGACAAGCATCAACAAAAATAGCCAAATCTACCTGAGCCATTTCTGCTGCTAGTTCTGGAGTTAACTGATGTTTACAGAGCGATGCCTATGGCTAGCTTCGCAATCGTACTTCTGGTAGATTCCAGTTTTCAACAGCTTTGGCTATGCACGCGCCAATACCTTTATCGCTTCTCAAACTATTACCGTAACCAACAACAACTAACCATATGCGAAGCGGTATCCTTTAGGACTAACAAACTCCCAACCATTTCAAAGCTTTATCTTTCTCATTTGGGGTAAAATGTTTGACTTCAATACCAGAAAATAGCGTATTGCCCAAGGCTGCTAAACCTTCAAGCCATCGCTTGTCGCTGACAATTGCTTCTTGCTCAAAATCATTGAGATGCTGTAGGCTAAATTTGAG
>JBCBWB010000015.1:0-43444 GCA_039817275.1 Cyanobacteria bacterium J06648_1 | reverse complement strand
AAAATATTTACCCAGCTTGGCTTTAGCTTTTCTTCTGGTTGAGCCGCTGGCGGACTCTTGGGGGCAATCAACTGCTGTGTCATTACTAAACTTATCCTACAGAATATTTTAAAGTCTTAAACTCTTATCGTGAGGCGCATTGCTCACTTTATCGACTCTCACTTAGCTTATAAATAGAAGTATTAAAATAAGATTTGCAAGTGTCGCTTACATTTGGCAGTGTAACAATTTATTTCGACTACTGCAAGCGGTACTTACATTTTTCTGGTTTAAACTGAGGACAAGCCATAACTACTGAGCGATCGCTAGCAGATAGACTGCCTGTAATAACAAGTGTTTTAGGAGTTGAGAATGAATATAATTAAAAAAAAATTAAAAAGCAATTGATGCTCCAAGCGTTGCGAAAGCTACAGTTAGCTTAGACCTGTCTGTTTCGCGTTAACATCGATTCCTACCTATAAATGCCGACACCCCGAAAGTCCACCAAAGCCCGACTGATAGAAGCTGCTCTCGATTTGTTTGCCGAACGAGGAGTAACCGAAACTACAACTAAAGCTGTCGCCGAACGCGCCCAAGTAAATGAAGTAACACTGTTTCGCAATTTTGGTAACAAGTACCGCTTGCTTTTAGCCGTAATTGAGGATTCTGCTGTATTTGCCAAATTGGTTCATGCTTTGGTAAAACAGGCAAATGACAAAAACGATGTCGCTGGTTTTTTAGCTGAATATGCCCAAGAAAGTCTGCGTACTCTCAATAAAGCGCCCGATCTGGTTCGTTCTATTGTCGGGGAGGCAGGTAATTATCCCGCCGAAAATAGGATTGCTCTGGGTAAGGGGTTGAGTGAAGCAAACCGTTATATAGCGGCATATCTCGAACAGGCGATCGCCAGAGAAAATCTGGCTACCGACTTCACTCCCGAACAGATAGTTAATCTGTTTAATTTCTTACTAATCGGTTATTTCGTCGTCGAATCTAGCACCGAGGACTATACCTACTGGGAAGACCAGGAGAATTTTCTAGAAAGCTTGGTTAGTTTGTTCTTGCAAGGTTCATTCTCTGCTGACTCGTCTGAGGTTAAAGGCGGCAGCATTGTTAAGTTCCAACCTCAGGAAATTGCCGATCTCCCTGCTAGTTTAGTGCGATCGCTATTCAAAAAAGCGAAGAAGACAGGCAAGCAGGAGTTTGCCCTAATCTATGTTCTCTTTGGTGCGGGATTATCGCTATCGGAAGTTTTGCACTTAGAGCGATCGCATTCCGTAGTCGAACCGCAGCAGCATCTTCTCCAGATCAACCAAGGACACGAGCGACAAGTTCCTCTAAATCATTGGGTGATGGGTTTTCGCTATGGTTCGAGCAGTACTAATCCCTTAATTAGCTGGCTAAAAAGTCGTAAGGATGACCAGCCAGCAATTTTTATCAACGATGCAGGGGAGGCGATCAATGCCGTTGGGGTACAAAGAATTTGGCACAGTTTGACCGAGGATCTGGTAACTCCCCAAGGAGAATCTCCACAAATCGAACAGGCCAGACAGACATGGTGCGTGGAGATGTTTATGCGCGGGATTGAATTAGAAGACTTAAGCATCCTCAGCGGTATGGATGTCGATCATCTCCAGCAATATGCTCGAAGAGCTAGAAATAAAGCTGCATTGGAATCGGCAGCACGTTTGGATAAGAAAGCTTGATTGTTGACTGTTAACTGTTGACTGATTATCCAGAGTTCAAAGCGATCGCGACGCTAATTAAGATTAAAAGAGCGATCGCAATAATACCTCGATAGCGATAGAGCCAGTTTTTTATACCCCGAATTCCCTTCTGACTCATCGGCGTATCTTTGGGCGCGACTATAGGTGAAGATACATCATGAAAGAGGGTGCAGCTTTCTGCATGAGGACGCTGGGGAAAATTGCAGGTATCGTCCAGATGATAAGTACAGCGATCGCACAAACTGGTTCCGTCGGTTGTCTGGTATAGTGGCATCCCAGGATGACCAAAAGCTTTGAGCTGATTATCACAGTGGGGACAATTAAGAGCCTGAGCATCGACAGGCTTTTGACACTTAGGACAGCTAGGCATGCTTGATTACTAAATTACTGTTTTGAGGGAAATTTGCGGATCTGATATTCTTTACTGACTGTCATTCTGTAGTTAATTGACCTGTCTGCCATAATTTTAGAGAAATTCTGTTCGATCTCAACTAAATCTGACACAGGAATAGATTTCCACTGTTCGCGAGTTTGCCAGCGGATCGCAAAGATTATCTTATCTGGGGCATTTGGCTCGATCCAGACTTCTTTACCCAAGAAACCTGGATAAGTAGAGAGAGCAGCCGTCCAAATCTTTTCATCTTGCTGGATAAATTGTTCACGCGAGTCTGAATCTACTTGAAACTCAAGCCATTCAATAACCATACAGTTTTTATATTCTAGAAAAAGATCGATAATATGTATATTGGGTTATTTTACGATCTTATAAGATGGTAAATGAAATTTAGGAGATTAGAGCATGGATAACAATGACTGGTTGAGACAGTTAATGATGTTGGGGGTAGGTACAACCTCTCTCGTAGCCGAAAAAATTCGAGAAGTGAGCGAAGAGTGGGTCAAGGATGGCAAGATTAACCCAGAACAGGCAAAATCCTTTGTTGACGATTTGATGTCACAGCTCAATACAGGCTCGGACGGTATGCAGAAACAAGCAGAGCGACAGATGAAAAATATGCTGCAAGATTTGGGCGTGCCTCGACAAGCAGAAATGGATGAATTAAGAGGACGGATTGATCGCCTAGAGCGTCAGATTAGAGATTTAGAAAATAAGAACTGGCGTTAGCTAGGTAATTAGCTGTTTAGACTTTCTTCTTGGTTTGACTGAATCAAATCAGGGACACTCTTGTTTTCTTCAGCTAATATTAAATCTATAAAACTGATGCAGCTTGTACTTTCTTGAGCTAAAAATACGGTAGGTAAAATTTTTGCTAGTCTGCCGCCAGCAAAACTCTGTTATTTGAAATTTTAGACCATCAACTCTTCTTACCAAGACAAATCTGTGATTACATTAACTTTATTACACCCTCTTCAATCAGTAGCTGTTCAAAGCTGGGAATTCAACGACGAACCGAGTATCAGAATTGGTCGCGCTACCGACAATGAAGTTGTTCTTTATAGTGCAGTAGTATCCCGTCACCACGTTGAAATCAGAAAATCGGGAGCTGAAGAATGGGAAGTAGTTAACGTTGGTTCTAACGGAACTTATATCGATGGTGAGCGAGTAGAGCAGACCAAAGCCTTAGACGGTATGATAGTGCGTTTAGCCAAGTCTGGTCCCAAGATCTTACTCAAGATAGAGTCTAGTTCGAGCCAAGACCAATCGGACAACAACAGCAAGCAGGGTCGTTCTAAACGCCAACCAAAAAGCGCCAAAGATACTCTAATTAGCTAGTTCTTCCCTTAAGAACTTGATTAATCAAGCTTTTACTCTTTGATAAAGAATTTCTTGCGACCATATTCCCAAATAACTGGAGCGAGAACCAGAGCGGCAACAGCGATCAGACCCACTACGCCTATTTGAGCGATCCAGCCGACAATTTGCTCCAAAGATACAGCCTGACCCAAAAAGAAAGCGACACTTACAATTACAGTTGCCCACACCGCCGCACCACCAAAATTACAGAGTAAAAATTGTTTGTAGGGCATCCTCGTGATTCCAGCTAGAGGGCCTGCAAAGATTCTCAGTAATGTTATGAAGCGACCAAAAAAAACCGCCTGTACTGCATTCTGGCTGTAGCGGTCTTTAACCTGCTCTAACTGTTGTTCCTGGAGACGAAAAATAGTTCCAATTTTGACTATTAGCCTCCAACCACCAACCCGACCAACCCAGTAGCCAAAATTATCGCCCAAAACTGCACCTGCGATCGCACTCCCCAATACCCACCAGTAATTTAATTCGCCACTGCCAGCTAAAAAACCACCTACAATCACAATGGTTTCTCCTGGTAGGGGAATGCCCATGTTCTCGATCGCAATGCCAACAAACACCGTCCAATAACCGTAGAGACGAGCTAATTCTTGCAGAGTGTCCAGCGAAAAAAATTCAAATGACATGCAACGTCTTCACAAAGATTAACATTGATTATCATCTTGGCTTGAATTTGGCAGAGGTGTCAACTACGTCCTATGATTCAAAGATTTTCCGTATCCCAGAACACTATGCCGATATTGCTCTTTAATATTTCATGTGGGCAATTTTTGTTGATTGTTGGTTGTTGATTGTTGATTGTTGATTGTTCAATGCTCAATGCTCAATGCTCAATGTTCAAGTGGGTACTGCTTCTCCTGGACGTAGTTTTGACCATTTGCCTGTTTCTTGGACAAAGCTTTGGCAGCCAACCACGTCCCATTCCATTTCGATCGTTTCGCCTTCGGTGCGAATATTGACGTTAATACTCGGCTCGTTGGGTTCAAAGGTAGGGTTTTCAGTTAGGTGGGGTTGCTGGTGTTGAGTTTCCACTGCGTTGTAGGTCTGGCAGCGGTCTACATAGTGGCAGTTAATACAGATACACATAATCTTGAGCTATTTTTCTAACTGGACTTCATGCTTTAATTGTTAATCTAGCTCAGGCGGCAAGGGATTTGAAAAATTTAGTTAAATAAGTTTAAATGTGCGTGGTAAAAATAGTCGCCAAAATAGAATCATATCTGGCTAAAATTGATTTCCCTGGGGATCTGGCTCAATTGCCCGATGATGCGTATTTGGTGGGTGGTTCGGTCAGAGATGCTTTGTTAGAGCGTTACAAAACGCCAGTGGATTTAGATTTTGTCTTGCCGCAAAAGTCGATCGCCACCGCTAAATATTTTGCCAATACTTTTGGTGGTGGGTTTGTCGTCTTGGATGATGTCAGAGAAATCGCCAGAGTAGTTTTTGAGCAGGGAACTTTAGATCTGGCTAGGCAGGAGGGAGCGACCCTAGAGATAGATTTGAGCAGGCGCGATTTTACAATAAATGCGATCGCCTATAGTATTAAACAGCAGCAGCTAGTCGATCCCCTACAGGGTTTGCCAGACTTGGAACAGGGCATCTTAAGAATGGTTTCGGTTAAAAACCTCGAAGACGATCCTTTAAGGCTGTTGAGAGCCTACCGTCAGGCGGCACAGCTAGACTTTACGATCGAGCCAGAGACAAGAACAGCAATTAAACAGCGAGTTGGCAGACTAACTCAAGTAGCGGCAGAGCGAGTCCAGGCGGAACTAAATTACTTGTTGACCGCACCGCAGGGTAATAAATGGCTCACAGCAGCGATCGCCGATGGTTTATGGAGATTTTATCTTCCTCATAGCGATCGCCTTGATTTGGTGCAGTTAAAAGCCATAGAGTCAGGCATAGAATTTTGTACGGTAAACGGGATTGGCGATCGCTCTGATTTCAAATCAGGAGAACTAGGTGTTTTGACTAAATTATCAGCTTTGGTATGCGATCGAGCCGAGTTGGCAGAAGAGGAATTGAGCAAATTAAAGTACTCCCGTAGCCAAATAAAAGCCATAACCAAAACCGTAAAATACTTGCCGCAGCTCCAATCTGCAACTGAGCCAATGAGCTTGCGATCGCAATACTTTTGGTTTTTAGCAACTATTGATGTTTTTCCCCTACTAATAGCTAGAGCGATCGCATTACAGGTTGCGCCAGAAATTATTGATCCTTTAATCGAGCGTTATTTAGACCCTAACGATCTGGTGGCTTATCCCCAGTGTCTAGTTACAGGGAACGATCTCATGGAGCGATTAAAACTTAAACCATCTCGTCTGATTGGCGAACTACTAACCGAAATTCAAATTGCTCAGATTGAATCAAAAATACATACTTTTCAACAGGCGATCGACTTTGCTGCTGACTGGCTGAATTTTGCTAAGTAAATTTGGCGTTGCTGATCTGAAGTATGAAAACGAAAAGTAATCTGTTCGTAGCTATAGGCTTTAAGCTTTAAGCTTTTTAATTAGTCTGCTTACTTACGAAAATTGCAAAATCATACCTGGATTCAGCAACGCCGTAAATTCAAATAAATATTTGCTCTAGTAGCAGAATGATTTAATCTCTGTACAGCAGTTGATAAAGAAAGCTTAACTTTGGCTTTACCAAAGCTTTTTAATCTAGAGTAATTGAAGCAGAAAATTCGCCCCAAAGCTAATAGTAATTGAATCTTTTTTCATCAGAAATAACTGCCTGAGACAAAGCAAAATGTGGTCAAATAATAGAGCCGCAGAAGCATTAAGGTATATCCAGAAAAGAAGAAAACTTGGATCTTAAGGTCTAAAAGAAAAGCTATTAATCTGCTATTCATGCAAGGGGTCTATTCTGCATAAATAACAATAAGTTAAGCCAGAAAACTATGCTAGCAGATGAACAATCTCGGTCGGCGATCAATCTCAAACAGGCTCAATACTACTTCAATCGTGAATTAAGTTGGTTGGAGTTTAACTATCGAGTATTACATGAAGCTTTAGATGATCGTACTCCTCTACTGGAAAGGTTGAAATTTACGGCTATTTTTAGCACCAATCTAGATGAGTTTCTGATGATTCGGATATCTGCATTGAGAGGACAGATCGCAGCGGGTGTCAAAAAACTAACCCCTGATGGTCGAACTCCCCAGCAACAATACGATGCCTTAGACAAGCGTCTCAAACCGATGGTGCAGCTACAGCATCAGAATTTTGCGCAAAACCTACGCCCCCAGCTAGCAGAAGTTGGCGTTAATCTGCTCAACTACCAGGAACTAGATCGAGAACAGCGGATATATTGCCAAAGCTATTTTGAAGAGCAAGTTTTTCCGCTCTTGACCCCCTTAGGGGTAGATTCGGGGCATCCATTCCCTCATATTTCTAACCTTAGCTTTAACGTGGGGGTCATAGTCAAGCATCCCCAAACTGGCGCTGTTCGTTTTGCTCGAATTAAAGTTCCAGAAAACCTACCTCGTTTTGTTGAGATTACTTCTGACACCTATTCGCAGGAAGGCGATAACCTAATTTGGAATGGTGTTCCCCTCGAACAAATAATCGCCCATAATCTACCAGCTATCTTTCCTGGACTAGAAATTCAAGAATACAGCTTTTTTAGAATTACCAGAAACGCGGATTTTCCTGTCCAAGAGTCGGAAGCTGATGATTTATTACTGGCAATTCAGCAAGAAATCGAAAAACGCCACTTCAAAGGTTTTGCGGTCAGACTAGAAATCAGCGCCCCTGCTTCTGAGCTGATTCGCCAAACATTGTGCGACCAATTAGAGCTACAGCCTAACGAAGTTTACGAAATTGAGGGACTACTTCATTTGGGCGATCTCATGTCATTGATGGCGCTACCCCTGCCAAAACACCAAGATAAGCCGTGGAAACCTGTTGTCCCCCCACGTCTTCAAGGAATTACCCAGAGCCAAGATTTATTTGCCAAAATTCGTCAGGGAGATATTTTGATTCATCATCCTTATGAGTGCTTTTCCCAGTCAGTAGAGTTATTTTTGGCACAGGCGGCGAACGATCCAGATGTCCAGGCGATCAAAATGACTTTGTATCGTACCTATTGCGCTTCTTGCGAATCGCCGATTATTAAATCTTTGATCGCGGCGGCGAAAGCTCACAAGCAGGTTGCAGTTTTGGTGGAGTTAAAAGCCAGGTTTGATGAGTCAACCAACATTCTCTGGGCAAAAAAACTAGAAGATGCTGGAGTTCACGTTATTTATGGCTTGGCAGGTCTAAAAATTCATACCAAGATCGCGCTGGTGGTGAGGAAAGAAGATGCGGAAATTCGTCGCTACATACATATCAGCACGGGAAATTATAATCCCAAATCGGCAAAACTTTATACTGACTTAGGGGTACTTAGCTGTCGTCAAGATTTGGGTGAAGATCTCAACGATCTGTTTAACTTTTTGACTGGCTTTTCTCAGCAGCAGGCTTTCCGTAAATTATTGATCGCCCCAATTAATCTGCGCGATCGCCTAACGAGTATGATCCAGCGAGAGATAGATCGGGTTCGCCAGGGACACGCAGGGAAAATCATTGCCAAGATGAATTCTTTGGTCGATCCACGTATGATTGAAGCTTTATATAAGGCTTCCCAAGCAGGGGTACAAATCGAGCTAATTGTCAGAGGGATCTGCTGCCTTCGCCCAGGTTTGCCAGGGATTAGCGATAACATTCGCGTGATTAGCATTGTGGGTAGATACCTCGAACATTCGCGTATCTTCTATTTTCATAATCAGGGAGCCGCAGAAGTCTATATCGGCAGTGCAGATTGGATGCCTCGCAATTTAGACCGTCGGGTGGAAACCATTGCGCCAATTGAAGAAGAGAGTTTGCTTACCCAGCTAAAAGAAATTCTGGAGATTAATTTAGCTGACAATCGTTATGCCTGGGAGCTACAGTCAGACGGCACTTACATTCAGCGTCGTCCCCAGCTAGACGAGGCAGAGCGCAGCGCCCAGCAGATTTTGATGGATCAGTTGACAGCGACTAATAAGTAATTACTGATTGACGAGCGACTGCGGCGCAAGGGAACCCTAAAGGACTTTCCTTCGGTCGCGCGCGAGTTTATTAAACTGAAAATGACTGTAATTCTTGCTTGAGGCGATAAATGATGGTGTTTGGCTCTACTTGGGATAGTATTTCTTTAATTAGGGTAGAAGCCCCCATTTCTCCCCAGGTACAGCCTTGTTCGAGATATATCTGAGCAACCCGACCAATCATGAACGTACCGTAGCCAGCGATCGCCCCCTGAAGAGTCGCCGTACCAATATAGGCTGTAATTGCCCCTGAACTATCAAACCCACTACTCAGAATGGCACCGCTTTTGCCAACGCTCAAAAATAGACTGCTGCCCACTTCTCCCAACAGTAAACCTCCTGCACTAGCGATAATCCGCCGCAGGAGATTGCTTGCCTCGTAGGTTGTGATCGGCAAACCGTAAAGTTGGGAAAGAGATCTAATCAGAGCTAGATCGGCGATCAGACCCCCAATCAAGTCGGCAAAAATAATTGGATTAGCGGCAACGGCGATCGCTTTATAGCGGGCATATTTGTTGATCAGCGCTTCGGCTTCGGACTGTCGTAGCTCAATTGTTTTGCGCGCAATACTAAGTTCAGCATCTCTTGCCTGTACCAAAGCGTTGAGTGCTAAGAGTGACTTGCCTTCTTGTTGCAGGATTTGGGCGATCGCTTTTTTTAGCGGCTCGATTTGTGGTTCGGGGTATTCCCATTCGTTTGAGGTCGTACCGTCGGCAGCCTGAGTCCGTACCTGAATGGGCTGAGGTTTTGCCGCGACGGTGACAATTTCTTGGGTGGAGATTACGTCTTCTAAGTTACCGAGGCTATGAGCCGCATTAAGCTTTTGTAGTTGGCGATAGATTTTTTGGCGATCTTGGTCGGGATAGAGATCGATTTTATTAAATACTAAAATCAGTGGTTTCTGAGTTCCTCGCAGTTCACAAAGCGCCTGATATTCAGTTTTAGTAATGTCTCCCGCAACGACAAACAAGATCAAGTCCGACTTCTGGGCGATTTCCTGCGCCATAGTCGCTCTAGCTTCTCCCGATACCTCATCCAAGCCAGGAGTATCGATCAGCTCTACCTCAATTCCTGCATCGGGAAGGGGGTTCCAGCGCAGAATAGTCAAAGATTGAGTTACCCCATGGAGCGGTCCCGTGGCGACCACCTCTTTTTCTAGCAGGGCGTTGATCAAGGACGATTTGCCGCAGCTAACCAAGCCGAAGGTACTGATCCTAATTGCCTGACGATCAAGTCTTTCTAAGGCGTTTTGCAAAGATTGCAGATCAGTTTTGACCGAGGTTTGCAGGCGATCGCCAGGAGGTGTCTTACCATGACGACGAAAGCTAGAATACCAAGATATCGCCTGCTGTAAACTGGCATGAGCCTGGTTTAGTTGAACGTCCTGAAACGATTGCTGACTCACAGTTATTAGTCCCTAATCTACCAACTGTACTAATTTAAGCTAATTTGTTATTTCTTGCCGCTAAATCCAGTGCGCCTGGGGGATAAACTATGCGCTTATGGTTAAACTGTTCCCAGACGCGGACAAAAACCTCGGCAATTACGGGTAATTCATCATAGCTAAGTCCACTGTCAATCAGCTGACGATCTTGCCAGCGAGACTTAAAGATTTTTTGCAGGGTGGCGATCGCCTGTTTAGGAGTCGCATCTCGCAGCGAACGCAGAGCCGCTTCACAACCATCTGCCAGCATCAAAATACCCGCTTCCCGTGACTGAGGCACGGGACCAATATAGCGGAAGTCCGACTCTAAAACCATACTGCCGTCTTTTTTTGCCTGTTGTTTTGCCTGATAGTAAAAATAAACAATTAGCAAAGTGCCTTGATGCTGGGGAATAAAATCACGGATGGCTTTGGGTAAACCATACTTCTTTGCCATAACCAATCCTTCGCTGACGTGCTTTTTAATAATTTCGGCGCTGATGTAGGGATCGTTGATTTCATCATGCTTATTAGGACCCCCCATCTGATTTTCAATAAAGCCCAGGGGGTCGTGCATTTTACCAATGTCATGATAGAGAGTTCCCGCTCTAACCAGCTCGACATTACAGTTTAGTTCCCTAGCGGCAGCTTCGGCTAAGGAAGAAACAAACATCGTGTGCTGAAAAGTCCCGGGGGCTTCTGTCGCCAATCTTTTGAGCAAAGGCAGATTAGGATTAGACAGCTCTGCCAGACGAATCGGCGTAATTAGGTCAAAAAAGCGTTCGAGATAGGGAGAGATGCCGATCGCAATTACAATCCAGGCAACACCAAACAGCCCACAAAAAACAGCATTGGGCAGAATCGCCGACCAAATAGTCGCGGGACTAGCACTCAAAATTAGATTGGCAATCAGATATATGGCAATTTCGGACACGCCCACCGCAATTCCTAATTTAGCGATCGCCTCACGGGAGCGTAGTCTCCCCGCAAAAACAGCCGCAATTAAGCCGCCAACCAATCCCGCCAGCAAATATACCGAACCAAGAGTTTGATTGCTAAACATAACCAGCACCGTTACCAACATTACCTGACACACTGCTAAACCAGGGGTATAGAAACTACTGACCAGTAGCCCAATGGCGGGTAAGCTCGTATAAGGACTATCGAAAACGCTTAATAGTGGGGCGCTGATGGCAAGTAAGCAGAGCAATAAGTAGTCACGGTGGCGAATAGAAGAGTAAATTCTCCTTTGGATCAGCAAAAATAGACTGGAGATCGCGCCAACAACTACCGCCGAAAGTCTTAATCCAGACCAGTTGATTCCACGACGACTTAGTTTAAAACCGTCAAGCAAGACAAAATCTGACTGGCTGATTCTCTCTCCCTGCTCAACAATTACTTCCCCTTCTTCTGCCTCGACTAAAACAGAATTAATTGCCATAGCTGCTTTTTCGGCAATGTTACGAGTAGCGTCTCTATCTTCTTCTAGATTGGGCTGTAAGGCTCCCAGAAGCAAATTATGAGCTATGCGTTCGGTACTGTCGGGAATATCAGGATTTAGCTGGGCGGTAACTGCTTGTTCTAGTAGGTTAGAAGGGATGCCTAGGGGAATCCCCTGGGTCAAAATACGTTCTGCGGTCTGCAAAATGGTTTTTTTGCTAGTTTTCCATTCTCTTTCGGTCAGATCTAACAGAATAATTAATTCTTTATCGTCTAAGCGAGCGATATTGCGCTTGGAGACACTTTTCCAGGCTTGAGAATAGCGATAGCGAGTTAAAGTTATCTGAGCAATAAGAGTGTTGAATCTATTTTCTGAAGTCTTGGCTCGATATGCTTCTAGTTCAGCAGCTACTTTTTGTAGTCCCAGATTAAAATCAGGTCTTTTCTCTAAAGTTAGACCTTTTGATTCGGCAGGAGATTCCGCAGCATCAGATTTGGCGGCGTAATTTTGCGTGACTGAGGCTAAAACTGCCTTGAATTCTGACTCTGGGCAAAAACGAATATATCTTTGACTGGGGAGAGAAAGCGTTTTTTGTGCCGCAAAGGGGAAGGGGGCGGCCATTTTTCTCAGTTCATCAATTTGCTTCAGATGAAGTTCTAGCTTTTGCTGAATCTCTTGAGTTAGTACTTCATTTTGCTTGAGAATCGGCACAATACCCGTCTGAACTTCTTTGCGTCTTTCTTGAGTGGTTTTGGTATCTTCAAATTCAGCCGTATAGGGAGCTTTAATTGTTAGAGGAGAAATCTTGCCGACAGTTAATTGGGGCTGATTGTAAAATCGATAGCCGACCACGCTGGTTAAGGCAATAATGCTCAATGCCAGCATGATAATAAAATCTCTTAGTTTTGTGCGATGCCTTCTTCGCCCCGATTGCCCAAAGCTTGAGTCACTAGTTAATTTACTCGAAGTTTTACTACGCCAGCTTTTTCCCCACCAGGAAAATTGGTGTTGATACTTAAATCGCCATGACTCAATTTTTTGGATTAGGAAATGCCAGCTTTTCATCATAGGTGAGGATTTTTAGAAGCTATAAAATCGCCTGGTTTAATTTTAGTCAGAGATTATGTTCTAGTAAAATTAATCTAGTAATCTCCATATTGTTTAACCGAGCTAATTAACTTTTGAAATAAGAGGTTTAATAATTTTAAATTGATTTAAATTGATGCAGAAGAGCTGGAGCTTGCTATTTTCAACCGTTGCCTAAGTCGGTAAGCTAGATTGCCAGTTTTCTGGGATATTAATCAGCTAATTTTGTCTTCGAGGTCAATAATTTTAGTAGATAGATACTTCTCCCACGCTGGGTTTTAGCTTGGCTGCCAAATACTTAAGATGGAAATTTCTGATGATAGCTAGGTGATTGCGAGATAATTTTCAAGGTTGGACGAGGTTGCATTTGTCGTGGCGGAGCGATCGCATCTAACTTAGAGCTGTACGCTTCATGATTGCCCCCAACAGCATATATTCCTAGCCAAGACTCAAACAGCTGTTGAAATAGATCGTCTTCTCGATCTTTACTTTGTTGTTGCTCTGTCTCGATCCTCCAAGTCCGAGAAATTCTTGCCATACCATTATATGCCCCAGACAATGTACCCGTAAGAGCAGTGACCAACCCCGCTAAACTCGGCGAACTCAAACCAGCCCGCTGAATTGAAAGGTTAAAATCTCTGGGGGTAGTGGCAAAACAGTACCAGGAAAGGGCGATCGCTGTTGCCTGAAAATTATTTTTGGTGATTAATTTTTCTCTGAGAGAACTCAGACTGATACCTTGTGCTATCGCTTGAGTTACTATGGTCAGCTTATTCCCCAAGGGACTAGCTTGTAATTGGTGGTTCTGAATCACTCTGACGATATTTATCTCTAACTGATCAACTGCTAATTTAGACTTGCTGTTTAAGACTAGAGTCAGCAAATAGCACCATAATAATATGTCTGTGTTCAATAAACTCATCGGCAAAAATTTTGCTAATTTTAAGTTATGTTCTGCTATTGTCTCGGACGGAAAACTTTGATCGCCAGCACCAAAAATGATCAAAGGTAACAAAGCTAGAGTGGTACTGTTACATTGAGCGAGACTGACTTGCTCTTCAAGGTTCATGCAGAATTGTGCATCTTGTTCCTCAAAATTAAAATTGGCAAAATCGAAGTCCGTATCCTCTAATCTCAATTGCTGATGCAGCAATATTTCGGCAACTTCTCTACGCCTTAATAACCAAGGTTGGGTAAAGATATGTTGAGCAGCAGAACTAGCTGGTGGGTAAATTAAACTTTGTCCGATAATACTGCCCCACCAACTGCCCAAAAAGCGATCGTAAGTATTTAGATACATTTTTGAATATATTTATTGGATATATTTAATTAAACTCAGAGATAGTAGCCAAAAATCATATAATGTATGCATCATTTTAGTCACAGATTACCTTAAATATAGATGTTAGTTACGACAACCGATACGATTCAAAATCAGACCATTGAGAGTTATCTGGGGGTAGTTACAGCAGAAGTAGTCTATGGCACCAATGCTCTACGGGATCTGTTTGCTGGCATTAGAGATGTAATTGGCGGCAGAACGGGCAGCTATGAGAAAGTGTTTGAGAAAGGGCAGCAAAAGGCGATTGAGGAGTTGAAACAGCGGGCGCAAAAGTTGAATGCTGATGCCGTAATTGGGATCGAAATTGATACAGGCACCATTAGCGTGGATGATAAGGGAGTATTGCTGCTGATTACCGCGACGGGAACTGCTGTTAAGTTAGGTTGATTGGCGATCGCTAAAGTTATCAAAAGTAACTTTGCGAACTGTTACTCTACAGAAAAACCGCAAGGTTGGCGCTTGAGATTAAGATCTACCAGCCTCAGATCAGACAGGTTAAAATCTAGACTCAATTTTAATGGCTCAAATCCATCGGCTCAATCCAATTGGCTCACAATTATGTTGTCTCCAGATAGTAACTCTCTCACTCCCGATAAATTTTCCGTACTTAGCCTAGATGTTTATTTGCTCGATGATTATCTAGCTTGGCTAGCAGCTCGTCTGGAGCAAAACCTGGGAACCCATGTAGTGACCTTAAATGCCGAAATGAGCATGATGGCGCAGTCTAATGAGGCATTGCGGGAAACAATCTCTGCTGCCGATTTGGTGATTCCCGATGGTGCAGGAGTAATTATCTATATGCGGATGCGAGGGCGCAAACACCAGCGCTGTCCTGGAATTGAGCTAGCAGCATCTTTGATCGGACATCTAGGAACAGTCGCTACAGACCAGACTCTCTGCTTCTTTGGCGGTAGCCCGGGAACGCCAGAACAGGCAGCCCAAACTTGGCAGGATAAATTCCCCTCCCTGAAGATCTTGACCCAGGATGGCTATGTTAAGGGGGCAGCAGAAGCCGCATGGAAGCAGACTCTACAGACTCAACAACCCGCAGTGATCTTCGTCGGCATTGGTGTACCGCGACAGGAGCTATGGATTGCCGAGAATCGACACCTCTGTCCCAATTCCATCTGGATTGGAGTTGGTGGTAGTTTAGATATCTGGGCAGGAACCAAAGAAAGAGCGCCTGAGTGGTTGCGCAACAATAATTTAGAGTGGTCTTATCGTCTCTATCAAGAACCTTGGCGCTGGCGCAGAATGATGAATTTGCCTAAGTTTTTCTGGCGATCGCTGTGGGCATGATTTTCGCTTGAGATTGATTAGCTTCATTGAGAATGTATTAATTTGTAGCTATCAGCTATCAGCTTTAGTCTAAGAGAATTAACCAACCCCCTAACTATGTGTATTTAGCCTACAACTGCTGCTGCACTCTCGATACCTGCTTGGGCGCGGGGATTTTCTGATAGATAGCGATCGCCTGATGAAAACAGTTTGTCGCCCGATCTAGCTGGCGATCGCAGCTCAGGGTAATACCCCATTGATAATAGGCTTCGGCGAGGTCGCATTTTGCCGCTATTTTTTCTAGTAGTTCTACTGCCTGTTGGTGATAAGTATTTGCCTCAATGTAGTTACCGTTGAGGCGTTCTAGCTTACCCAAACCAATGGTAGACTTGGCTTTAATTTGGGTATAGTGGCTCGATTGCGAAAAAGCGATCGCTCTTTGCCAGATTGTCCTGGCGGCGACAGGCTGCCGTTGATTGAAAAATATCTGCCCTAGCATCTGCATAAAGTAGGCAAAACGACCTGTGTTGTAGGCGGGGTCTTCTAAATCGATAATTTGGCGATACAGTCGGGAAGCGGCGGTGGCGATTAAGGGTTTTTCTTGGTAGGAATTAACTAATACCAGACCTAAACTAGCCTTTTCCGACCAGGAATGGTGCTTCGTGTTGTGAGCTAGGCTAATTACCTCTTGAAACAGCTTGGCGGCGGCGGCTAATTCCCAGAGATCGATGTGATATAGTCCCAAACTCAGTAAGGAATCTACTTCTAGCATCTTCCAGTAGTATAGGTCATGGCGATTTTCGGGAGTGGGCAAAATCGACTTTTGACTCTGGCGACTGGTAGTAATAGTTTGCTGTTGACAGGCGATCGCCAGATGAACTTTTCCCGTCGTCCAATATAGGTCTCCCAGAATATTATTTAGTTCACTTCGATGACGGGGATGATCAATGCGGTCAATGATCTGATTGATGGCGACTAATAAGGGTTCAATTATCCCCAGACGATAGAGAGTTGTACCAAGAGTTAAATATTGTCCCCACTGGTTCTCACGACTGTTAAGAATTACTTTTGCTGCTGCGCCATAGTCAGGAATTGCTGTGTGGTGATAGTATGCTTCCAAAGCCGTTAAACCAGCCTGAATGCTGTTAATTCTAGTGATACTTTGAGTCAGAAAATTGGCAATCTGCTGGTGTGTCTGCGACCAATCGGCAGGAATCGACTGCAATCTTAGCTTTGCTTCTGCCTGAATCATCGGATGTAACCAATATTGCCCCTGAGCAAACTCCAGCAAAGAGCGATTTCGCAGAGATTTAATCACCCGCCTGGGTCTAGCGGCAACGTCCCAAAGTAAGCATAATACTCCCTCTACTGGTATGGTGCTAACATCTTGATAGCGATAGCAACCTAGACGACAGAGTAGGTTATAAGCTTCAGGGTCGAGCTGCTGTAGACGATTAAACTGGCTGACAACCAAATTCTTTAAATCGGTTTCGAGCAGAGGATCGTGCTGATTCTCTTGCCAGTATTGGGCCAAATCCCCTTCATAATCTTCTCGCACAATGCCGCAGAGCATCCCCATTGCTTTAGCATTACCGCTGTAGGTATGCTGAATCTGAGCTAACTCTTTCCCTGATTCAATTTGATGTTCCTGGAAATATTTCTGCCAAGCAGCCAAATCTAAACCAGCTAGACGATAATGCTCTAAATCCAAATCTGCTTCACACAGGCGATCGCGACTAGTAATAATAGTTGTAGACTGAACTTTAGCATCCCCTAAAATCCTCAGTAGTTCGATATAGTCTCGCTGGTCGCTAATAAACCTGCCGCTGCGATCTAAGGCTGGCTCAAGATTATCAATCAAAATCCCTATTTTGCGCTGTTCGAGGCATCTTTTAAACCGAGAAAGAGTAACGCCAAACTCCTTCCCTGAATCCTCATTTAAGTCGCGCTGTAGCCACTCCTCAACTACTGATGCTACCGCCACAACATTAGCTGTTTCCTTTGCCATCAACACTTCCAAATTTATGGCAAAATTCTGACTGGCGAGAAACTGCTGTGCCAGGGTAGTTTTGCCGATTCCCCCTTCCCCCTGGATCACAATAATCTTGCTTCCTTGGGCAACCAAACTGTGCAGCTCGGCGATCGCCTGTTGACGACCAACAAAGCCAGGGCGATCGCCAGTAGCGAGACTAATATTCCCTCGATCCAGCTCAATATCTTTAATTTGAACCTCATCAAGGGACTTTAACTGTCTGGTGACTAAACTCCGTAAATTGCTCTTGGTAACCTTTTTTTCCCAAGCCTGAGATAGCAGTTTCCAGAGTAAAAACCCCGTATCCTTGGCATGACCCTCTGTACAGCCATACTCATCAGCAATTTCGAGATATTTGCGACCCTGCAAAACATTAGTAATCACCGCCTGCTGCAAATCGGTAAGATGCTTATTAGTAGAGCGATAAATCTCGCGATCTATCAAGACTAATGCTGCTTCAACATTCATAGTTTACGCTTGAGGCATTTTTTTGGCGATCGCCTTTAGTTTTGTAGTTGCCGCTAAAACATAATTTCTCAACTTGATGCTCAAAAATATGTTTCGATATGAATCTGAGAATAAATAGTTACTAAAACTCTTGCATGGAGTTTAGCTTTTTTGATCTAATTGCCGAGCAAATCACAGATAAGCAACTATTGTCTGGATCTGCATTAAATCCCTGCCTTAGATAATCCATTATAATTCATGCAAGAAGCCTACTATTTTAAGCGACTGATAGAGTAGTGCTGGGAACTGTTTGAGTATCAAGATAAGCCTGTATTTCTGCCTCAGTTTTTTCCAAGCTACGCATCATATCCAAGGGGGTAATTAGAATGGTGCGCTTAGTTTTAACATGATTTTTGATAAATTCTAAATTGTAGTTCCAGTCTAAAAGATTAAAGGGATTGATATCTTTTTTCTGGTGATAAACAGCAGTAACTATCGCTATTTCGGAACTACTAAGATGAGAACTAGTTATCTGGCGTTTTAAAGCTATATATCCTGAGCTATTAGCAGGAGTTGAAATGAGGCGTTCTGACTGTAGTTGTTCGACTAACTTAGGAATCTGCTTGGGAATCAAGCCGCTTTGTTTACCCAGATAACTATCGTTAGTTAAACTACGGTTAGTTCGGACTAAAAATTGCAGATCTATAAAATACATCAGCTTTAATAATTGGCTGAGGATCATCGGTTTCTGATGTAGTTTTAGCAGCAAGGCGATCGCTTCTGTGGTTTTACCAGTATTAATAGCTAGGGCTAGAGTCATAACCATAATCGCGTATTATATTTACGACCAAAGCATAACTTGGCAATAATTAAACTACCAGGAACAATTAAAAGTTGCGGCTTGAGAATAGCCATTATCTCGATTTATGTCCTGTTCTTGTTAGTTATCTGAAAACAACCAAGCAGGCAAAATCTCTGATATTTGAGAGATCTTAGTTTCTTAACTGCTAATTTGTGAAGATTCTCAAAGAGCCTCGACCGAACGAGAAGGATATCGAGCTGTAGAAATGATCGCACTCTATGATTTTTAGATCGAAAATAGATTGGCGATCGCCTGCTCTAAATTATCTTGTTTGACTAAAGATTCACCGACCAAAACAGCTGTTGCTCCTGCTTGTTTAACGGTGTTGAGATCTGCTGGAGTATGCAAACCCGACTCGCTGACAATCAGAATGTCTCGCTGGGTCAATTGCTCCTTGCGGTTGGCAATTAAATCCTGAGTCGTTTGCAAACTAACAGAAAAGTCTTCTAGGTCGCGATTATTGATGCCGATTAACTCTACTCCCTCTATTTCTAGTACTCGGTCTAACTCTACCTGGGTATGAACTTCAATTAGGGGAGTCATACCCAGGGCTTTAGTAATTTTGACAAAGTAATTAAGATCTTTGTTTTCTAAGACTGCGGCAATCAACAAGACGGCATCTGCGCCTTTGGCACGGGCATAATAGATTTGATAGGGGTAAATAATAAATTCCTTGCACAGCAGAGGTAGATCCACTTCTGAGCGGATCAGGCTAAGATTTTCAAAGCTACCCTGAAAGAATTTGCGATCCGTCAGCACCGACAAGCAGCTAGCACCACCTGCGGCATAGGCTTTGGCGATCGCTACGGGATTAAAATCAGCTTTGATCACTCCCTTAGAAGGAGAAGCTTTTTTTACTTCGGCAATTAGAGCAGGATTGGTTTTACCCTGACGCAGAGCGCCTAAAAAATCTAAGGGAGGTGCAACTTCCTGTACCTGCTGTCTTAGCTGCAATAAGGGCAGGCGATCGCGCATCCGCTCTACCTCTACCTCTTTATGCCAGATAATCTCTTCGAGGATATTATTTGGTTCGGTATTGGGAATATCCGACTTATATTCAACTGCCCCCGAATTGATTTTGGGATTGGGGTTTCTACGTCTAATTTTCATGAGCGATTCTAAATCTAACTAATATCTAAATTTCAATGAGCTGTTGAAGCTAAAAGCTAAGAGCTAAGAGCTAAGAGCTAAATTACCAACAGTAATTATTGATAACGAATACCCGCCTGTTTGAATCTGCGTAAGACTTCCCCCAGGCGATCGCAATCGGCGATCAGACTAATCCGCACATAGCCCTCTCCCGCCTCGCCAAAGGCATTGCCAGGGGTGACGACGACTCCCGTTTGTTGCAGAACATCAAGAGCAAAATCAGTTGATCCTTGTCCCACAGGGGTTTTAACCCAAAGATACATCGTGGCTTTAGAAGGGGGAATCTCCCAGCCTAATTCCCCCAAACCCTTGATCAGAAAATCTCGTCGGGTACTGTAGCGATGCTGTACTTCTTTGATATATTCATCGGGAAGCTGTAGGGCGGTTTCTGCGGCCTTTTGGATTGCGGAAAAGATACCGTAGTCTAGGTTCGTTTTCAGGGTACGTAATCCTTGGATCACGTCGGAGTTGCCGACGACAAAACCGACACGCCAACCAGCCATGTTGTAGGTTTTAGACAGGGTATGGAACTCCACACCGATCTCTTTTGCCCCTGGTATTTCTAAAAGCGACGTAGGTTGATAGCCATCAAAAGCTAATTCGGCATAGCAAAGATCGTGAACTAGCAAGATTTCGTAGTGAAGAGCAAACTTAACTACTTCCTCATAAAATTCCCTAGGAGCAGTAGCGGTAGTCGGATTATTCGGGTAGTTGAAATAGAGAATCTTTGCCTGTCGTGCTACCTCTTCGGGAATCGCCTCTAAATCGATCAGCCAGTTTTGTTCTGCCGCAAGATGAACGGGATGAATCTTCGCTCCCGCAATTAAAGGTCCTCGAAAGTGGGCGGGATAAGAAGGAGTCGGCACCAGAATGATATCCCCAGGATCGACATAAGCCAAAGCTAAATGACCCAAACCTTCTTTGGAGCCAATTAAGGGTAGTGCTTCACTATCAGGATCCAATTCAACCCCGTAACACCGCTGATACCAGGTGGTAATCGCCTGACGAAAACTAGCAGTCCCTTCAAAGGGAGGATATCCATGGTTGCTGGGATTCTGTAAAGCAGCGATCGCCGCATCAATCACGGGCTGGGGGGCAGAACCATCGGGATTTCCCATGCCGAGGTCGATTAAATCTAATCCTTGTTCTCTAGCGCGGGCTTTTAATTCGTCTAAACGAGCAAACACATAGGGCGGTAGGGCATCTAAACGTTCGGCACGACTGATCCATTTCTTACTCATATCCTAATGCAAACAGTTACATAGCTTTTCATTCTCTCATCTCCTGTTCGATGTGCAGCAGTTATTCACAGCTACTGGGAAGACTCAGGATTTCCGTCAGCCTGGCGAGGGTGCGCTCATTTTCTGCTTTTGTGCCGATAGTGATCCGTAAACCACCCCCTGTATGGCGAATTTGCGTTCCTGCTGCCTTCAGCTTTTGAGTAAGCTCGGCTAACACTCGATCGTGGCTATCTGCACCAATATTTTTCAGCCGTAGATAGAGAAAATTTGCCTGACTCTCCCAGATCTTAAATCGGCTATCAGCCTGTAAAACTTGAAACATCCGTTCTCTTTCCTCAATAGTTTCGTCAACTAAGGGCAACAGTAAATGACGCTGTTGTAGGGCAACTTTTGCTGCTGCTTGGGAGAAGCTAGGCAGATTATAGGGTAAGCGGACTTTTTCTAGCACGCTAATAACATCGGCATGAGCAATGGCATAACCAACACGATGAGCTGCTAGCCGCAGGGCTTTAGAGAAGGTACGCAGCACGATCCAGTTAGAATGTCGGGCTAGTTCTACCACTGCCGATGTCTGGCTAAATTCAAAATATGCCTCGTCGATGACCACTAGAATATTACTCGGTAGACTTCTTAGCCACTCTAATTCTCTCTCTCTGAGGGCATTGCCCGTCGGTGAATTGGGATGTACCATAAACACTACTCTAATAGCTGGCTCCTTAGTTTCGGCGATCGCTGCCTGAGCCAGAGTCAAATCTAGGGCAAAATTATCCTGTCGGGGAACTGTAACCACAGGAATACCTAAAGTCCTTGCCAGGATTCCGTACATCGAGAAGGTTGGCGTGGCCACCAGAATCGAGCCTTCTCCTCCCAAACAGGTGGCGATTAAAATCGAGCGAATCAGTTCGTCTGAGCCATTACCGACGGAGATGTTGGCGCTATTTACCCTCGAATCTGACTCCAAATTCAAGTCGGCTGACTCCGCAACGTAATCGGCAATCAGATTTTTCAATTCTTCGTGGCTACCGTCGGGATAACGATTAGCTGCAATTTCTGACTGATATGCCGCCGCCAGCTTTGATTTTACCGATTCAGGTAAATCTAAGGGACTTTCATTGGTGTCGAGATGATCGATAATTGCGGTACTTGCGCCTTCTGGATGGGGGGTATAGGCAGCGAGTTCGGCTAAGTCAGAGCGGATAAAAGCGTGGCGATCGCGACAGGTAACGGTATCCTGAATGAATCCTGGAAAGCTCATATGATTGAAAAGAAGAACTGTAGAGACATAGATTATAGACTATACTGCCTCTATTATTCTGCTTCTTCGATTGATTTAACATTCGCAAGCCGCCTGATCGGACTCAATTATCCAATAAGCGATTGACGATTTTCTTCCCTTTACGAGACAGCTTGCGGTAGAAATTATCTTTAAATAACATTTGCTTGTGAAATTTAATCAATAATTCTTTGGTTTCCTCATAAGATAAATCTTTAACTTTGGTAGCAAATACCTGGTGCATAAATTCTTGCTCCAGAGATAGTTGATTAGACTCAAGATTCATAGCTCAAGCTCCTTTAAATTACAAAGCATGCCGTTTGGCGACGGTTTTCAGGGATTTCTTTAGGCTGGAAGAACAACTTATTAAAGTGGGGATAATAAGTTTCCTCGATAATTACACTAAATTAGTAATCCACCCAACATTATATTGAATTTTGTCGCTTTTTTGACAGCATATTTTATGAATTACCTGTTATTTATGCCTGCATTTTTTAGATTCAAGTTAACATTTCTTATTGTTTTTGGTTTTAGGCAAAATTATCGTCAGCATTAAGATAATGATTCTTCGGCTTGGGTTGGTTCGGGGCTGTAGGCAAGATACAATACTGAGTCAGGGCAGACAATGCAGCAGATGTTATTTAAATTGATTTATGAAAACGGCAGATAAAATTAACGATAAAGCAGTTGTTAAGGATTATTTTAATCAGAAAGGTTTCGACCGCTGGCGCAGAATTTACGGCGAAACCGATGATGTCAACAAGGTACAGAAAAAGATCCGCGAAGGACATCAGCAAACTATCGATACCGTCGTCAACTGGTTAAAAGACGATGGTAATCTGGCAGAACAGACGATTTGTGATGCAGGGTGTGGTGTTGGCAGCTTGAGTATTCCTTTGGCGGCAGAGGGAGCAACGGTTTCTGCCAGTGATATTTCAGCCAAAATGGTAGGGGAAGCCAAAGAGAAAGCTGAGACTATTTTGGAAGACAGTAGTAAAGTATCTTTTAGCGTCAAAGATCTCGAAGCATTGACAGGGAAGTACGATACGGTAATCTGTCTCGATGTTTTGATCCACTATCCCACCGAAGATGCCGCCAAGATGATCGCTCATTTGGCATCCTTAGCCGAGTCGCGTTTAATTCTTAGCTTTGCACCCAAAACCTATTTATTATTTGTCCTCAAGAAAATCGGCGAGTTTTTTCCTGGTCCGTCCAAAACCACGAGAGCCTATCAACATAAAGAAGCAGATATTATCGCCGTGCTGCAAGAAAGTGGTTTTAAGATCGAGCGTACGGGGATGACTAGCGTTAGTTTTTACTATTCGAGAATCTTGGAAGCAGTTAAACATTGAACATTAAGCATTGACGAGCGACCCTGCGGATTAAAAATCCGCCAAGGAACGCGCGAGTTGAACATTAAGCATTTGATTATTGCCAGGTTTTGCTGATCAGAAAGCTCTCCTCAAATTAGGAATAAAGTCACCAACAACATCATTCTCAATTCATGTTTCAGCTCGACCAAGCCAATAAATTTATTGCCACGGAATTATTTGCTAGTTCGGGTCAGGCGGGAGAGAAGTTGGTTTGGGATGTTATTAAAAGGGGTTTTGCATCTAGAGTATGTGTTGCTTACTGGCGCTATCCCATTTTTCGTCCCGATCGCTTTCGGCGGGAACCAGATATTCTCATTGCTGACAAGGAACTGGGACTGATCGTCATTGAAGTCAAAGCGATCGCCATCGAGCAGTTGGTGGGGATTAATGGTCATCGCTGGCAGTATCAAAACTTTTATACCGATTATGGCAATCCCTATCAGCAGGCAGAAAACCAGCTATTTGCTTTATTGGCATATTGCGATCGCGAGCCAATTTTACAGCGGCAGGTAAGTGCTAGGGCGATGGTTGCCTTGCCCTATGTTACTCAAGCTCAATGGCAAGCAAGGGGTTGGGCAAACTTACCCAATTCGCCGCCGATTTTGTTTCAAGAGGATCTAAGCAGGACAGATTCTATCGTTCAGGCGATCGCTAATAAGCAACCCGTGATTAACGGCGTAGATCTGACTCCAACTCAATGGGAGTTATTACAGGCGGTGTTAGGCGGGACAGCTATTTATACTCCCAGGTTGCAACCCACAGATCGGGGTTTGGAGCGACGTAAATTACTCCAGCAGGTGCGATCGCGTTTGAATCAGCTAGATCTGCGGCAGGAGCAGATCGCCAAGCAAATTCCCCCGGGAATGCAGCGGCTTCGGGGGATAGCTGGTTCGGGCAAAACAGTGGCTTTGTGTCAGAAAGCAGCTTTGATGTCGATTAAGTATCCTGATTGGCAGATCGCTCTGGTATTTTTTTCTCGTAGTCTCTATAGTTCGATTACTCAGCAGGTAGATCGCTGGATCAGATACTACACCCAGGAGCGTCAGGGCTACAGACCTGAGCAATCGGGGCTAAAAATTCTTCACGCCTGGGGTAGTAAACAGCAGCCTGGTTTCTACGGCACAGTCTGTCGTGCAACAGGAGAAATGCCGTTAGCTGTACCCTTTACCCTCAGCAGTCCACCCAACGAGGCTCTAGCAGAAGCCTGTCTTCAGCTCTTGGAAAATCGACCGATTCCACAAATGTTTGATGCTGTTCTGATCGATGAAGGGCAAGATTTGATGTCGGATCGCTGGCACTATCAGCAGAAACAACCTTTCTACTGGTTAGCCTATCAAGCCCTGCGTCCTGTAGATCCCGTATCTCCCCAACAGAGAAGGCTAATCTGGGCTTATGATGAGCTACAGAGCCTCAATAATCTAAAGTTACCCGAACCCGTAGAGTTATTTGGGGAAGAGTTGGGACATTTAGTAACAGGGCAGTATAGCCAGGAGATCAATAAGACCGAAATCATGTCCTGTAGCTATCGCACTCCCCAACAGATCGTAATGGTGGCTCAGGCGATCGCTCTGGGTCTTTTAAGAACTAAGGGTTTGCTCACAGGGTCAATTTATCCCGAAGAATGGGCAGCCTTGGGCTATAAGATTATGGGCGAGTGGCAGCTCGGCGAGCAAATCACCCTCACGAGAGAGGCACATACGCCCAACATCATTGGCGAGCTATGGTCTGGCGACATGATTGATTGGTCATGTTTCACCTCTCGACAGCAGGAGCTAACCAGACTGGCAGAGAAATTGAAGCATAACATTACCGTTGAACAGCTTCAGCCAGAGAGGGAAATTCTGGTAATCGTTCTGGGTTCTGCCTATGAAGCCAACGCTCTACTCAAACAAGCTGCCGTCTTTTTGCTTAATCAGGGAATCGACATTTATCTCTCTGGTCAACGCACCTACAACAGCATCGATCCTCATACCCAAGACAATCCTAATCAGTTTTGGTATCCAGGAGCAGTTACTCTGACGACGATCCATCGTGCCAAAGGACAAGAAGCAGATTTAGTTTATCTGGTAGGCTTGGATCGCATTGCTCAAGCAGACAATATATATCTGCGTCATCAGCTTTTTACCGCCCTGACTCGTACCAGAGCCTGGGTAAACATTAGCGGCATTGGCAGCTTTCCTCTCTATCGGGAATTGGAACAGTTAATTAACCAGAGGCAAACAATTACTTTTACCGTCACTAACCTGCCCCCAAGGGAGTTAACCATTAGCGATCGCGCTAGTCTGATTCGGGGATATGCTCTAGGCAGAAGAAATTTTCGCCATGCCAATTTGAGTCATGCTAATTTATCAGCAATATATTTAGCCAATATTAATCTAATCGCTGCCGATTTAAGTCATGCTGATTTGACGGGCGCAAATCTGACCAACGCTAAACTAATTGAAGCAAATCTAAGCCACGCCGATCTAAGTGGCGCCAACTTGACTAACGCCAAACTAAACGGAGCAGATTTAACTAACGTCAATTTGACTGGTACTAACCTCAAGCGAGCAAGGCTATAAATAGAAACAAAGAGTCTTGCGTTTAATTAAACATCAGGCGTGTATTGGCAGACCTTTAAGACTGTTATGCCTTCATTAACGCTACCAAAACTCAACCAAAAATTAGAATATATGACCATGCAAGCCGAAACGATCAAGCCTCAAACTATTTCCTTAAGGTTCTTGCTTTTGGGACTGGCGACCTTTTTGACGTTAACCACCCCTCGCCCCGCATTGGCACAGAATACTCCCCAAAATCCGCCTACAAATAACAATAACGTTCCTACCCGTAGCTACACTGGATTGGGGGGCAATATTGGTCTAGGTGGCGATTCTACTGCTTTGGGAGAGGGCGGTTTTTCTTTAGTGGGTAGAACTGCTATTGTCAGAAATATTTCGCTGCATACCTCGACAGTTTTTACTGGCGATAGCGTAGGTACCTTTGCTCTCACTTTTGGCGTTCCCATCTTTGCATCTGCTGGCGATCGCCTGGAACTGCTTTATCCTTTTGTTGGTGGTGGCATCGCTGTTGAAGATTTTTTTGGTGATTTTGATACGGACGGTTTGGTAACGGCGGGTGTAGACGTGCCGATTCTCGAAAGAGTCACGGCAACGGCGCGGATTAATTTGGGTTTTGCCGAAGATGATACTGATGTGGGTTTATTGTTGGGTGTGGGTTATAATTTCAGCATTTTTGAGCTTTTCTAAAATTCTGATTAAGATCGGCTAATCAGGGCAATCAATAAGTCTGCTTTTTAGCTAGCAGATCGATTGCTTGATATACTAAATTACACTTTGTTGACGATCGCCTAACATGAAAAGCTGGAAGCAATTTGTGGTTGCTGTTCTACTTAGCTGGAGTTTAGTTTTAGGATTGGACTTGGCTTTGAATGCTCAAGCTGCTCCAGATCGGCTAGTACGACAGGCGCAGCAGCACTATGATCAAGGCAGATCGGTTCAGGCACTTCATTTGCTAGAACAGGCAGCAGAAAGATATCAGAGTCAGGCAGCAATTTTGCCCCAGGCTCAGATACTAGCCTTGACTTCTTTGGTACAGCAACAGCAGGGCAACTGGCAGCTTGCCCGTGAAAGTATTGAGCGCAGCTTGAGCTTAATCGCCCCTCTTGCTACGAGTCCCAATAAAACCCAGGTACAGGCACAAATTTGGCATAGTAAAGGGCATTATAAACTAGCTACAGGACAATATGACCAGGCTCTTGCAGATTGGCAGCAGGCGGAACAGCTGTACCGCCAGATTGAGGATGATTCGGCGATCGCTGGTACAATTTTAAGCCAGGCAGAAGCGTTAGGAAAAATGGGCTTTCATCGACGGGCTTGTGATCGTACTTTGGCAACGATAGATCTGAGCGAGTCTCGCTGTACGGAACTAACTCAACCAACAGCAGTAAATATAATTAAGCACGCTCAATCACAACCCAAACCTTGGTTAGTCGATAGCTTAAACAGTATAGGTAATCATCTGCTGGCGATGGGTAAACTGAAACTGGCGCTACAGTTTGCCGATGCGAGTCAATCCAGTCTTAGTAGTTTTCCCGCTGCAAAATGGGGAACTGATAGCAAAATCCGCCTCAACTTGGGCAATATTCATCAAGCGATCGCTCTTCAAGCAAAAGAACAGGACGACTTTGATCGCTTTAAACAACATCGCCGTCAGGCAATTGCCTATTTTCAGCAATTGGAACGCTTGAGCGAGACACCGAAAGACCAGGATTTCCAGCTAGCAGCCCAGTTAAATGAACTATCTCTTTTAATCGCTAGCCGTCAATGGTCACAAGCAGAGCAGTTAGCTAACAAAATTCGGCTAATCCCGCAAAATGATCTTTATCCCCAGATAAAATTTGCCAACAGCCTGAAATTATTACAGCGGTATGACCAAGCCGCAAACATAGCTTCAAATTATAGTCAGCAAGACATTGCCCAGATGTACCTCAATGTGGCTCGACAAGCTCAATTGTCGGGGGATCAGCGGCTCGAATCCTCAGCTCTGGGTAATTTGGGCGATATCTGTCAAGATGTGGGCGCAGAATTGCGGCTAGAATACACTCCTCAGCAGCTCTATGAGCAGGCATTATCCTTAGCTCAAGCCACTAACTCACCAGAAATTGCCTACCGCTGGCAGTGGCGACTTGGGCGAGTCTACCGCGGGCAGGGATTAAGCACTCAGGCGATCGCTAGTTATCAGGGAGCATTGGCTAATCTTGATAGTTTGCGTAGCGATTTAGTAGCTCTCGAAAAAGAAGTACAGTATGAATTTAAAGAACAGATTGAGCCTGTTTATCGCGAACTAGCGGATTTACTATTGACGGATGTGCCGAGCGATCGCGATTTAGAAGCAGCCAGAAATGTGATCGAGGCTTTGCAGCTAGCAGAATTAGACAATTATTTTCAGGATGCCTGTCTCACCTTTGAACCGAAGAGTATTGAGCAGCTAGATCCAGACGCGGCGATTATCTATACTATTGTACTGCCCGATCGCCTGGAAACCATTTTAGCAAGGGTCAACTCCCGCAGCTCAAGTCAGAAATTTTACCATCATACTCAAGCTGTTACTCAGACTCAGCTAGAGGAAACCATTCAACAGCTACAGCAATACATTACTGAGCCAGATCGAACCAGAGAAGTGCAGCAGCTAGCGGGGCAGATTTACAATTGGCTAATTGAGCCATTTACTTCTGAGTTGGGACAATATCAACCCAAAACCCTCGTGTTCGTGCTGGATGGGATGCTCCAAACTATTCCCATGTCAATTTTATATGATGGTCAGCAATACCTACTGGAAAAATATGCGATCGCTTTGACCCCAGGCTTGAGACTCCTAAACCCCCAGGCTGATTCCCGTCCGCTTTCTTTTCTGGCAGGAGGAATCAGTGACTATCTTCAAGTCGATAGCTTGAGCTTTCCCCCCCTAAATAATGTCTCTGAAGAAATAGAGAGCTTCAGCCAGTCTGGCAGTGCAGTCCTCTTAAATCAGCAGTTTACTCCTGGCAACCTCTTAGAACAGCTAAATCTGACCGCTGCCTCTGTAGTTCATCTGGCAACCCACGGACAGTTCAGTGCTAATCCTCAACAGACATTTTTATTGATGTGGGAAAAACTCTTAACCATCAAAGAATTTAGCAATATTCTCCGAAGCCGCACAAAAGTACATCTCAATCCCATTAAGCTGCTAGTTCTGAGTGCTTGTGATACCGCATCAGGCGATCGCCGTGCCGCCCTAGGGCTAGCTGGCGTTGCCGTCAGAAGTGGCGCCCTCAGCACCTTGGCAACTCTCTGGCAGGTTCATGATGAATCGACAGCAGAATTAATGAGGCACTTTTATCAGCACCTCAAACATTATGGCAAAGCGGAGGCTTTACGTCGGGCGCAAATGGATTTATGGGAGCGAACAGATAAGGACTGGAAAGTTCCTGCTTTTTGGTCAGCCTACGTTATGATCGGCAACTGGCAGTGATCTGGTTCTGGTGAGAATCGCCCAAGTTCAGCTCAACACCGCAAATCAGGAAAAACTTCTTTAACAGCGGGGTGGATAATCTGCCCCTGTTTGACGTTCAGTCCTTTTGCCAAAGCTTGATTTTTGTCTAGGGCTGTCAGACCATGATTTGCGAGCTGTAATACGTAGGGCAGAGTACTATTGTTCAAGGCTTGAGTTGCTGTCCAGGGAACTGCGCCAGGCATGTTAGGCACGCCAAAATGAACCACGCCTTCAGATTCATAAGTTGGCTGACTGTGGGATGTAGGATGGAGAGTCGCAATACAGCCACCTTGATCCACCGCCACATCAATAATCACCGAACCTGGTCGCATTTGAGCAACTAGGCTACGAGATACTAGAACAGGGGCTTTTTTACCCACTACTAATACTGCACCAATCAATAAATCTGCATCCTGTACCGCCTGTTCGATCTGAGCCGCATTGCTATAGAGCAGTTCTACTCGCGAACCAAATAAAGTTTCTAAATAACTCAGACGTTCGAGATTAATATCGATGATTTGGACTTTGGCGCCCATACCTACGGCAATTTTGGCGGCTTCTGTACCGACGACCCCACCACCAAGGATAACCACTTTTCCTGGGCTTACTCCTGGCACACCACCAAGCAAGACTCCTCTACCGCCCTGCTGCTTTTCCAAATACCTAGCGCCAAACTGAACCGATAAACGCCCCGCAATAATACTCATGGGTGTAAGTAAGGGCAGGATACCGTTGTCTAACTCTACCGTTTCATAGGCGATCGCCGTAGTGCCTGACTGAATTAAAGCCTGAGTCAGCTCTCGATCTGCTGCCAGGTGTAGGTAGGTAAACAGCAATAGATCCGATCTTAAATATTGATATTCGCTGGGTAACGGCTCTTTAACTTTGACCACCATTTCTCGCTGCCATACTTGAGCAGCATCGGTGACGATTTTTGCTCCTGCCTGCTCATATGCTTGGTCGTCAAATCCCGAACCCAATCCAGCCTTGGTTTCTATGAATACAGTATGGTTGCTCGATAATGTCCGAACGCTATTGGGACTCAAACCGACGCGAAATTCTCGATCTTTAGTTTCTTTAGGAACGCCTATTTCCATCTAGCTACTCGACTCAGTAATAGTTCAATACTCTACTAGTTAAGCAAAATCATTTGTGGTTTGGGCTACTATTAGCCAATTACAGCCACAAGTTCTTACTCTAGCAATAGATAGCTAGACAAAATTCCCATAAGGAGTTGTTTATCCTCAGACAACCTTACTGCATCCGATCAATCGTGCGATATTGAATCGCTTCGGCTAGATGATTGCTTTGCAGATCGCGATCGCCTGCTAAATCAGCAATGGTACGAGATACTTTTAACACCCGATCCATAGCTCTCGCCGATAAACCCAGCTTGCGAATTGCTCCCTCTAATAGATTACGGCTGGCATCATCCAAAACACAAAAATCTCGCAGATGAGGCGATCGCATTTCGGCATTGCAGCTAATTCCTGGCTCATTCTGGAAACGCTGGGCGGCTAGTTTGCGGGCAGCAATCACTCTGGCTCTAACTAGAGCGGAATCTTCGCCAATAGTCTGTCTTGTCATTTCTTCGGGCTTGAGGCGATTAGCCGCCACCTGGAGGTCAATTCTATCCATCAGGGGGCCCGATAGACGAGCCCAGTAGGACTCTCGCTGTCGAGGAGAACAGCTACAGTGTTGGATCGGATCGCCAAAATAACCACAGGGGCAGGGGTTCGTGCTGGCAACGAGGGTAAACTGAGCGGGAAAAACGACCGACTGACGAGTACGAGAAATTGTTACCTGTCCATCTTCAAGAGGCTGGCGCAGATACTCTAAAACATTGCGTTTAAACTCTGTTAGCTCATCGAGAAACAAAATACCTTTGTGAGCTAGTGAGATCTCCCCAGGACGAGGATAAGTCCCACCACCAACCAAGGAGGGTCCCGAGGCTGAATGATGGGGATTACGAAATGGTCTTTCAACTACAAGCTCCCCTCTATCCCTGAGTAGTCCTGCTACAGAGTGAATTTGAGAGACTTCTAATGCTTCATCAAAAGAAAGGTTTGGTAGAATACCAGGAAGACGCTGGGCTAGCATAGTCTTGCCACTCCCTGGGGGCCCGATCAGGATGACGTTGTGCCCGCCAGCCGCCGCGATTTCTAAAGCTCGTCGTGCCTGAATTTGTCCTTTGACATCCTTGAGGTTGGGAATGTGAGCTAGCGATCGCGTTTTTGCCAAAGGATCGGCAGCAACTACAGGTCGATATTTAGCTGGCTGATTGAGAAAGTTAGCTACCTCGGTAATATTGGCAAACCCATAAACATTAATATCCTTGACTACGGCTGCTTCTTGAGCGTTACCCAGAGGGAGAATCAATCCTGCAATACCCATTTTGGATGCGGCAGCAGCGATGGGTAGAACTCCAGACACGGGACGCAAAGTACCGTCGAGGGAAACTTCCCCATAGAATAGATGATCTCCCAATAATTGAGGATCTACCTGTTCGGATGCGGCGAGAATACCGATGCTGATCGGCAGATCAAAACAGGGACCTTCCTTACGCAGATCTGCGGGGGTCAGATTAATCACAATTTTACGTACAGGAAAGGCAAAATCGGCATTTTTCAGGGCTGCTTTTACCCTTTCTCTTGATTCTTGAATTGCCACATCGGGGAGACCGACGACGATAATCTTGGGCAAGCCGCCAGAAACGTCAACCTCGACACCCACCTTGATTGCATTAATACCAGCGATCGCTGCACTCCAAACCCTTGCCAACATGAATTAATCAACATATTCATCTGTTACAGCCTATGTTGCCCAGCGGAGATTGTCTAACCGCAAATTCACTAGTCTTTGCTCCTACATGATCTGCTCAACCCGCAGATAAACTACCATCGGCTAGCTTTGTAATCAAGATCATTTTTTCTCTAAGGTCTTGGTTTTTGTGGCTTCTGTTTGTAAAGATACAAATAATTTTATTAAAGCTGATACTTTAAATTCACTATGGGGAACAATAAAATCAAGCAAAGGCTAATGCCAGTAATTAATGTTCGAGATCTGTTAACATAATTTTCTATTCTTCAGTTAACCAACTGTAATATTTGTAATATTTATATTTTTTCTTATTTCGACTATTCGAGCTGCTTTGCTGCCAGAATATTGCTGGAAAATCAATTTTCAATGACGATCTGCGCGATATGGATACTAACTATAGTCAAACTCAAAAAATGGATTTAGCGCAAACACATCACATACTAATAGTTCAAGATCCATCTTTTGTCAGAGAAATTCAGCTTGACGCTGCTACCTATTCTATTGGTCGTCATTCTAGCAATGATATTGTTCTTTCTTGCCAAAAAACTTCCCGTAATCATGCAACCCTACTTCGTAGGACTGATGTTAAAACTAATCAATGTTCTTATTGGATCTTAGATGGAGATTTGCAGGGGAACAGAAGCCGCAACGGCATTTATATCAACGGCAAAAAAGGTCTGGTTCATGAATTACAGTCGGGAGATGTGGTTCATTTTAGTGGAGATGCTTCGGTTAAATATAAAACTTCGACTGAACCATTAAACAACACTTCCCAATCAGATAGCGGCGATCTAGAGCGTATTGCGGCTCCAACCTCCTATCGCAACCCAGGATTTTCGAAAGAAACGGTTGTTTCTGAGCCTAAAACCCCTCAAAAGCTCGGAAAAGCCGTAGACGTCGCACAGCAGACCTCATTGGCTGAACTTAGCCCCCAACCAATTATCGAGATCGATTTATACGGCAATATTACCTATATTAATTCGGCGGGAATTATTGGTTTCAAAGATATTCATCATCGCAAACTCAACCATCCTTTACTAGAGAATTTAGTTTCTCTTTATCATCAAGGTCACGACAATATAATTACTCGCGAAATCAGGGTCAATCAGGAAACTTTTCAGCAGACAGCTCATTATCTGCCCGAAAAAAGAGTAATTAGAAATTATTTGACTAACATTAGTCAACAAAAGCTAATCGAAGGAGAATTGCAACAGGTAAAAACTTTCTGTAATCGGATTACAGAACAAATTGCGGAAGGAATTATTTTAGTTGAATCTGCAACCAAGCAAATTGTAGAAGTTAACAATGGCTGTGTTGACCTTCTGGGATATTCTAAAGCAGAACTCTTGCAGATGAACATCTATGAGTTGGTTAATGAGTCAGATAAATTTGCTCTTATCTTAAGAAACATAATTGCTGAAAAAAATAACTTTGCGGGAGAATATTTCTTACGCCATAAAAATAGCAATTTAGTTCAAAGTCAGATTCAGATCAGCATCATGGGGTTTGAGACTGAAGAGCATATTTGTTTCATTATTCGCCATGCAGATGCCAAGAATCTTGCAGATAACGTTGATCGCGCCTCAACTGAATTATTTAAGCGGGAGTTGTTCAATCAACAGCTGTTAACAGCGATCGCCAATGCGAAGAGAAGTCAGAAGTTGCTAGCTGTTTTGTTTTGCAAGCTTGATTTTCTACCTGACATAAACGTTACCATTGGGGCGGAAAATTACGACAAGCTGCTGTTAGCCTTAGAAAAAAGATTAGGTACTTGTCTGCGTTCAGGAGACACTGTAGTTCGCTGGCAAGAAGATAAGTTTGCGCTACTTCTACCGCAGGTCAACGATGTTGAAGAGATAACTAAAATTACCCAAAGAATTAACCAATCAACCAATCAATCTTTCACCTTGGGTCAGACCAAAGCGTCAATCACAAGTGTTACGGGCATCTCTGTATATCCTCAAGATGGCATGGATCCCGAAATTTTAATGGCTAGTGCCAATACTGCTCTTGAACGAGCTAATACCAATAAAACTAGCTACCAATTCTATGATGAGGCAATGAATTCTCAAGCGCTAGTTGCCCTAGAATTGGAAAACTTATTAGAACAGGCGATTAAACAAGAAGAGTTCGAGCTTTACTATCAGCCACAAATCAATGTTGATAGCGGTGTCACCGAAGCGGTAGAAGCCTTACTTCGTTGGCAACATCCCGAACTAGGCTTGGTTCCCCCAGGTAACTTTATTCGCCTCGCAGAGAAAACCAAGTTAATTGTGCCTATTGGCGAATGGACTATTCGTACCGCCTGTATACAGAACAAACAGTGGCAGGCTCAATCAATGCCAACTTCTCGCATCACCGTTAGTTTATCTCTGGTGCAGTTTCAACAGTCAAACTTGCCGCAAAAGATTGCTGAGATTTTAACCGAAACCGACTTTGATGCCAGTTTACTAGAGCTAGAAATTAGTGCCGCTACGCTGATGGAAAATGTAGACTATAGCCGACATTTGGTCAGCCAGCTCAAATCTATCGGAGTCAGTATTGCCGTGGACGGATTTACCACTGGTTTTTCGGCATTGGAGTATCTGAAGCAAATCCCCCTAGATACCTTAAAAATAGACCGTGTCTTAGTTCAGCAGCTTACCGCTAGCTGGAGAAGAACTTTAGCTTGCTCGGCAGCAGTACGTATTTCGCCGTTAAGCAGCTAAAGTTCCTCTCCAGCTAGCGGTAATTGATGGTTTTGGTAGTGATGCCTCGATCGCCATGAAGTTTGGACATGTATCTCGTGGTGCTTGTCTGAGTTTTCCGACTCAAAATACCCACGGCTACGAAATTGCTCATTTAGGCGCGATCGCTAACTGTATCGAGATTCTAGCTAGCTACTGTATGAATATTTAAAACGGTTTTGGTTGCTTGTGGGCTACGATCTATTAACTATCGACGACTATTCCCTTGCAGAGATAAGATAGCCGAGACAATCGAGGGCTTAACTCCCAAATACTTGACGACGAGGTGGTGTAGCCAGATATTCCACAGTGCCATAGTTGTGGCAGTGGCGATCGCTGCCCCCAAAATACCCCATAGGGGAATCAAAATAGCGTTGAGAAGCAAATTTAACATGGCGCTACAGCCCAAGACCATTGCACACTGTCGATGATGCCCCGTCATTTCCATTAGATAGCCTACCGAACCTGCTCCCACATTAACTAACTGTCCAAGAATTAGGATCGTCATTGACCAACGCGCTGCCACAAATTCTGCGCCAAATAAGCCCAAGACGCGATCGCCAAATAGAATCAGCACCAGGGCAAAAGCCAGAGTCGGATAAAACATCCAGCGAGCCACCGTACTGGTTAGGCTTTGTAATCCTTCATAGTTGCCTTGAGTATGCAGAGTAGCAAACATAGGTGCGGCGATCGCATTAACCCCCAGTAAAACAAAGCTCACCCCCGCCGCCGTTTTAAACGCAGCACCGTAGATGCCCACCTGAAAAGTACCGAGAATTGCCCCTGTCATAATCGTATCGGTTTGGGAAAGTAATACAAATGCCGAATCGTTAAAAAGTAGCGGCAGCGCCACGGCAAACCATTCTTGACGGAGATATATGGGCGCTTCGCTCGAACATTTTGCAGGTAGCTGTCGGGCAAAAAACAAGAGTTGAGATGTTAAGACCAACAATAAGCTTGCGGCAACAATAGCGATCGCCCCAGTACTGGATAAATCTTGCCGATAGTAAAATCCTCCCGCGATCGCCAGTAAGGGGAATACGATTGTGGGTAAATATGCCAGGTTCATTAGCTTGATTCCTCTAGACATTTCTCGCTGATGCCTAGCTAATGCCCACAGGGGAATAAGCACCATTCCTAACAAAAAAGAATTTAGATCGATATTATTCGCTCCATATCGCTCCCAGCCAAGCAGAAATACAACGCTAACTACAGCAAGACAAATACCGCTCAAAAATACATAACGCCAGCTACCCCAAATAATGCCCCGTAGCTTGCCCCAATCTTCGCCAACGCTATATTTGGGAATATACCTGAGTAAACAGTTAGGCAAACCCAAGCCTGCCAAAAATCCGAGAAAGGTACCGATACTAATAACGTATTCGTAGACACCATACTGCTCTACTCCCATCCAGCGAGCCAGCAATACCTGCATCAAATATGCCACGGCTATTCCCAATACCTGGAGACACAGAGCGATCGCCGCTTTTTGCCATAGGGTAGTAAGCAATTCCGATTTGCTAAATTGATTTTTGATTGACATTAGATGAATTTCGCGCGAAGTCGCCAAGTCGCCAAATCAGAGAAGGGAGTTGTTTGTATGGTTGGATTTATTAACACTGTTTTGAGTTTGTTCTGGACAGCAGGCTATTTTATCTACCGAGCTTTTGGCGAATTTTGCTAGCTAGTAAGCTTAATTCTGGAAGTTTTAGCTGCATGGCGATGAGACTAAATATAATTAGCGCAACTCCACTAGCCAGACTCAACTCTAGTAATAACAGTAGTAAATTATCGTTGCCGATCGCTCTTGACCAAGCCTGACTGATGCCATAGCTAGCTAAACCAGCGATCGCCGTAGCTACCAATAAACCGAAAATATCTTTACACCAGCGCAGGAGGGGTAAGCCGTTCAAGCGACGATGCAAGATAATTACAAAGAGCGTCATCGAAAAAATATTGACTCCTACCGTTGCCATAATTAGTCCTGGCGTACCAAAAGCATCGATTAAAAAGTAGTCGAGGGTAGCGTTGAGAAAAATATTGATAATGCTGATTTTGAACGGGGTAGTACCGTCTCCCAAAGCATAAAAGACTCTCAACAGTACGTCTCTACCCATATAAAAGAACATGCCAAAGCCATAAACCACAAGCAAAGAAGCGACAAACCGAGAATCGGCTGCGTCAAACTGTCCTCGCTCAAAAGCTAGCTTAACTATCGGCAAAGCCAAAGACATAAAAATTGCCGTGAAGGGCAGCATGCTTAGGGTTCCCAAGAATAATCCCTGACGGATAGTTGCTTTTAATTCTTGCCAGTTTTCGGGAGCAGCCAAGCGAGAAAAGGCAGGGTAGAAAGGGACTAAGATCGCGTTGGAGATAATTCCCAGGGGCGTGATAAAGATAAAGGTGGCGCTTTGGATCGCCGCCGCCGCATCAGGAATACCCGAAACAAAATACTGATCGACGTTGAGATTGATATAGAGCATTCCCGAAGAAAAGGTAGCGGGAATCATCACTTTAAAAACATCTAGCACCCCAGGAGTGTTTAAGTTAAAGCGCAGTTTTAATGTCCCCATCCCCCCACGCCACTGGACAATTAACTGAGCTAGCCACTGTAATACAGCGCCACAGAGGGTTGCTCCCGCTAAGACGATCGCTCCCAAGCGAAAATACTGCGGCGTGTTGAGCTGTTCGCCAAATCTCCAGAGGATCGCCGCGACTCCTGTGGTAATCACGGCGCTGGAAAATAAGGGGCTGATGCTGGGTAATAAATAGCTATCTGCGGCGCTTAGGCTGCCAAAACCGATACCGATTAATCCTGCCAAAAGCGCCATGGGAGCCATGATCTGAAGCTGTAGAATTGATAGCTCTTTCACCTCTGGAGCTAATTCTGGCCCTAAAATACCGATCAGATTGCTGGCAAAAAACATAATCATCGCCGTAATTGCAATCAGCAAGATACCTACTAAGGTCGATACAGTCTCCACAATTGGCGCGGCTTCCGACTTTTCTCTCTTGGCTAAAGCACTTACTAAAGCACTGTGAAAAGGACCATTCAAGCCCCCGATCAGGACAAAAAGAAAGCCAGGAATCGTGTAGGCATAGGCATAAGCATTTCTAACTGAACCAATGCCAAAAGCAGCATTAACAACTAGCTCCCGCACGAAGCCAAATAGCTTACTGACCAAAGTGGCGATCGCCACTAGTTTGGCGATACTACCCACGGAAGGAGATGATTTTTTATTTGCAGTCACGGTTACAGATATTAGAGAAAGAGTCCGCTACATTATACGGTTGTAAAATAAAGCTAACTGTAATTAGCCTTTATTCCTATGAGCAAGCTGGAATCTTCTTACCTCAAGCTAATCGATTCTTTACTGAGCAATCCTAGAGAGCAGGAGACGAACATTCTAAATGCCCACTCTGAATTAGTTAATCAAGAGTTTATTAGCCGTCTCATGTCTGTGGGCAAAAGACTTACCAGAGCAGGGGATATTGCTTCAGCGGAACGACTGATCGATTTGGCGCAGAAATTATTACAGTTAGAAAAAACTCAGACTTCTAATAGCCAACGCAAAGAGTATTTTGATTTTTTGATGAGTTTGCTCCAGAAGGTATCCAACCGCATACCGCCAGCAGAGATTTATGAGTCAATTCGTCAGCATCAACACTTATTTGACATCAATACTACGAAGATTTTGCAATCTTGGGCGAATCAGACGATTGTTACCGTAGAACCAAACCAGGGTAAGGCGATCGCTAATGATTTAATTAACTTTGGTAATCTGGTTAGCGCCTATCCCGCAGGAGATAAAGCAAATAATATCGAGCTGGCAATTGTGGCATACCAAGCAGCTCTTAAGGTTTATCCTCCTACTACCTTTGCCAAGGATTGGGCAACAATCCAGTCTAATTTAGGCAATGTCTATCGCGATCGCGTCTTGGGTAGTCGTGAGCAAAATATCGAACAGGCGATCGCTACCTATCAGCTGGCTCTAGAGGTGATTACCCAGGAAAAATACCCCTATATTTGGGGCAATACGCAACGGAATCTGGGGATTGCTTATTCTTACCGTATACAGGGAGAGAGAAGCAAAAACATCGAACAGGCAATCAACTGCTATAACCGCGCCTTAACAGTACACGCCCTGGCTGAATATCCCCAAGATTGGGCAGCAGCTCACAACAACTTAGGCGATATCTATCCTAATCGCCGCGCAGGAGATAAAGCCGAAAATATCGAAATCGCTATCGATCATCTCGAACAGGCTTTAACTGTTTATACTCTGACGGCTCATCCTAATCGTTGGGCAATGTTACAAAATAATTTGGGCAATGCTTTTCAATCCCGCGTCAAGGGTGAAAAAGGGAGCAACATCGAACGTTCTATTTCTCATTATGAAAACGCCCTTTCAATTCATTCCCTAGAAAAATTTCCCTACAACTGGGCAATGCTCAATAATAATATCGGTGGCGCTTATCGTCATCGAGTCAAGGGAGATAAAGCTGAAAATAGGCAAAAAGCGCTCGCTTTTCTGAATAAAGCCCTCCTGGTTTACACAAAAGAGCGTTTTCCTCGTCAATGGTCGGAAATTCAGCGTAATATTCAGAATATTGTCAGAAGTAATCAGTAATCAGTAATCACTAGTTTAGTCTGAACATCATCACTATTTTGGCGCTGTTAATTACCCAGCAGGCTGTAACTAGGCGATCACTATTTACCATCATATTTGGAATTGGTAAATGTCGAAGATTAGCGATCGCTTGCGGCTAAAGACTGGATATAATAAACGGGCTTTTACGCCAGCTTGATGCCAGATTTGGCAACCTGCTCGTTGACATAAACCAAAGGAATTGGTGGCTGAGAATTGGAGTTATTAGCTGTGGCTATCTGTTCTCGAAGAACACGCTCCAACTGTTGCTCTAACGCCGACACTTCCAACTGCAACTGCTGAAATTTGCTTTGCTGTCCTACGGAAAAAACTTGCTTTGATTTTTGCATAACTGCGATCGAAGTAACACTTCTAAAAGCTCGACCCAGATTAAACTCTAGATAGAGGTTGTTTGATTCGTCATCTTAGCTCAGTGATTTAGGAAATTAGTAAAAGAGTGGACATTTTGCCAACTGTAACCAGAGACATTATGCTTGCTAACTTAAAAATTGCTCTCCGCTCAATAATCTGGATCGGTTCAGGGTTACAATCCCCCTTAGCCTTTTAGTTTGGATCGTCTAAGGCTTGAAATTTATCTTGATACTTTGATTGCAGATGAGATATTGCCAAAACTTTTGGTAGGGATGAATCATCTTAACTGGTTGATTTTTTTGATAAACCAGGCGATTTTCATTGACCCACTGAAAAATTGAACCGCTTAAATTAAAAGCTTTACTGTAGCCTCTAGACTGAAGCTGACGAACTATTTTTGCCGAGCGATAGCCAACAGAACAGTAGACTACTATGGGAGTAGCGGAGTTAACTTCACGCCGATCAATCAAGTTTTTGAGCTTACGGGAGGCTAACTGTGCATCCTGGAGGTGACTAACCTGATATTCCTGCTCTGTTCTCGCATCTAAAAGCAAAGGCTTGAGCTTGTCTTTTTCTAGCCATGCAGCTAAATCCTGGGTAGATAGCTGTTGTATTTCGGGAAATTGCCAGCGGATTAATAGTTTGATCCCTTGCCAACTCAGTTTTTGGTAATAGCGCATTGTCTTAGATAGAAAGATCTCATTTTGTATCTAATCAGCGAACATCTTCATAAAATTGTTTGAGATAGTCTCCAGAGACTCCTATGCCCCATAAACAGCCGATATAGAGATAGATTAAGTTGGCTTTTAACTCGCCCCATTTGGCAACTCGGCGATCGCTAGATTGCACAATGCGATCGACTAGATAAATTGAGCCATACTCACACATACGAATACAAAGATCTGCATCTTCCATAATTGGTAACTCTGGATCGAATCCGCCACAGTCCCAAAAATCATGACGGCGACAGAAGATTACCTGGTCGCCAAATAAAATTCGTAGACCTTTTAAAAATAGGAGAGGTCGAAAAATTATGGCGGCGTAGTAGGTCTTTAGATAATTGTGTAAAGAAGTTGCCCAGCGAGTTTTGTCTGATGCTGTCATCAACGAGATAAAACCACCGCCGACAATAGTCGGTTGAGCTAAAACTCTCTCAATTATCGTCACTAAATCGTCAGGGACTAAAGTATCTGCATGAAGAAAACAGAGGATTTTTCCTGTTGCGGCTTTGGCACCCAAGTTCATTTGGCGCGAGCGTCCTGGCTGTGGCGCAATGAGAACTCTGATCCCAGCTTTCGTGGCAATTTCTACCGTTCGATCTTGGCTACCTCCATCTACGAGCAAAATTTCATGGGGAGGTGGATTTAGGAGAGCTAAATTATGTAGTGTCCTAGTCAGTGCATTTGCTTCATTCAAAGCAGGAATAATAATCGAAATCTGGGAAGGCATTAAGAATCTAAGACAACAAAGCTCTTGGTTAAAAATAGCTGATAGTTATAAGTTAAGCAATATTAAGTAATAGTGCTAGGGAAAATGAGAAACGACTAGAGCGAAGATGGCTGTCTTAGCCTTGATTGCTGGAAGACATTTTGGTGACTGTTTTTACTCTAGCGATTAGTTCATCGAGGGTGGTAATCTGATTTAATTCAGCCTGAGAAATTACAACGTTGAGATCTTTGTCCTCTTGGAGAATTACAGGATATGCAAAGCGATCGCGATATTGTTGTTCAAACTCATCTTTGTGGAAAAATTCCATCTCGGTACCTGATGTTTCTCTAAATTGCTTCCACTGTTTGTTTTCTGTTAATAGCCCAAAGGTGAGATCGCAGAGATTACAGGCATAGGTTTGAGGGCTAATTGCTTTATGCCCAATATCAATCAGAGCGTTAACTAAGCCACTATTGGCGTTGTAGACGAAGATAAGTTTCATAGTTTGTTGATTATTTAAAGACAAGATGAAAACTGTATATTTACTAGCAATGCCAGAGATGTCGGTTCGCTCTTGATCGCCGACGATGCAGCAAGGAAGAGAAAGTAAGGAGATTAATCGATCTAGAGCCATGTCCAGCGAGGAAAAGTTGCCGCCTGCCCGCAGATTTTGCCAGGGCGATCGCTTAAATTCCATAATCTTACTCCTTCGATCCGAAACTTTTTGCCAGTTTTTGCCGTTCTAATACCTTGATAATTGTCGATGTAGCCTTGCTCTGCGGCTTGTTTTAGCATTGCAGCTCTTGCTTCAATCTCGTCTGGCTCGGTGACGGAAGCCGAAGGAGTTGCGATAAACTCATCCCAGCTCAAAGACCATAGCTGCATAGCTGTTCGATTGGCATAGTTGAAGATTGGCTCGGCTTGAGTACCGTGAGAAACCAGAACAAAAGGGGCAAAAAATAGATTATGAGCTAACTGCTCTGGATTTTCTGCTAAATCAACTAAGTTTTCGCCCACAAGCTGGCGATAGCTGTCCGCCATAATCTGACTCCAGCGAATAATTTCAGGCTGCTGCCAAATCTCTTTCTCCGAAGTATTTGAGACTGAATGCTCGATATTATTGACCATATACTTGCTTTTATTTATTCACGAAGCTGGAATAACTTAGCTCATTAATTTTGTTCCATTCCGAAATTGAGGTACGGAATTGATTCCATTGCTCGTAGACTTTCTTGAAGACAGGACTTTTGGCAGATTCTTGAGCATAGTAGTCTGCTGCTGCTTCCTGGGCTGCTTGCAAGATTTCGGCTGGGTAGGCAGTCAACTTCGTACCACCATCGATCAAAGTTTTTAACGCTTCTCGATTTAGGGCATCATATTTAGAAAGCATATTCAGATTTGCTTCCATGGCAGCGGTTTTGAACATCTCCTGATATTCTACGGGTAGTTTGTCCCACTGGGTTTTATTCACCTGCACTTCTAATGTAGGACCAGGTTCCCACCAGCCAGGATAATAGTAGTAAGATGCGGCTTCGTTTAAACCTAATTTGAGATCGTCGTAAGGACCGACCCATTCTGCGGCATCGATCGCCCCAGTGTCTAAGGCAAAGAATATTTCGCCTCCTGGTAATACCTGGACGTTGACTCCCAGGCTAGCCATAACCTTGCCTCCCAAGCCAGGAATCCGCATGTTTAAACCTTTTAAATCTTGCAAAGAATTGACCTGTTCTTTGAACCAGCCTCCCATCTGTACCCCTGTGTTGCCTGCGGGAAAGTTGATGACATTAAAATCACTATAAAGTTCATGCATCATGTCCAAGCCACCGCCATGGTAGTACCAGGCATTTTGCTGTTGGGCAGTCAGACCAAAGGGAACAGCAGTACCAAATGCCAGGGCAGGATTTTTACCGACGTAATAGTA
>JBCBWB010000159.1:0-10972 GCA_039817275.1 Cyanobacteria bacterium J06648_1 | reverse complement strand
GGCGATTGAGAGCTACGAGCCACAAGATTCTTTAAATCGTGCCAGAGTAATGAGTAATTTGGCGCTAGCTCAGGGTCAGCTCAATCATTGGTCTGAAGCAACGGCAAATATTGAAGCGAGTTTAAACTTACTGCGTAATGACTCCGACCTCAGCGTGGGCAACAAAGTTCGCGCCTTAGCTCAGGTATCAAATAACCAGGGCATTTTGCTTTTGGGTCAGGGCAAACAAGAAGCTGCGATCGCCACCTGGAAGCAGGCAAAGGATAGTTATGAACAGGTAGGAGACGAGCTGGGGGTAATTCGCGCCTCGATCAATCAAGCTAGTGCTTTCAAACAGCTAGGACTATATCGACGAGCATTGACAACTCTGACAGCGGTAGAAACTTCTCTGGCAGAACAGTCCGATTCTAATATCAAAGTGGCAGGTCTGAGGAGCTACGGGGATATTCTGCGACTGGTGGGGGAAGTAAAGCGATCTCAGGAAATTTTGCAAGAAAGTTTAACCATTGCCTCTCGTTTGGCAGCCTCAAAAGAACAAATTGAGATCTTGCTAGTTTTGGGTAATACCTACAAGACACGCGAGCCAGAGAAGGCTCTGGCTCTCTATCAGCAAGGAATGGAAATTTGTCAGCAACAACCAAGCTGTTTGCAAACTGACTTACCCGCACAGATTTATCTAGCTCAGTTGAATGCCTGGTTAGATACTGCCGATTGGCACCAGAGTGAGCTTTTGATTCCCCAGATTGAAGCCGAATTTGTTCGTCTTCCACTTAATCGTCCTAATGTTGATCGGCGAATTAACTTCGCCCATAGTTTGGTCAAATTAAATCATCGTTCAAAAATTAAACATAGAGCAGTTAGACAGACAGCAGAGATTGAAAAGTTTTTAGCCGAGACTATTAAACAAGCAGAGCAAATTGATTATCTCAAAGCTCAGTCCTATAGTTTGGGATTGCGAGGACAGATCAAAGAAGAATTAGCCGATTGGCAGAGCGCTCAAGAATATACTAGTCAGGCGTTAATTTTGGCTCAGAGTATTAATGCCCCTGAAGTCAGCTATCTGTGGCAGTGGCAGTTGGGCAGAATTAGTCAGGCTTTGGGAGAACGTTCTCAGGCGATCGCTCATTATTCCCAATCGGTTGAACTGCTCAAATCCTTAAGTCGCGATTTGGTGGCGATTGACCCCGACGTACAGTATTCTTTCCGCGATAGTGTTGAACCCGTCTACCGAGGATTAGTTAGCCTGTTGCTTGAAGCCGATGAGGGAGAAAGCGTTAGCCAAGTAAATTTAGAAGGAGGTAGAGAAGTAATCGAATCCCTCCAGCTAGCAGAACTAAACAACTTTTTCCGCGAAGCCTGTCTAGATGCTCAGGTAGTTGATATTGAAAACCTAGATCGTCAGGCTGCGGTAATTTATCCGATAATTTTGGGCGATCGCCTGGAGGTAATTCTCAGTTTACCCAATCAACCTCTTAAGCACTACAATACCAAGATTAATCAAGCAGAATTAGAATCAGTTATTGCCAGGTTTCGACACAACATTGTAGTTCGTAGCCGTCGTAACTTTTATCATTCATCTCAGAGGCTATACAACCTAGTTATTCGTCCCGCTCTGGATGATTTAAAAAGAAGCCGCATCAAAACTCTGGTTTTTGTTCCCGATGGAGCGTTTCGTAACGTACCGATTAGCGCTCTCTATGACGGTAAGCGTTTTCTCATTGAAGACTACAGTATTGCTCTGACTCCTGGTCTACAGTTGCTTAATCCCCGTCCTTTAGAACAAGGTAAGCTTAAAACGATCGCCGCAGGATTGACCGAAGAAGTGGATGGGTTTGCTGGTTTAGATTTTGTCAATTCCGAACTGAAAGAGATCGAATCGCGGGTCAACAGCCGAGTATTAATCAACAAAGACTTTACTAGCGATGCTCTGAAAAAAGAAATTCAATATACAGATTATCCCATCGTGCATATTGCAACCCACGGACAGTTTAGTTCTTCGATTGAAGACACTTTTTTACTCGCCTGGGACGATCGCATTAACATCAACGAGCTAGACAGTATTCTCCAAACTAGAAATCCTGGTCAAGAAAATGCGATCGAGCTACTGGTTTTGAGTGCTTGCGAAACAGCAGCGGGAGATAGCCGCGCGGCACTCGGATTAGCGGGAATGGCGGTTAGAGCAGGAGCAAAAAGCACCTTAGCAACTTTATGGTCGGTAAACGATCGCGCCACCTCTAAACTAATGAGCGACTTTTATCAAGAACTGTCAGAGAAGCATCTACCCAAAGCCGAAGCGGTACGTCAAGCACAGTTAACTCTGTTACACAATCGCTGGTACAAACATCCCTTTTACTGGGCTCCCTATGTGTTGTTGGGTAATTGGCTGTAGACATTGAACATTGAACATTGAACATTGAACATTGAACATTGAACATTAAGCATTACAAGCATTGAACATTAAGCATTACAAGCATTGAACATTAAGCATTACAAGCATTGAACATTAAGCATTACAAGCATTGAAAAGTTTAAATAATAAGGAGCAAATCTACAGGGAATTGCTCTTTTCTTTTACGATCGCTTTCATTAAATAAACTAACTTCTATATATAGCTGCACGTCAATTATTCTTACCTTTCACCTTTTACCTTTTACCTTTCACCTTTCACCTTTTACCTTTCACCTTTTACCTTTCACCTTTCACCTTTCACCTTTCACCTTTTACCTGAGAAATAGCGCCTCTTGCCATATCAGCGATCGTGCTTCGGAACTACGCCAAAGCCTCAATATAAGTTGAAGTTGTTTGAGGTTTGGGAATTTCGTAGCCTTCGAGTTTTAATCCTTCGAGGTGAAACTGAATTGCTTCTTCCATGTTGGCAGTAACTTCTTCTATGGTTGAACCTGTAGATACACATCCAGCTAAATCTGGGGAATAGGCTGAATAGCCAGTACTCGTCTTTTCTATTACAGTCAAATACTTCATTTTTTCAAACCTGCTTGCTTAAGAATACTATTTTGGGTTCCAGGAGCAAGCTCATCACTCAATTTACCTGGAATCGTTACTAAACCCATTTTAATCTGATGTTTGTATTGGCGATGGCTACCCTTTGTCCTCGCTAGATACCAGCCATCCCTTTCTACTAGCTTAATTATCTCTTTTACCTTCATCCATCAATTACATCTGAGCAATAGCACCTCTTGCCATATCGGCGATCGCTTGATCGTTCGCTTTCGGCAGATGATAGTAAGTACCCCCCGCTTGTTTGGCTAGCTCTTTGGCAAAGCCAGTGGAGACAAAGCGGCTTTCTGTGTCAATTACTAGCAGTTTCATGCCCATAGCTCGAACTTTGCCCGCAATGTCGAGCAGTTCCTCTTTGATGTTGGGTTTTTCTGCGCCTTCTTCAGGAGTTTCGCCCAAAGAACGAGAGAGAGAAATATTGCCCCGTCCGTCAGTAATTGCCACGATTACGACCTGTCCGATATCCCCCGACATTTGGGCGTTGATACCAACATTGACCGCCTGAGTTAAACCATGAGACAGGGGCGAACCACCACCACAGGGAAGGGATTCTAGGCGACCTTTTGCCATAGTGATCGAACGAGTAGGGGGCAACAGGACTTCAGCCCGTTCGCCACGGAAGGGAATTAGAGATATTTGGTCGCGGTTTTCGTAAGCTTCGGTCAACAGACGCATAACTGCACCCTTAGCTGACTGCATCCGATTTAACGCCATCGAACCAGAAGCATCAACCACAAAGACGATTAATGAACCTGCTTTTCTTGCCATGCGTTTGGAACGGAGATCGCTCTGTTCGACAATCACATTTCTGCCTGGGTTACGCTCCCGTCGAGCTTTTTGGTACGGGGCGGCATTCCGTAGGGTGGCATCAACGGCAATGCGCTTTACTTTTCCTTTGGGAATCATTGGTTTTATGTAGCGCCCGCGATCGTCGGAGAAGATCAAATTTCGCGCCCCCGATTTACCTTGGCGCTGCATCGTTTGAGCAAAGGTAAGGACTTCAGGATCTAGGACTACTCCTTCGATGTCAAAGACAAACTCATCGGGGATGGCGGGAGGCTCTTGTTCTTGCTCCTCTTCTTCCTGCTCCTCATCTGGCTCGTCTTCGTCTTCATCGCGATCGCTTTCTTCGTCAGATTGCTCCTGCTGCGGAGGTGGTGGCGGTGGCTGAGGGGCATCTTCTGGTGGGGTTTCGATGGTAGTAGCGCGAGGGACAATCACTAGCTCTACGGCTTTACGGAGGTCATCAGCAGAAACGTTATCTCGACCATCCAGGGCAGCACAGGCTTTAGCGACTCTAACCGCAAATAGTTCGGCGCGGTGTCCTTCTACTGTCCCCCTAACTGCCTCCTGAACTAGATATAGAATTTGGTCGTGGCTGATTTTGACTTCTTTGAGCCATTCCCGCGCCAGAATAATGTCTGTTCTAAGACTATCGATATCCCCTTCGTAGTTGTGAATAAAATCTTTGGGGGAGTTAGTAAAGTCTATTACCTGATTTACCGCCTCTACCCGCTGTTCTAGGGACAGGACGCTATCGGCGGAAAGAGCGATCGCGATCCGATCTAATAAATGTTCTCGTAGCACTCCTTCTTCGGGGTTATAGGTGGCAATCAGGATCGGTTTACAGGGGTGCTGAAAACTAATCCCTTCCCGTTCGATGACGTTACGCCCGTCGGTGAGGACAGTTAAAAGTTGATTAGCAATCTGGTCGTCTAAAAGATTAATTTCATCGATATACAAAACTCCACGGTGCGCCTGTGCCAACAATCCTGGCTGGAAAATGGGTTCCCCTCGCTTAACCGATTCTTCCACATCTACCGAACCTAAAAGCCGATCTTCTGTCACTCCTAGAGGTATCTGCACAAAAGGAGCGGGGACAATTTGTGTTGCTATATCTTCTGGGGACATATTGCCATATTTGGCAGTGGTATCGTCATCCCAATCTTGAGGTCGATTCGGGTCACAATTGTAGAGAGAACCCTTAATAATTTCGATTGGGGGCAAAAGATTGTAGATCGCCCGTGCCATAACCGATTTAGCCGTACCGCGCCGACCAGCGATCGCTACCCCTCCTAATTCTGGATCGATCGCCGCTAGTAATAGAGCCAGCTTGATTGATTCCTGACCAACAACGGCAGTCAGAGGGAAATTTAAATTCTTGGGGGCAGTAGTTACAGCAGACATGCGATCGCCTTCTAATTCCTGTGGGTAATAAGACCTAGACTCTTAACTTTAGTCTATTTAGGGGGGCAAACTCAAAGGAATAGCAGAAAAGTCAATCGAGCTAGGTGCATCAGCGAGGTTTACCAGACGTAGTGGTTAAAAGAAAGATAAAACAAATTTTTAATCTTTGCGTCATCGCCTTGATTTTAGGGGAACTATAGTTTTATGTTTTGAGAAGTATTAGTTTTAATTCATCATGGAAGCGGAGGAGACTGGTGTTGGTTTCCTCCATTTTTTTCGGAATTTACTCATTGTTAAGGATAGCGATCGCCCAGAGCCTAACCCATCTGTGACCGTTGATCAATTAACTGCCCTGCGCTTCAATCCGAATCAGTTGTCCGTTAGCTTCATCCGTCAAAACATAAAGCCTGCCGTCGGGGGCTTGCCGCACATCTCGCACTCGCTGACCAATATAGATTGATTCTTCCCCGAGAACGTTTCCCGCTTCGTCTAGGTCGATACGGCGCACATCTTGCGACACTAGACCTCCCGCAAACAAATCTCCCTGCCACTGCTGAAAGCGATCGCCTGTATAAACCGCTAATCCTGAAGGAGCGATCGCGGGAGTCCAGACAGCTTGGGGATCGACCATCCCAGGACGAGATTGTTCGGCAGAAATTTGCCCGCCCGTATATTCTTCGCTGTAGGTCACTTCGGGCCAACCGTAGTTTTCACTAGCTGTAAGCAAATTTAATTCGTCTCCCCCTCTGGAGCCGTGTTCGGTTGCCCAAATTCTATTATTGAGGCGATCAAAGGCAATACCCTGAATATTGCGATGTCCATAACTCCAGACCGCAGGATTGGCATCGGCAGAATTGACCCAGGGATTATCGGCAGGGATCGAGCCGTCGTCGTTGAGGCGTAAAACCTTGCCGAGAGGCGCATTTAAGTTTTGAGCCTGCTGACGAATTAAATTGCCATTGAGTCGAACTGGTGGATTACCTCCATCGCCAATCGACAGTAACATTGTCTTGTCGGGTAGCCAAACAATGCGAGAGCCAAAGTGTTGAGTATCGTTTTTCTCTGGCTCGACCTCAAAAATAACTTCTAAATCCTGCAAAGTCGAGCCGTCAAACCTAGCTCTAGCAAGTCTAGTTTGATTTGCCGATCTGCTGCCGTGGGAATAGGTAAGATAAACCAGGTTGTTAGTGGCAAAATCAGGATGCAGGGAAACATCGAGTAAGCCTCCTTGACCAGCAGCTAAGACTTCAGGGACTCCTGAAACTGCTTGAGGATTTAACACTCCATTGCGGACGATTCGCAATCTACCTGGTCGCTCGGTAATTAACATTGAGCCATCGGGTAGCCAGGCAATACTCCAGGGACGTTCTAATCCTTCTAAGATGGTCGTGGTTTGGAAATTACTAGCGGTAGCAACGTTATCTGGGGAAAAGAACGGCTCGTTTGCTGCTAAATTATCGTTGCTTTGGGCAGATGTAGGGCTTTTGAGCCAGTCACAACCGACAGCAGAGAACAGGATACTGCCGCTGAATAATATTTTTATTAGACCTGTAGTTTTTAGTTTCATGGTTTTAAATCCACTATCGTTAACTAAAATTCTGACATTTTAAACAAAAGTTATTGGTATAGCAGTGCTGTTGAGCAACTCTTGAGAAACGGAGTTGAGGGGATTATTACTCCAGAGTTCGGAATCGCTCTTAGCCAGGGTGATGGTTGTAACTGGGTTGGCTTCGGCAACAGTCAGTATTTCGGCAACTATATCTCCTGTAGCGGTTAAGAGTTGATGGGGAACATCGGCTAGCAGCTTGGCAGTAAGCAGATTAATTTTATCGATATCTGTAGTTTGATATTTGTTGTAAACGTAGAGAACAATTGCTTCGCCGTTGGTTCGACGAGTAAGATCTGCCACCTGGGTTAAAACCTTAATTGTGTTGGGCGAAATATCAACTACTCCCAAAATGACGCTGGGAGAAACTAGATTGGTTTTAGTCGGATCTACTTCATCTTGAGTTAAAAGCTGAGGGGCAAAAGTCGGGATTGCCCAGGCTCCTAGAGGTGCGGTAATTAGAATCGATAAAGCGGCGATCACCAAAATCACATCGCCTCCTGGTAGATTTAAACTAAGGGGAATTGCGCCAATTGCTGCTTGTACCGTCGCCTTAGCGGAGTTTCCTGGCAGCAAAAATAGTTTTTCTTTCCTCGTCCAGTCGCTACCAAAAGTTGCTAAATACCAGCCAATACTACGACCGAAGATTAAACCAAATAGCAGCAATAAAATCCCTGGTAGTAAGACATTTTCGAGAACTCTAAGCTGAATCGTTGCCCCCATCAAGACAAATAGCAAAATCTCCGCCACAATCCAGAGATGGTTGAATTCTTGCCGCAGACGACGAGCAAGGGGAGGACTCAGCTCAATTAGGAAAAAGCCCATTGCCATTACCCCCAAGTAACCTGAAAAGTAGGGAAATTCCTTGGCAACTACTACCAGCAGTAAAGCAACAGTGGCGGTAATTAATGTGTCCTGTACGGTATTTTGTGTCCCCTGTTTTTTGACAGTAGCAAAAACAATCAGCCTGGCGGCTATATAACCTGAGATAACTCCTAAAATAATTTGTCCGACTACTCGAATAGGCAACAACCATAACGCAGCGCGATCAACATCTCCCTGAGTCAAGAAATTAATTAATAAGCTAAACAGCAGCAAGATCAGAACGTCAGATAAAGCACTACCCGTTAGAATCGCATCGGCAATACCTTTGGATACTCCATAGCCGAGATTTTTGAGTCGCAACATTCCTGGCACAATTACTGCTGGGGACTCAGCGCCAATTACACAGCCCAAAAGCAATCCCGTTACCCAATTAAACTGAAAGAGCCAGATTGCCAAAAAAGAAATAGCGATCGCTTCTGCTAGGGCAGGTAAAAAGCCCAAACGAATCGCTACTGAACCCTGCTGGGCTAGTTTATCGCGATCCAATCCTAGTCCCGCCCGCATCAAGATTACCATTACGGCGATCGCTCTGAAGTCGTCTGCCAGATCGATTACCTGGGGGGCAACCAAATTACTCACCTCCGAACCCAACAAAATGCCCACCAGCATCATGCCCAGTAATGGAGGTGCTTTGAGCCGACGGGCAACTTGACCACCAAGAAAACCCAGCAGCAGAATCAGCCCCAAACTAAACAGCAGATTGTTAGCAAAATAATTCTCAAGCATTTTGTCGATTTACGAGAGATACGCCCAATATTACTAAACCGCCACCCAAAATTGCGATCGCCGTTAGGGATTCCTCTAAAAAGATTGTGCCAAAAGCGATCGTAAACATGGGTACAAGATTGATAAAAATGCTCGCCTGACTCGCACCGATAGTCTTAATTCCCTCGTAATACCAGTTAAAGGCAACCACTGTCGCTAGGATACCCAAATATGCTAATCCTAAACCTGTCGGCATATCTATCTGTGGCAAACGATTATTCTGTTCCCAAATTGCGAACGGTAACAGCAATACCGTACCGATCCAAATACCGTAGGTAGTTGTCGCCAATACAGATAACTCTCGCATTACCAGTTTGCCAATTAGAGAGTAAATTACCCAGCTAACAACACAACCGATCATCGCCAACTCACCGAACCCAATACCTTGAGCAAAGATCTCTCTCAAATTTCCTTCGGTAATAATTAAACCCGCACCCAGCAAAGAAGTCGCAGCACCAATCAGCTTTAGATAGGTTAGCTTCTCTCGAAAAAAGATGCTCGAAGCCAAAGTAATGCCGACTGGATTCAAAGCAATAATCAATCCTGCTCGACTGGCAGAAATATGCTTTAGGCCCAAAAAGAAAAACAGGTTATATGCCAGGATGCCGCTAAAACTAAGGCAAATTACCAAGCAAGCCTGTCGTAGATTTAATCGAGGTAGTTTCTCTTGGTTGAGAAAGCTCAACAGCCACAGGAAAATAGAAGCCACCGCAAACCGTCCTAACCCTGCGGAAAAAGGACTCATATTTTGAGCAACTACTCTCCCGATGACAAAAGCTCCTCCCCAAATTGCCATAGTCAGAACGAGCTTAAGATAAATCATTTTGGGCAATAATTGGTCAAACAAATTATTTGGTTTTATCTAACGCTGACTAACGCTTTACGAAATACGATCTTATCTTCCCCTGGGGCATAAAATTCGCGAATTTGCGCCTCACGTTCGTATCCCAGCTGGCGATAAAAAGCTCTCGTTGGCTCAAAACTATCTAACCCCGAAGTCTCGACCAGTAAAATTCTGGCTCCCCTGGCTGGCAACATCCGCTCGATATAACTTACTATCGCGCTGCCAATCCCCTTGCCCTGAAAATCTGGATGTACGGCAATCAAATATAGGTTCCAAGTTCCCTCTGTCATTTGTTCGGGAGCGCAATAAGCGATCGCTTTAGGCTCAGGATCTTCATAGATCAGCCACAACTCCTCGCTATCGACATCAGCTAAGTACCCAGACAACATCTCGTCTAGCATCTGCGATGGAAACAGTTCGTTGGCATCAATTATTCCTTTGATTGCGGTTACATCTTGAGGCTTGACCGCTCTGATATTATCTAACATTGTTCATTCTCTAATTTCAGGTTTGGCGATCGCAGTTAGAACAAAACATTTAATTTCTGCCCGTTTTCCTTCTAAACTTGATTATATTTCTCTTCTGCTTTCGCCGTGAATTATCGTAACCCTGCACCTACCGTAGATATCATTATCGAGTTAATTGATCGCCCCGAACGACCAATTGTGCTGATTGAAAGGAAAAATGAACCCTTCGGCTGGGCAATCCCTGGGGGATTTGTCGATTATGGAGAGTCGATTGAAACTGCTGCTATACGCGAAGCTGAAGAAGAGGTTAGCCTCAAAGTAGAGCTGGTCGAACAATTTTACGTCTATTCCGATCCCAATCGAGATGCTCGTCAACATACTCTGGCGATCGTTTTTATTGCTACAGCTAAAGGTGAACCCGTCGCGGCGGATGATGCCAAAAGTCTAGAGATATTTCAGCAGTGGAATCTACCCAAAAGCCTCTGTTTCGATCACGATCGCATTATGAATGACTATTGGCTCTACCGTAACCACGGTATTCGACCCAGGATAAAATAGTTTTTATAGTTTTTTTGTAACTATCCAGGTAGTTATGTTTTTTAGACAACGACAGATAATATATTTCTCAGCCTGTTGTCAATTGCTTTTCCTTTAGCTCATTCTCAGGTCAATTTAACTTTCTTCTAGTTGCGATCGAGTAGATTAAACTGTAATGTGCGATGACTAAAGTAACTCCAATGGAACTGATTTTTGTCTACAACGCTGACAGCGGATTTATTAATACTTTGATGGATATAGGTCATAAAGCCCTCGATCCTGATACCTATCAATGCAATCTTTGTAGCTTGACTTTTGGTATCGTTGGCGAGCATAAGCAGTGGCGGCAGTTTCGAGAAGAGTCCAGTGCTGAAATGCGATTTTTACATCGAGATGAATTTGAACAGGAGTATCAGCAAGAGTTTGACTACCCAGTCATTTTAAAATCAGAGCCGCAGCTTGAAGTTGCCATATCGCGATCGGAATTGGAAGATATTCCCACTCTAGAGAATTTAATCAAACGTGTAAATCAAGTGTCTGGCGATTAACTGTAGTAAGAAGCCTCAGTCCAGTAAGCCGAATAAGCAAAAAAAATGCCCTCCATCGCTGGAGAGCATTTTTTATTTAATACTTACAAGATAGTAAGCTACAAATTCTAACTCG
>JBCBWB010000158.1:0-10984 GCA_039817275.1 Cyanobacteria bacterium J06648_1 | reverse complement strand
GAAGTAAAAAGTCAGAGGTCAGAAGTAGGGGAGAACGGCGTTCGCCCAAAATTAGAGTTTAGAGGTTCGAGGTCAGAGGTAAGAGGTAATTATTTAAGTATGGTTTCAAGCAAAGTAACTGATAGCTGGTAGTTCAAAACAATGCTATCTTCAACTCAACACCATCAAGTTAACAAAATAAATGAGTTCTACTAGAGCAGTATTGTGTGGATATTATGGCATGGGTAATGCAGGAGATGAAGCATTATTGATGTCACTGTTACAAATGCTGCCTCCATCGGTTGAGCCAATTGTTTTATCTGGTAATCCGCAGGCAACCAAGAAAAGCTACGGTGTTGTTAGTTGCGATCGCAAGTCTACTTTTACCCTCTTAAAAGCGCTCCAGCAGTCAGATATTTTTATTTGGGGCGGCGGTAGCTTGATGCAGGATAGTACTAGCATAGCTAGCCCAATTTACTACGCAGGATTGATGGCACTGGCACAGCAAAGAGGACTAAAAACGATCGCCTGGGCGCAGGGGATTGGACCTTTGAACCGTTCTTTTACCCGTTGGTTAACCAAGCAGGTGCTGTGGGGCTGTGATGGTATCAGCGTTAGAGACAACGCCTCGGCCGAATTACTAAATAGCTGGCAGCTCGATCCTATTGTTGCTCCCGATCCCGTCTGGGCATTAGCCAGCGATACCTCTCCTGCTTTACCCGATACCGACAAGCCCATTGTGGCGGTTGTTTTACGCTCGCATCCTTTATTGACTGACCAACGACTAGAAACCCTAATTCAGGCGCTCAAAGACTTTCAGATCCAGAGCAACAGCTTTATTTTACTGATCCCTTTTCAACCAGCTCAAGATAGTGCGATCGCCGAGCAAATTTCGGCTCAGTTAGAACAAGATCAACTCGTGATGTCCATTCCCAACCCCCGACAGCTAAAAGGACTGTTTAAGTCGGTAAAAATGACGATCGGCATGCGCCTCCATAGCTTAATTATGGCAGCCGCATCAGGCTGTAGCTGTTTTGCCCTCAGCTACGATCCCAAAGTTACCCAGCTCATGTCTCAAGTCGATCTTCCAGGATACGAACTGGCAGATTTACCGAACTCAGAAGCGATCGCTCAAGCTTGGCTAAACCAGTATCAGCAGCCACAGCAGGTAGAGTCCAGCAAGATTCAATCCCTAGTAGCAAGAGCCAAAATCCATCAGCAGCTACTCCAAACAGTGATTGCTAACTAGAGAACTAACCTTGGCATTTTTTAGTGCAACGTTTAAGCTGTATCTAACTAAAATCTTTGGTGCAGCTAGAAACGCCGATTAATTCATTTAAATCGTGCCAGAATTGCCAAACTCAGCTCTAGAAAACAGCTAAATTAGATTTGCTACATACTGATTCCGAGAAAATACCCACGCCCTTTGGATTTAGTTACTGCTATATTTTGAACAAATAAAAGATACCAGTCTTATGAGCGAAGCCAACCAGAATTCTAACTTGTTCAATTCTGAATCTAACCTATCTGCCGAGCAGGATTGCTGGCAACAGCAGGATCAGGTAGAGGATACAGTTGGTGCATTAGAAGTAGAAGAGAGGGATTATTCAGCTCACGATTTGACCAATCGAGCAGTATCTGAGTCAATATCTGGCGAAGAGGAATCAGAATCAATAACGGCAACCATGGACTGGCAAAGAGTTGCCCACAAGCTGCGGGAGTATAACCGTAAGCTGCTCAAAAAAGTATTTCGCCTAGAGCAAGAATTGGCGGAAATAGATAATAAATTTAATAAGTACGTCGAAAAATCAAAAAGCACCGATGTGCTGCTGGTTCAGCAAGCAGAAGAATTAGAAAACTATCAAGAGAAGGTTGATTTGCTGGTTCAACAACTAGCCAGCTCGCAACAGCAAGTAGAAAACCAAGAGCTAATTATCAAGCAAGTATCAGAGCAGCATGAGCTTTCTCAGCAGCAAACAGCTCAACTCGAACGGGAATGTACCCTCCTGCAAGAAAAATACAATCGTAAATCTTTTGAATTAGTCGCCAAAGAAAAAGAGAATCAGGAATTACAAAGCGAGCTAAATCAGCAACAGCACAACGCGCTCCAGCAAGAAGCAAAACTAAAACGATATCAAGAGGCGGCATCACGGAAAGAAAAAACCAATAGTCGTCATCAAAACTATCCTCATAATCGCTTTATTCAACCCTGGTCAACTTCCACGATTCCCGAACCAAAAATTGCTCTCCCAAAAACTAAAGTTCAGAAGTCTGCTCAATCTGCCCAACCAACCATAGTCAAGAAAACCCCCATCAGTACTTCCGAAACAGTCAAAACAGCGGCTGAGATTGCTACCTGGTCAGCATCTACCATTAGATCGAAGAGTAAGGTAGATTCTTCCTCCCCAGTTTCTGAGCCTACAGTTAACTCAAAACCAAGCAAAAAACCAACATCATTAGCCGCAGTAGATCTACCAACCTTCCCTCGTCCCCAGTAGTTTTGGGGGGGAATTTTAGCGCTAATTTTGGCTAGCAAATTGAACCTATAGTTTGTAGTCATAAACTTTCAGTGAATAAATTCTGTTATCCTTGATACCAAAGATGCCTTACGCAATCGGCTATGTTCAACAGAGGGTCAATCGCAATGTATAGCGATTCTCCGTTAGAAGAAGTATGCGAATCGAGCAACTGCAAGCCTTTATTGCCATTACGGAAACGAGAAGTTTTGGGCAGGCAGCTAAAAAGTGTGGTGTGACCCAGTCAACAATCAGTCGTCAGATACAGTCCCTCGAACAGGGTCTAGGGATACCTTTGTTTCATCGCAGCACCCAAGCTAAATTGACTCTGGGAGGAGAGAAACTTCTGCCTCGCGCCCAAAGAATTTGTCAAGAATGGCAAAAAGCTAGTCAAGAATGTGCCGATCTGATTGCGGGGAAGCAGCCTGAGCTATGTATTGCGGCAATTCATTCTGTCTGTGCCCATTATTTGCCGCCCATCTTGCAGCAGTTTTGTCTTGACTATTCAGAGGTACAGTTGAGAGTTACGGCGCTAGGAAGCGATCGCGCCTTAAAGGTGCTGCGGGACGGTCTAGTTGATGTGGCAATTGTGATGAACAATCGCTTTTTGACCAATTCTGCCGAGATCGAGCTGGTAGTGCTTTATGAAGAACAAATTGATGTTCTAATGTCGGCAAATCACCCTTTGAGCCATTTAGAGCAAATTCCGCCTCTAGACTTGATTAAGTATCCTCAAGTAGTGTTTAAAGATGGCTACGGGATGCAAAGATTAGTGCAGGAGTGGTTCGATCATCAAAATGTGCAGATCAAAACCGCAATGGAGTTAAATACTCTCGATGCCTTTCGGGGGGTAATTCGTCAGGGAGAGATGATTGCTCTTCTACCTCACAAAGCTTTGATTGACTCTCATAAAGACCCGACCTTAGCAATACGTCCCATTTTACAGCCGCCATCCAGTTTAAATGCTCAGGGAGAGCCAGAGAGAAGTAATGTTTTGACTCGCCAGGTGGTAATGGTAACTACAAGCGATCGTTTGATGATTCCTCCCATCGCTCATTTTTGCAATTTGGTCAAAAAGTTTAGGCAATCGTCTCAAGTGCTGCAATCCCAGTTGATTAGTAGATAATTGAGGCCAGCAGTTGGCTGTGTATTCGGGCAGCGAGGCTCTAAATTTCGGATGTATCTTAAACAAGCGTCAAAAGCAACACTAAAATGAGCAACGAGTTTCGAAAGTTACTAACAAGAATTGGCAGCGGCACTCATACCAGCAAGAATTTGACCCGCTCAGAAGCAGCAGACGCTACTAAAATGATGCTTTTGCAATTGGCTACTCCTGCCCAAATAGGCGCATTTATGATTGCTCATCGGATTAAGCGTCCTACCCCAGAAGAACTAGCGGGCATTCTCGATACTTTTGACGAATTAGGCAACAAGCTAGAGATATGTTCGGCTCATCAGTATCCGCCTGTAGTGCTAGGAAACCCCTATGATGGGCGATCGCGCACCGTTCCCGTAACGATTATTACCGCCCTAATTCTAGCAGCAGTAGGTATCCCAGTGGTGTTGCATGGCGGCGATCGCATTCCTACTAAATACGGTATTCCAACGCTCCAAATATGGCAACAGCTAGGAGTAGATTTTTCCCCTTGTAACCTCTCTCAAGCTCAAAAGATTTACGAGCAAACTAAGATTGGCTTTGTCTATCTGCCCCAATATTTCCAGACGGCTCATGATTTTATGACTTTTCGCGAGCAAATTGGCAAGCGACCTCCTTTTGCTACTGCCGAATTAGCCTGGTGTCCAATTGTGGGCGACTGCCGCCTAGTAGCAGGATTTGTTCATCCACCGACAGAAGAACGTTTCCGCAAAACTTTTAAAATTAGGCAGAGAGAAAATTATCTCTTGGTCAAGGGTTTGGAAGGTAGCTGCGATCTATCTCGCAACCGTACGGCTATTATTGCTGTTGGTCAGCCAGAGCATGATTTTACAAGGTTACTAATCGATCCACATGATTATGATTTGAATGGCTCCGATCTTGCTTTTGAATCTGATGCTCAGGCGATCTCCCTAATCCAAGGCGTAATCCAAGGCGATCGCAGTCAATTATTACCTGCTGCAATTTTCAATGGTGGTTTTTATCTTTGGCGTTTTGAAATGACACCAACTCTCGAATCTGGCTTAACCCTAGCCGAGGAGATCCTAATTAAAGGTAAGGTTGCCGATAAACTGGCACAGTTACAGTCAGTAGTTGCAGGTTAGTAATTAGTAATCCTCCTTCGACAAAGGCTCTATGCCGCATGTACGTAGTCAGCAATCAAAGCATGCTTTACAAAACATCACTAGGTACAAAAATTGATATCTGCATCGCTCCTCCTCATCAATATGTGGTTGATCACCAGTTAGAGTTGTTGCCAGGATGGAATGCTCCAATCAGCTATTTAATCATCGTTTTACAACAGTCATCCGTCTCTTTTGCCAAGTCTTCTGATTTGGTTACGTTAGAAAAAGATCGGCTCAGGACAAAGTTTTTGCGTTTTGGCTCTAGTTTAATTTTTGCTCTACTTGATCGCGGTTATCAAAGCGATATATTTGATCCCCGTACTGGTTACCCGATGCTAGCCCAACCTGGCATAGTTTTGGATGATAATGCCGTTGTCAAAGCTTTGCTCAACTATCCCGTCGTTGATTACCAAAAATGTTCTCTTATCAGGCATCCCGCCTGGGGACATCAGGTCTATCCTGGAACTATTGTTACTGCCGCCCCTCAGACTGTAGTTGAACCCTCTCTCCAACAAGCTGCCGACAGCCAGAACTGGATCTTAAACAATTGAAAAGCAATAAATTATATTAAAAAATATTGCGTTTCACAGAAGATCCATTTTTATAGCATAAAGTGTTAGGATTCATATTGAGATAAAGATCGGCAATCCAGTTTGTATTCAGTATTGATAGGTTTTTCCATATAGTATTGATTTGGTTCTTTTCCGAAATTTAAACTCTCCACATCTAATTTGCATTCAGGAGACATTCAGTTCATGTCAATTTACGTCGGTAACCTCAACTATGAGGTTAGCCAAGAAGATTTAAGCGAAGTATTTTCAGAATACGGTAAAGTTAAACGAGTTCATCTTCCTACTGACCGCGAAACAGGTCGCAAACGCGGTTTCGGCTTTGTAGAAATGGAAACAGAGGCAGAAGAAGATAAGGCAATTGAAACCTTAGATGGGGCAGAATGGATGGGTCGCGAGATCAAGGTTAATAAAGCAAGACCTCGCGAAGACAGAAGTTCTTTTAGCGGTCGTCGCGATCGCTTTTAAGCTCGAAAACTAAGTCGAAATTGCGCTTCTGAGGGGCAACTAGATTATTATGCTAGAAACTCTCAGGAGCGTTTTACTGTGTAATGAGGAATCATACCTAAATGGCTAAACGTCGTAACGCAAAAAAAGAAAAAGCAGCTCGTAATAAGATCAATGCGCGCAAATTCCGTAAGCAGACCAGCCGCTACGGAAATCGTGGCAGAAGAAACTATAACGGCAATAACTCCGAGAACAAGGAGACTACAGAAGCAGGCAACAATAATAGTAGTTCTAGCGATTCTACTGCCAGCAACAACTAGTTATTTCCTATCCGTTTATTTTCAGGCTCTACCAATAGAAGTATCACTGCTTCTCGGTAGAGCTTTTTTATTGCCTTGAGGTTATTAGGCATCTTCAGCTTAGATCAGAAATTAGCTTAACAAGTTGATCCCGTACATTCTTAAATTTTAGCCATTAATTAAGTATTAGCTAAAGCGATAATCTTGGGGTTATCTTGCCAAATAAACATTAAAATCCGCAATTTTAATCTGCATAAAAAAACTAGAATACAGGTTGACCTTTCCTGGTATTCTAGTTCAATCTAATAATAGTTGCTATTGAATCAACTAAGGTATTTGGCTATCGTCTACTAAAGATTCATCTTGGAAAAACTCAATCTATTATATATGCGGTTAGTTTGATAGTTTGGATCAGGCTCTTGAGCCGATTTGATTAGAGAGAATTGGCAGGATTTTCTACTACTTTAGTCTCTAGCAACGGTTCAGATGCTAAATTAGATAAACCAATCGAACCTAACATCTCTGACCATTTTTGACGCATCACAGTCTGTTCGGCTACCGAGTCAGGATCTTCTGTTAGAGCAGATAGGGCATCATACCAAAAACCCTGTTCGCGGTAAACTTCAGCTTTCTCGATAGAGCTAGCAGTATCCAACTGTTCTTGGGTTGCTACATCTATTGTTTCCTGTCGCATCCAGCCTTCGACAACAATGTCGCGAGAACGTTGTTGTCCATCACAAATCATAGATAAATACCAGTGATAGTTTTGATCAGCCTCTAGGGAATTATCATCAAGATCGCCAGGAATTTCGACACTCATGATGCCATCGCCCTCGGTTGATAGAAAAGCTTCATAGATTAACTTATCTTCTTCATTACGAAGGACAAACTCCAAAGTGCTTGGCTCTTCTAATTCGGGAACGTAGAAAAACAGTTTGGGAGAAGCTGAAGCACTGACACCTACGGTCCTTTGAGGGATCAGCGCCATTAGGTTCTGATTTTTGGCATCTGCTACGCAGCTGTCTCGGCTACCGCGACTGCCTCCATCACGGCGATGAGTTGGTAGTCCAAAATCGGAGACTCTTGTTCTTCCCTCTCTTCTTTCTGCCGTAGCGGGACTAACTAATCCTAGCAACATGAAGTTAAAGACTAAGAATAAGCTGATTTTTTTTACTATTTGCTTGGGACTATATTTAGCGGTTAACATTATTTATATATCAAAAAGAAACTATTACTTTTCTGTTCAATATTGTATTCTTTTTTAATTAAAAATGCCAAACTAGTTGAACTCAACTATACTTGTTCTAAATCTTATTTGTTGACAACAAAACTCTAAATATAATTACTTACTTTTTAGATTAAAATTGCTTTCTTAGCTAAAAATACGTAGGTAAAACATAATTTATCCTAATTGTTCTCTTGCAGATAGCTAATATCTAATGAAATTTACCTTCAAGCAGCTCAAAAATAAATATTTAAATTTTAACCAGAAAAAAAATTGGCTTAGTACTTATAAATCATCGCTTTTCCTGCTGACCATTTTTGTCACCCTGGCAGTCATGGGCGTGAGACGTCTGGGAACACTACAGGCTTTGGAGTTGCTAGCCTATGACTGGATGGTAAATCTACACAACAAAGATAAAACTGATCCACGTCTATTAGTAGTAGAAATTACAGATCAAGATATAGAACAGCAGAAAAACTTTCCTATTACCGACGATGTAATTGCCAAAGCATTACAAAATATCCAACAACACCAGCCCAAAGCAATCGGCTTCGACCTTTATCGTGAGGTGGCATACCCGCCAGGAACAGCTAGCTTGAGGCAAGAATTGCAGAGAGATAATGTTGTTGTTATTCAGCTAATTGGCACGGGAGACAATAGCTTATCTGCACCTCCTGGTGTTGCTCCAGAACAGATTGGTTTTAATGATATTGTGCTTGATGAAGATGATGTCCTGCGTCGCAATTTGATGTTTGTTCAGTTCGGTGCGGTAGAGATTACGGAAATGTATTCTTTTTCCCTCCGCCTGAGTCTCAAGTATCTAGAAGGTCGTCGGTCTGAGTCTCAGTTTCAAGTTCATGATGATTATATTCAGATTGGCGCCACAAAATTTCCCGATCTGCAAGGAAATTCGGGGGGGTATCAGCTACATCCTTCCGAAACGCCAGGTTTGCAAATTCTGATTGACTATAAATCTCCTGATATTGCCGCCAGGGTAACTCTTGCTGAAGTATTAGCAGGAAAAGTCCCCCCAAATCTGATCAAAGACAAAATAGTTTTGTTGGGCACTAGTGCCCCTAGTGTCAAGGACATTTACAGTACGCCTTATGCTGGGGCAAAAGGCTCAATGCCTGGAGTCGTGGCTCATGCTCAGATGACGAGTCAAATTCTAAATGTTGTTCTAGATGATGCTGCTTTGTTTTGGTTTTGGTCGGAGTGGCTTGAGGGGCTTTGGGTCTGGGGTTGGTCTTTATTGGCAGTAGCGATCGCCTGGAGATTGAAGCACCCTCTGATTATTATTACCTGGGGTATGGCAGGAATTGCTAGCTTAGTGGTCGTTTGTTCTGCTGCCTTTGTTTTTACAAGCTGGATTCCTCTGATCCCAGCGGCGATTAATTTCACTATTACTATTGCCAGCGTTCTCGCTTACAAGGCGCTTTACAGTCTTTTTTACGACTCCCTAACAGGATTACCCAATCGTATTTTATTTGCCAAACAGCTCAAGGAATTAAAGCAAAAAAATCAAAAGTCAAAAGGCTTTGTTGGCATTTTATGTCTTGATCTTGATCGCTTTAAATTAATTAATGATGGTTTGGGGTATCAGGCGGGCGATCAGGTTTTAATTGAAACAACCGAACGTCTCCAGCTAAACTTAAGTTCCAAAGCAGTCTTGGCTAGAGTTGGTGCTGATGAATTTGCGATCGCCATCACCACTGACGAAGATACAGTTCAGGCGATTGAGCTAGCCAATAAATTAGAGCGTGCCTTGGCTATTCCCTACAAGCTTAGAGAACAAGATATTTTTACCTCCGCCAGTATTGGTTTGGCATTCAACCGTCTGGCAGAAAACTTTCAGCCCGAAGAATTGCTCCAGGCTTCTCACACGGCAATGTATCAGGCAAAAGCATCGGGTAAGAGTCGGCACGAAGTATTTGCTACCAAAATGCATGAACAGGCGTTAAAGCGCCTTCAGCTAGAAGCCGACCTCAATCAAGCTATTACTAACGAAGAATTTGAGCTGTTCTATCAACCAATCGTTTGCCTCAAAACAGGTATTTTGACAGGATTTGAAGCTTTAGTACGCTGGCAGTCTCCCACTCGTGGCTTTGTCTCTCCAGGGGCTTTTATTCCCGTGGCTGAAGAAACAGGCTTGATCGTACCGATGGGTACTTGGATTTTGACTTCTGCTTGTAAGCAAATGCAGCAGTGGCGCGAAAAGTTTCCTCAAGCAGAATCAGTAGTGATGAGCGTTAACCTCTCTAGCAGACAGTTTGCTCAAGCAGACTTGATTGCTCAAGTCCAAGAAACTCTGATTATGACAGAATTGCCAGGTGCAAATCTCAAACTAGAAATTACCGAAAGTATGGTGATGGATGATGTGGAAAGTACGATTGAATTACTTCACGAACTCAAAAAGCTGGATATTAAAATTAGTATGGATGATTTTGGTACAGGTTTTTCTTCATTTAGCTATCTGCATCGTTTTCCCACTGATACCCTCAAGATTGATCGATCTTTTGTGAGTAATATGAGTCAGGGGGTAAAAAACCAAGATATAGTGAATACTATCGTCATCTTGGCACACAGATTGGGGATGAACGTGATTGCCGAAGGGATCGAAATTAGAGAAGAGCAAGATACTCTGCATCAGTTTAACTGCGAATACGGTCAAGGTTATTTCTTTGCCAAACCGTTGGCGCAGAAAGATGCGACCGAGCTATTTATCCAAGGTAAAAAATGGGAGACTTGATTGATTACTGATTACTAATCAAATGATGAGCAAAGGTAAAGTTGAGAGAAGCATCTGAAATGCTCCTACCAGAAAACATTCTTAAGTCCTGTTCTAAAATATCTTTACAAGACTTCTGGCCAATTGGAATCTGCTTTCTGGATATTGCCTGGAATATCCTTTTCCCAACGACCTTGAATGTCTTCATTGAAGTTAAGATAAAGCTTGTCATCCACGATTTTCCAGGCTTGAGGATCAATTGGAGCCGTATAGCCTTGACTCACAGCCCAAGCACAGAAACCACCATACTGAGGAGCGTATTGTTCGGGATTAGCAGCAAACAAATCTCGATGTTCTTCATTGGCAAATAGCCAAGTTGCCCCACTCCAATCATGGGAAAACTCTGGCTTGCCGGCAGCAGGACTTCCTTGGGTAAAATAGGCTACTGGGTCAGTACCACGAATAGCCAAACCATTGTCATCCTCGAAAAAACGAATACTTGGACTATCAGCTTGAGCAATGTCAACTTCAACTGAAGCATTTGCCACATTATTTACTTGTTTGTTGGAATTATAAGCATGGTTAACTAAGAATAATAAACCCGTAAAAGCTATGATTCCTACGGTAAGCGATTTGTTTCTAAACATGATTTTTGATGCCGTAAAAAGAATAATTATAATTGTTAAAAGTGATTGATTTTAGTAAACACTTTCAAGCTTAAATTTAGCTGAAATGATTCTAATAATGTAGTGAGTGATTTTTTGATTTCTTAGATGTGGGAAAATAGGATGATTGCATTAAATGAATAGAGTAAATAATGTACGAATAAGATGTTTATTCCTATAAAGAAAGAATACCTTTTAGCCCAGAAATGTTGAATCTAGCGACAAAACTTTACATATTTAACTATAGTAATTCTGTAAAGGCTAAGATTACCAAGA
>JBCBWB010000157.1:0-11111 GCA_039817275.1 Cyanobacteria bacterium J06648_1 | reverse complement strand
ATCGCGCAGCGCATACGCGCAGCAGCCGCTTGCGGCGGCTAGAAGGCTTTGCCTTCGCCACAATCAGTAGAAACGACAAAAAAAAGCGGATGCGACCCCGCGCCGACGTAAGGCGCAAGGGAACGCGCACCAAGCAGGGGGAGGTCTACGGATATGACGGTGGGAAGAAAGTCAAAGGCAGAAAACGCCATCTAGTTGTAGACTCGCAAGGTTTAATAGTCGAGTGCTTGTTACTGAAGGCAATACCCCAGAAAGATTAGGGATAGCAATGGTCATCTTAGAATATCAAAAAGAGCTTTCAGAGACTGAGGTTATTTGGGTGCGCGAATCGAAGATTCGCCAGTCGTCAAAGACGACGATCTGCGCAGACGCGCTGCGGTGGTTATTCAGGTCAAAATTTTGCGCGAGTTGTAAGACAAATTTGCGGAGCTAGCGTTGAAGTAATCAAGCGTATTGGCAAAACTTTTGAGATGCGAATGCATTCGCGTTCCAGTCGTGCGAAGCCAAAGGCTTCTAGCCCGCCAGGGCGGTCTGCCGCAAAGCGGCTGCGACGACGATCTGCGCTACGCGCTGCCCGAAACGCTGGATGGTCGAGCGTACTTTTAGTTGGCTAAACCGATATCGTCGTCTCAGTAAGGATTATGAGACGCATGTTGAAAACAGTGAGGCAATGATTTACAGTTCGCTGATTCGTTTAATGATTCGCCGATTTGCTCTTTAATATTTACTTTAGGAGTTAGCTCTAAGCCTAAATGAATATTATTTGCTTCTGAAGTTGGTCGCTAGCGATCGCCCGTTCTTAAGATTCACTAAAAGCGTGCAAGAGCCCACTTAATCTCAAAGTTTACACTTAAAGGCAATATGTTCTAAGCTTTTTAAATTCAGTCTAATATTTTTCGATTAGTCGTTACCAATCAAAAATCAAATTTTTCCCTCAACCGCATAAAGCTTTGTGTATCAATTGATCGCGTTGGGCGTTGCAACGCCTGAAATTGTTTGTCTTTTGTATCGATTGACTTTAATGTTCTACATCGTCTGGTGTTGCCAAAATCAATACTCCATCGAACCATTATTCACTCGATAGGGAGGACCAGGATTAATCAGGGCTTGAATAATATGGTCAAAATAGGGAATGACCTCGGCGGCATCTTCTTCATTAAATAAAGCGATCGCCTCTTCTTTCAGACAAATTAGAGCTTCAACCCAGTTCCCTAAAGGAATTCCTAGAGATTGATACATTTCCCTCATACCGACGATGCCAATTTCATCCAAAGGCTGATTGTTGCCAGCTAAAACACAGTAGGCAATTAGACGAACATACCAACCCTGATCGCGTTGACAAGAGTTGGTTTTTCTCAGGTTCCCGCTATTGCTGGGAGTGATGGGACGTTTTTTCCAAAATTTACGCGAACCCCTTTGCACTAGCCTAGTTTCATTATCGGCAAGAATTCTAGCAATCCTAATTCTGTTTGTTCCTGTTTGGCAAAAGTTTTGTAGGGAGTGAATTTCGCTTAGGGTAGGATAACGAATTTCCTCATCGGCATTAAGAATCAGTTGTTTGACTATACTCATAACACTTGGTATAAATTAGCTTCGTTGAAGGTTTACTAGTTTTTAGCTTTTAGCTATCAGCTATTAGCTTTAGTTCTTCGGTGGGTTCGAGGTTGGAATCGGAGACAACAGCTTGATTATCGTCTGAAGTGGTCGCTTCTTTTTTTACTTCAATTTCTTTGACTTTGATTTCTTTGATGTTGGAAATTGGTCTGTCGGTAGCATGACCGTTACTTGGTGATGCTAATCTAGCGATACGATCGCTGTCTTCTCTAATTCTTTGAGCAACCACTTCCCCCGCCGTGTGCTGACGGTTTAATTGAGCCTGCGACCAATCAACTGGTTGATTATGCGATCGCATTGCCCAGCCTCTAGGAGTCAGATAACGTTCGTAAGGGACAGTATCTTCGCCAAAAGTTTCTAAATATTCATCGCTGTCTAAAATGCGATCGACTAAAGCGTAAAAGCCTTGTTTGGAGCAAAGATCGTAGTACTGGTTCATTTCCTCACGACCGTATGTAGGACGACCTAACAAACGCCGATGGATCGACTCGATCGCTTTAGTAATATAGAGATTATCCCAGTACAAATTACGAAACCATTTAGATTTAGCCAATTGGCGGACGAATTCACGAACGCTAAGATCACCATTTCTTAGCTTAGTTTCGGCTACGGATATATGTTGACCAGAAAAAGGTTCGCAGCCCAAAACTTGGCGGTAGGAGGCTCTAATAATTGCTTCGACAGAATGCTTGGAGAGGTTAACATTTTGCTGCCGATGCTCGTTATCAACACAGTCCAGCTTCAAAACTGAAGGACGATTAGTTACATTTTGACTATTGGAATTAGAGTGAATTAGCAAGCGATGATGGTCTTTGCCAAAGGCTGCGGGTTGGGCATAAGTGTTGTGGGTTTCACTCGGAAAAACTACGCCAAACTGAGTTTCAATTGGATCGTTACCCACACCGTATGGATGTTGATTGGGTAAAGGCTGTTTATAGTTGCCAAACATAGTCACAAACTGAGGTACTTTACGCGCTGAAGCACTATATTTAAATAGGTTTAGCTGCGCTCCCCAATTACGGCATTCCTGCGCTTCTTCTCCCAAACCCCGCAGATAGGGAACGGTTTCTTCGCCAAAATAATCGGCGTATTCTTCAGAATCTAATAAGGTATTAATTAAACTCTGCAAACCGCTACAAGAAATAAGTTCAAAATAGGCTTGGAACTCTTCCATCGAACTGATACCCCGACCTAAAAAGTTACGAAACGCCAGTTCCACAACTCTAGAAATATTGTAGGGTTCATAAAACAAACGGCGATAAAGACGGGTTTTACCTAACCTGCGGATAAACTCTTTGGTGGAGATGTTGCCACCCGTAACCTGGGACTCCAAATCTTTAAAACTTATACCGTAAGCACGTTCAATGTCGCAGCCGAACACCTGTCGGTAAGCTGCTTTAATTACAGTCTGTTTTTCAGATGCCGATATGTTGGATTTCATCACATATCGCGATCGCGACTCGGCAGCCAAATAATAGCTTTGAGGTAGTTCCAATCCCTGTTGGTCGTTAGATACTCCTTCCCGCAGTTTTGCAGCAGGCTTTTCAACTTCGTATTCTTGAATTAGAACATTGAAGTAATACTTGACCGTATCTTGAGCTACTTCATCATCGGGAAAATAGCTTAAAGCTTTCCAGCACATTTCTTTAAGCGCCACAATAGTAGCTACGGTGACATCTTCAGGAATCACACCCCGTAAGCCTCTCGCGTTTACGACCAAAATACTCGGATCGTCAGCCACGATCGCAAAAGTAACATAACGTAAAAACCAATCCAAGTCCCGCATCGATCGCTTCATTCTTTTCTCGCCATAACGAGCGATGTTAATCGGTTTAAAACCTCCTGGTAATGGTTCTTTACCCGTTGCCTGGAGTCGATAAACTGCTTCCATAAATAGTTCGACAAAGTTAAAAGTGCGACCTTTTATTAAAGAGGGAAATTCAGGGAAAGTCTTAACTTTAGGAAAAATCTCAACTTCCGAGTCAGCCTTGACTCGATTTTTATTTTGAACGGCGTTTGCTTTGGCAACGGCAGCCTTAGAAACGGTCATGGGTCTAACATAACCAGGTAAATCGACCTTATCTTTCGGCTTTTCTAGATAATCTATGGAATTACCGCCAAAGAAAATGCGATCGCCACCCGCAGCGACAATAGCATCGGCATTCTGGTTGATAGTCTCGACAATTTCTAGTAATTTTGCCCCAGAATCAAAATAGCTGGCTAGCCGATTTAGTTCGCTCTGTTTTGCATAGCGATCGCGCTGTTCCGCTTGAGATATTACGGAAAGAGGCGTAGTTTGAAATCTTTGGGGATTAACAACGGGACTTCCCCCACCTGTATTAACGTTCATTTATTTGACCTTTTTAAATTATTTATTTATTACTGTTCACTGTTTACTGTTTACTGTTCAAATCCTTGAATGATGTAGTCAAAATAAGGCGCGATCGCAGCAGCATCTTCGAGACTGAGCATTTCTGTTGTTACTTCTTTCAAACAGCGCGTACATTCAGCTAAATTTTTGAGAGGAATTTCTAGAGACTCGTACATCTCCTTTACGCCTTTAATGCCAGTTTTTTCGATTGGTTCGGTGTCTCCTAAAGCGATCGCATAGCTTATTAAGCGCAAATACCAACTCTGATCCCGCATACAGGAAGCTCTGAAGGTTGGATTGCCAGTATTGCTAGGAGTATTAGGATATCGCGACCAAAATCTCTGACTACCTCGATTAATAATTTCAGCTTCATTTGCCACTAAAATTTGAGACAGACGTAGGCGATCCTGTCCACTCTGGTAGAAATTCTCAATAGTTTTTAATTCTCCCAAATTTAGATAGCGTGCTTCGCGATCGGCAATCTTAATAGAACGGGTGATAATACTCATGATTATTGTTTTATTTTAAAAATGGAAACGTAGGGCGAACGGCTGTTCGCCCCTACAAATGTTCAACTCAGACCCGAACAGATGTAGTCAAAATAAACGCCCATTTCTTTGCCAGCCTCAGTACCGACCAAATCGGCAGTGACTTCCTTCATTGCTTGAACTGCTCGTATAGTTCCGCCAATAGGAACTCCCAAAGAGTTATATGTCTCCCGCAAGCCATTGAGAATGCGTTCTTCAAGAATTGAAGGATCTCCAGCCAACATAGCGTAGGTGGCATAGCGTAAGAAGTATTCCAAATCGCGGATACAGGCTGCATAGCGACGACAGGTATACATATTGCCCCCAGGAGCAGTAATATCGGTATACATCAAAGACTTGGCTACTGCTTTAGTAATAATTGATTTAGCATTAGCACTAATAGCCAAAGAAGCTTTCGCCCGCAGATTGCCACTTTTAAAATATTCTTCCAGTTTGCTCATGGCATCACTATCTGGATACTGAGCGCGAACGTCAAAAGTATTGATTGTCGAAGTAATAAGGTCTTGCATGATTTTATCTCTTAGTATTTATGATGTTTTATGAACAATTACCGTAAGGGCGAACGGCGGTTCGCCCCTACCAATTACGAAAGCGATTGAATAATGAAGTCAAAATAAGGCGCAACCTCAGCAGCATCTTCTTCATTCATCATCGATACAGCTTCTTCTTTAAGACACTGCATACATTCAGCAATATTGCGAATCGGTATTTCTAAAGAGTTGTACATTTCCTTAATGCCGATAGTGCCAATTTCTTCTAGAGGTTTTTCACTACCCGCCATGACTGAATAGGCAATCAGGCGCACATACCATCCCTGATCGCGCATACAGGAATTAGTTTTTCTTTCAACACCGCTATTGCTAGGTGTTACAGGACAACGTTCCCAGAATTTGTTAGTGCCGTTTTGCACAATTCTCTCTTCGTTTTCGGCTAAGAATCTAGCGATTCTCATGCGTTTTTCTCCACTGCTGAGAAAATTCTGAAAGATATTAATTTCTTTGGGACCGAGGTAACGAGCTTCACTATCGGCATTAAGAATCAATTCAGCTACCATACTCATGATTTTTCTCCTGATTTTTAGTTTGTTTATTTAGATGTTTGTAAAACTTGTTTTTAACGAGCGTCTGGATAGGTCTTACTGGCATAAACTCCAAAAAGCGTTAAGAGTAAACCCAGTACTAGCAACCCAGAGGCTACTCCTGTAGCAGTGCTGGCAAATTGCCCTTCACCGTAAGCAAAATATATTGGTGGCATAGGTTTGATAAATTGTTAGAGGTTAATATTTGAGGCTCGTCCAATCGATGTTCATACCCTGAAGCAGAATTGATGAATTAGCAATTTGAACCATAATGAGTAGGAATAGACCAAACAAAGATATGATTCCTACCATCAGCGGTGTTGTTCCCCAACCACGAGTAACCTTTCCTGCTTCGGAATTAATCGATTTAAAGATGTACTGTAGAGGGGCAGTTTTTTTTGAGGCGTATTGCGAGACAGTCCGTTGACGGACGCTTTGCGTTCCAGTCGTCGTTTGACGACGATCTGCCTCCGAAGGAGGCTGTGGTTCCCCGCGTTGAAGGAACTGTCGAGGTTGTGATTGTGTCATTAGTTGTTAGTCCCTAAAGGGATACCGCTACGCATGTTGTTAGTTGTTAGTAGATTTCTACTCAACTTGACTTTTAATTGCCAATGATTTTGGCTGTTTACGGCTGGTAACATCGCCAACTTTCGACCACACACCAAATTCGACCTGTTCCTCTAAATCTATATCGACACCTGCAAAGACATCGCTAAACAAGGAGCGAGTGCCATGCCAGATATGACCAAAGAACCAAAGTAGGGCAAAACAGGCGTGGAAATAGGCAAAGAAACCACGATTACTAGTACGGAATACGCCATCAGAATCGTAGGTTTGGGTATCGAATTCAAACCCCTCTCCCAGTACTGCTTGACGAGCATATTTTTTTACATCTACGGGATTGGTAAAGATTTGACCGTCTAACAGCCCACCGTAAAAACTAACGGTAACTCCTGTTTGCTCAAAGCTATTTTCTGCCTCGGCTCTACGGAAGGGAATATCCGCACGAACGATATTATCCTCGTCAGTTAAAACAGTAGGGAAAGTCTCAAAAAAGCTATTCATCCGTCTAACGGTTAGCTCTCTCCCCGCACCATCTTCAAAGATAGGATGACCGAGCCAAGCCAGAGGTAAGCCATCACCGTCAACCATCCGACCATAGCGGAATAGACCACCCTTAGCGGGATTGTTGCCAATATAGTCATAGAACGCCAGCTTTTCGGGAATTCTCGACCAAGCCTGAGATAAGCTATCCCCTGCTGCTAAATTATCCTCGACTCGGCGAGCAATTTCTTGTTGATAGTAACCTTTGTCCCACTGGAAACGGGTGGGTCCCCAGAGTTCTACGGGAGTAGTAGCCGTTCCGTACCACATCGAAGCACTGGCGATCGCACCTGCAAAAAAGAATACTGCTAAACCACTGGCTAACGCTCCTTCGATATTACCCATCCGCAGCAGTTTATATAGTTCTTCGGAAGGACGTACAGCGATGTGAAATAGTCCGCCAATAATACCCACAACTCCTGCTGCAATATGATGCGCTACTACGCCCCCAGGATTATAAGGATCGAATCCCCTCGCATCCCAGAGAGGTGCAACGTTTTGCATGTGTCCATTCAGTCCATAAGGATCGGACACCCACATCCCAGGACCAAAGATACCCGTGAGATGGAAAGCACCAAAACCAAAGCAGAGTAAACCAGCAAGTAAAAGATGTATGCCAAATATTCGGGGTAAATCTAAGGTGGGTTTGCCATCTTCATCGAAGAAAGTAACCAAATCCCAGTTAACCCAATGCCAACAGGCTGCTAAAAAGGAAAATCCTGAAAAAATAATATGAGCGATCGCCACGGTTTCAAAAGTCCAGAAACCAGGGTCGGCGAAGGTTTCCCCCGTTATACTCCAACCCTGCCAAGAATTTGTTACCCCCAAGCGAGCGGCAAAAGGCATTAAAAAGCAACCCTGTCGCCACATCGGATTGAGGACAGCGTCACTAGGGTCATATAAAGCCAGTTCAAACAATAGCATCGAACCAGCAAAGCCCGCACAGAGGGCATTGTGCATTATGTGAACAGATATTAATCGCCCAGGATCGTTGAAAACTGACGTATGGACGCGATACCAAGGTAAGCCCATTGGTTATCTCCTGTAATAGTTAGTTGTTAGTCGTTAGTTGTTAGTCGTTAGTTGTTAGTACATGCGGCGAACTATGCGCCTTTGTTAGTTATTAGTTGTTGGTTTTAAGAAAGAATTTACCTACCTTAAAATCAAGTGAATCTTAGAAAAAAAGTTTTAGATACGTACCGTCGAGAGAACCAGGAAAACAGTAGTCCAAAACCATTACTATGCTTGAAAAGAAGGAGAAGATAATAGTGCCAACCAAAATAAGAGCGAGATTAGGAAAGCTCTCGGATGGACTTGATTCGTGACTCTCTTCTTGGGTAGAGTCATTATCAAAATCGATTTTGTATTTGAAGAGATTAGACATTTTAGAACCTCTAATTGTTAGTTGTTAGTCATTAGTCATTAGTCATTAGTCATTAGTTATTGATCGCGATCGCGTTTGGGAATAGTAGAAAGAACTAAGAATGCAGAGAAAACAGCTACGATAGCGAGGAAAGACATTGATAGTATGATAATCAGAACAATTGCACCGTCCAAAGCATTTTCCATTTATTTATCTCTAGCTACTTCTTACTTTTTACTTAGTCCTCACCATTTCACTTAAAACACCACACAAATATCTAAAGTTATTCGGCATTACCTCGTGGCAAGACCTCATCGGGGAACTGAAATCCCTCATGAATTTGATCTTGCGGTGCCATCCAAGCCCGCAAGCCTTCATTAAGCAGAATATTCTTGGTATAGAAAGTCTCAAAACCAGGGTCTGCTGCTGCCCGTAATTCTTGAGATACAAAATCATAAGCCCGCAGATTGAAAGCCAAGCCCACCATACCGATCGCGCTCATCCATAATCCCGTTACAGGCACAAATAACATAAAGAAGTGTAGCCAACGTTTGTTAGAAAAAGCTACGCCGAAAATCTGTGACCAAAAGCGATTAGCCGTTACCATCGAATAGGTTTCTTCCTCTTGAGTCGGACTAAATGCGCCAAAGGTATTAAAGTCTTGGGCATCTCTAAATAAGGTATTTTGCACCGTTGCCCCGTGTATGGCACAAAGCAAAGCTCCACCAAGAACGCCCGCTACCCCCATCATATGAAAGGGATTGAGAGTATAGTTGTGAAAACCCTGAAAGAAAAGCACAAATCTAAAGATTCCACCTATGCCCAGGCTAGGAGCAAAGAACCAGCTTGATTGACCTAAAGGATAAACCAAAAAGACAGAGACAAAGACAGCTATCGGGGCGGAGAAAGCGATCGCATTATAAGGACGTATCCCAATCAGCCTGGCAATTTCAATCTGTCGCAGCATAAAGCCAATCAGCCCGATCGCTCCATGAAAAGCGGTAAAATTCCATAAACCACCTATCTGACACCAGCGGGTAAAGCTCCAACCAGCTTCGGGACCCCAAAGGAATAGTAGAGAATGACCCATACTGTCAGCAGGAGTAGACACCGCCGCAGTCAGCACATTGCATCCTTCGATATAGGAACTGACTAACCCGTGAGTGTACCAAGCACTGACAAAGGTAGTTCCCGTAAACCACGCGCCAAGGGATAAATAAGCACAGGGAAAGAGTAATAATCCCGACCAGCCGATAAACACAAAGCGATCGCGCTTGAGCCAGTCATCAACTCCTTTAAACCAGCCGATATTTGATTGTGGGGTATTGATTGCGATAGTCATTTTGAACAGATGGTTGTTAGTCGTTAGTTGTTAGTCGTTAGTTATTAGTTTTTAGATGCCCCCCAGCCCCCAAGTTTGGGGGAGTAAAGATAACTTCAAGTCCCCCAAACTTGGGGGATTTAGGGGGCGGAATCATTGATTTAGCTGGGAACAATTGTGAGGAAATAGCTTAAAAACATTAGGGTTGCCATAGCTATAATCAAAGTCACAGTCAGCATGAGGGGTACACTATTTAAAGTCTTCTGAAAATTCTGCATTTTTTAATCTCCATTTTTTAATCAATTGATAAATTTTGTTGGGTTACGTTTTTCTTCTTTCAACGAGCATTTGAGAAATGTTTCTTAACCCAACCTACAAGGCTATAAAACTCTTTACTTGCTACTTGCTACTTGTTACTTGCTACTTGTTACTTGCTACTTTTGCCACACCATTCAACAACAACCACTAGCAGACTAATCAATGTCTCCCATCGATAAAACGGGTTCATCTTTGCGATCGAGTCCTCGCTCAAAGCCAGCAGCCTGCGCTCTAGCCCTACCTGCGTGCCACCAATGACCCACAAGGAAGAAGAAAGCCAGAATAATATGCGAACCAGTCATCCAGGTACGGAGAGATAAATAGTTAAAGCCGTTGGGTTCAGTTGCTAAACCAGACACAGAATTAATTGAACCCATTGGGGATTGAGTCATGTAGTCAGCAGCGCGACGGAGTTGCCAGGGTTGAATATCGTTGCGTAGCTTATCGAGGTCTAAGCCGTTGTCTCCCCGTAGTGGTTCTAGCCAGGGACCACGAAAGTCCCAAAAGCGCATGGTTTCGCCACCAAAGATAATTTCTCCTGTCGGCGATCGCATTAAGTATTTACCCAAACCTACTGGTCCTTGAGTAGTACCAATATTGACCCCTAAATCTTGGTCGCGGTTCAGAAATACTAATGATTGAGCCTGAGATGATTCGGCAGTAGTAGGACCATAAAACTCACTGGGGTAGGCGGTATTATTGAACCAAATAAACATGGCTGCAATAAATGCCTGTCCCGCTATATTGCCCAAACTTTGAGAAAGATAGGCTTCTCCCGACCAGATAAATACTTTGTCAGTCCATTTAAAAGGTACGGTCAGAATGTGCCAGATACCGCCAGCAATTAAGATACTGCCCATCCAGATATGACCGCCGATGATGTCTTCTAGGTTATCGACGCTCACCAGCCAACCACCTCCGCCCAAAGGACTACGGAAAAAGTAACCAAAGATAACTCTAGGATCGAGAGTTGGATTTGTCACCAGACGGACATCGCCACCTCCAGGTAGCCAAGTATCATAAATACCGCCCCAGAACATGGCTTTACAGACTAAAAGCAATGCACCTATGCCTAAAGCAATTAGGTTGTAGCCCAGGATATCGGTAATCTTATCTTTGTCAGCCCAGTCAAAATCATAGAAGCCAGATAATTTACTAGGACCTCGCAGAGAATGATATAGTCCGCCAAAGCCTAAAACAGCCGAACCGATTAGATGGATTACGGCGATCGCTATGAAGGGAAATAGACTGATAACTTCTCCGCCATGACCCACACCAAAGCCTAAAGTGGCAATATGGGGCATTAACAAACAGCCCTGTCTAAACATCGGCAGATCGGGGTTATAATGCGCTACTTCAAAGAGCAACATTCCCCCCGCCCAAAAAGCAATCAA
>JBCBWB010000156.1:0-11183 GCA_039817275.1 Cyanobacteria bacterium J06648_1 | reverse complement strand
ATGGGCTTTTACATGATCTTCCACTGCGCCAGCTATAGCTAATAAGTGTGCGCCTTCTTTTACCTGTTCGATTCCGGTATACAGAGCTTCTTCGGCTATCTGGATCAGCTTGGCTGCGTCTTTCGACACCTTGTTGCCCACGGCGATAGTAATACAAGAATCACCATGAAAACCATCACAGAAAGCCCCTGTATCGACTTTTAAAACATCTCCCCGACGCAATGTTTTTTTTGCGTTAGGAATCCCGTGTACCACTTCGTTATTAACACTGGCGCAAATAGAAGCAGGGAAGCCATAGTACCCTTTAAAGCTAGGAGTCGCACCCATTTCCCTAATCCGCTGTTCGGCATATTCATCTAAGTCAGCAGTGGTCATACCTGGCTTCGTTATCTCTTGAATCTCCTTTAATACCGTGGCAACAATGTTGCCCGAACGACGCATCTTGTCTATCTCAGGTGCAGACTTGATTTGGATCCCGCGAGGATTGCGATTGAGTGAGGGTAGTCCATTGGCTGTGTCGGCATCGGATTTCTGCTTAGATTTAGGAAAAAGAAGATTGGTAAGAATATTCATTCAAGAGCGATTTATATAAATCTTTTAATATCTCTTAAAATTATATCGCTTCCAACCACTTCAAATCTCTGTCTCTGTTATTTGAACCCAGATTGTCCGATCCTCGATTATTATCTACGCTGAAGTTAATTGTTCATGGTTAATTGTTCGTGTTCAGACTGCTCCTGTTATAGGCAGCGTAGACACCCTGGACGTTATACCAGTTGAGAAATATCCGTGCTACCTGTTCGGCAAGCTGCGGTTTGCCACGGTTTATCAGCCACTTTAAGACTGGCTGTAAGGTGCGTTCGTTTAAGGTTCCGCCGACAGATAAAATACCCCATAATATGCGGTGTAGTAATGTCATTTGGATCATCATTTTGACATCAAAAGTAGGATGTTTTTCATAAAAGACAACCCCCATTTTTCCTCTTTCTATTTCCCGCTCGATCATCTGGGGAATTTGCTCTAAATTAAAAGCAGGATGCCAGTGATAACCGACAGCTTGAGGGCATTTAATTAGCTTCAAATCTAATTTTTTCAGTCTTACTCCTAGCTCCAAATCTTCCCAACCATAGAGTTGGAAACCAGTATCAAATAAGCCCGCTTCTTCTAACCATTTACGCGCGATCGCCACATTTCCCGTCGCGAAATAGGCAGCGGAAAAGTCGGTGATTTTATAAGGTTCAGCAGTAGGATCTTCAAAGTTATTAGTATTAATTACCGCGCCATAGGTAAACAGGCGATCGCTATTTAACTCCCGTTCATTTTTAACCAAGGCATCTGCATGAGACTGCAAAAAAGTCTCGGTAACAACCAAATCACTATCAATAAAAATTATCGTGTCGCCAGCGGCATATTTTACCCCCAAATTCCTAGCGGCGGCGGCTCCCTGATGATTCTGTTCGATTACTTTTACGTGGGGCAATTTAGGCTGGTTTTCTGCTAACCAAACTAACGTGCGATCGCTCGAACCATCATCTACCAAGACAATCTCATAGCCCGCAATTTTAGCGTCACTCAATACCTGCTGCTCTAAAGCCAGAAGAGACTTTTGCAGGATGGGTAAACGATTGTAGGTCGGAATAACAACGCTGATATACATTTAGGCAAATTTTAGGTTCAAGCTGAACTTTGAATCAATACTTAGTTAAATATCTAAATATATCCTAGAACCTATTACTTATCACTTACTATCTATCGTCTGTCAAGACTGTCTATTAAGTACCTAAGCAGAATTAATTACACATTGCCATCGATCTTTTCCCTTTTCCCCTTTACCTTTCCCCAAACTCAATTAGGAAATTAATTTTGCATGATTATTTAAGATACCCGATTCATCTTCTTGAGCAAGATCTCGATCATGGGCGCATCATTACTATTAGGATCGACTTTGAGGTAATATTCTAAATCCAAAATGGCTTCATCCCAACGATTGAGCTGATAGTAAAGCAAACCGCGATCGCGAATTTCAGCTGTTTTTTCGGGCTGAAGCTGGAGAATGGCGCTCATAGTAGACAGTGCCTTATCTATTTCACGACGGTGGAGATAGATAAACTTGAGGTTATTGAGCATCCTGGCGAGGATTTGCTTGTTACTAACGGGTGCTAGCCAGCTTGGGTCGAGCTTTACCTGCTGCTGATAATTTTCGTCTAGTCTCTTTTGACAGTCAGCTTCAAAGAGGATTTCGCCACGATTAAACGGATCGACAAAGATCCCCGCTTCTTCAAACTCTGGACGGATCAGAAAATGCCCTGGCATACCCACTCCCACCATGGGGAAGTTTAACCGTTGGGCGATCGCCAAATACACTACCGATAAGCTGATGGGGATGCCTAATTTGCGTTCGAGTACCTGATGCAAAAAGCTGTTGTCTGGATCGTAATAATTATGTTTATTACCGCGAAATCCTAAGGTATCAAACAAATGCTGATTAATTGTTTTAATAACTTTTAGAGGATAGCGTTCGGCTGGCAATAGTAGTTCGATTTCCGAAGCAATCGTATCCAGAATCTTGAGATATTGCTGAGGATCTAAGTCAGCATATTCTGCTTGGGCGAAATAGAGAGATGCCTGTGCCAAGTCTATCTCTGGTTGGTTTACTTCCTGATAGAAGTTGTGCCACAGCAATTGGTTATCCATCGAGCTAATAAAAATTTTTGTATCTTTGTCTCGATCATCATAATATTTTTTGGGTGAATATACCGAGTAGTAATTAGTAATTGTTTACTTCACAAATTAGATGAATTTACTATACAAATAAGAAGCAAAAAATGTTTACTCATAACTAAAGTGTTCAGAGTGCCTTGCTACTCACTTACTACCTGTATGCGAAGCGGTATCCTTTAGGACTACTTGCCTTCTTTCAAGTTGCCTGTTTGATCGATAAGCCAACCCGCTTTAATTTTTCATTCACTTCTAAAACTCGAACTTTGACCACTTCTCCGACCTTGACTATTTCATTGGGGTCGGAAACAAAGCGATCGCATAGCTGAGAGATATGTACCAAGCCATCTTGATGTACTCCCACATCGACAAACGCCCCAAAGTTGACCACATTAGTTACCACACCTTCTAGCATCATGCCTTCTTGCAGATCGCTAATTTCGGCAATACCGTCCTTGAAAGTGGCATATTGGAACTTTTCTCTAGGATCTCGTCCTGGCTTTTCTAATTCCGCGATCGCATCTCGTAGAGTAGGTAAACCAACACCGTCTCGGACAAATTCTTTGAGATCGAGACTTTTAAGGCGATCGCTGGCTTGGTTGAGGCGATCCAATGACACTTTTAAACTAGTGGCTATTTCTTTAATTACCTGATAACTTTCGGGGTGAACGGCGGTATTATCTAAGGGGTTATCGCCATCGCGAATCCGTAGAAACCCTGCCGCTTGCTCATAGGTTTTTTTGCCCAGCTTGGCTACTTTGAGTAACTGCTTGCGGTTATTAAATGCACCATGTTCATTACGATAAGCGACAATATTATTGGCGATCGTGCCTGATATTCCCGATACAAATGTCAGCAATTCTTTAGAAGCGGTATTTAAATCTACCCCGACATAATTAACGCAGCTCTCAACAGTTTCTTCGAGCTTTTGTTTGAGCAATTTTTGATTTACGTCATGTTGATATTGCCCGACTCCAATGGATTTGGGATCTATTTTTACTAATTCAGCCAGAGGATCTTGCAGTCTTCTGCCAATGCTAACCGCCCCCCTGACAGTCAGATCTAAATCGGGAAATTCCTCTCTGGCAACATCACTAGCCGAATAAATAGATGCCCCCGATTCATTCACCATAACTTTAATTGGCTGCTGTTTAGTCGTCTGTAAAACTTCACCCACAAACCGATCCGTTTCCCTTGAGGCTGTACCGTTACCGATCGCAATTAATTCAATCTGATATTGCCTCACCAAGTCCTGCAAAATTTTAGCCGCCTGCGCTCTTTTTTCCGCTCCTGTATGGGGGAAGATTGCCTGATATTTTAAAAACTTGCCCGTATCTGATAGCACTACCACTTTACATCCCGTGCGAAAGCCAGGATCGATCGCCAAAGTCGGTTTTCTTCCCGCAGGAGATGCCAGCAGCAGATTGCGTAGATTCGCCTCAAAAGTCTGAATTGATTCTAGATCGGCATATTCCTTGCGATCGCTTCTTACTTCTCGCACCAGAGACGGTTTCAAGAGACGATTAAAAGCATCCTTGAGCATTGCTTGGTAGAATTTTCTTAAATTACGGTTTCTGGTTCCAATTTTTCGCTGTTCGAGATAGCTCATCACCTCCGACTCATCGAAAGAAATATCGACACTCAAAATTCCTTCTGCCTCTCCGCGATATAGTGCTAGAACATTGTGGGAGGGAATCTTACTCACGCTGTAGCTGTAATTACGATACATCTCGTATTTAGTACTTCCTTCAGGTTGTTCTCCCTTGATCTGCGAAGTAAACAAACCTCGTTTAAAAAAGTAATCTCGCAAATAAGCTCTGATATCAGCATTTTCTGCTATCTGTTCTGCCAAAATATCTGATGCTCCTGCTAAAGCCTGCTCATTCGTTTTGACTTCTTTCGCCTCATCCAAATACTTACTCGCTTCAGCCTCTAAATCCACCTGAGCTACCTGCGGCTTGTTTTGCTGCTTAATCCATTCAGCTAGAGGTTCTAGACCCTTCTCCTTAGCGATCGTTGCCCTGGTGCGTCGCTTAGGTTTGTATGGCAGATACAAATCTTCTAATTCTGTGCGGTTCAGACAAACAGTAATTTTTGCTTTTAGTTCGGTAGTTAGTTTTCCCTGAGAATTTATTTCCTCAATAATTTTGATCTTGCGCTTAAATAATTCATCCAAATAAGTGTAGCGTTCAAAAATATCCCGTAGCTGTACCTCATCTAACGAACCCGTTTGTTCCTTACGATAGCGGGCAATAAACGGTACTGTTCCTCCCTCTAGCCAGAGATCTAGAGCGTTGTTGACGTTGCGGGGAGATAAAGAAAATTCTTGAGCAATTAATTGTCGAATATCAGTCATGGAGAATAAAAAACACCGCACGGGACAAGTTTGATTATATATATTTCTCTTCACTCATTGTCGATCGCCGATCACTAATTACTAATTATTAATTACTAATTACTAAATTATTTGCGACCAGCAACAACTTACTGAGTTGACTGTTATCTGTTGACCGATTATCGAAATTGTCCCAAAAAATAAAACCCGAGGTTATAAAGGAATTATTGATAGTTGCTAAATTCTATTATTAATTTTCCGATCATGGGAGCAAATAAAGAAAGCGATCGCGCCAAAAAAGCCGCATTATTAGCGAGAAAAGATCGCGAGAATATTAGTAAAAACGGCATTAGTATTCTGGAATACTATCGCAGTGGCTGGAGTATAGTCGAAATAGCAGCTCAAACTTGTGAATCAGAAGAAACGACAATCAGAATTTCTGCGATTAGAAACTTTATCAATCAGGTCAACTCCATTGTGGGGCTAATTAAGTCCCATGTAGAAGGATTGTCCGCTAAAGAAATAGCGCAAAAACTAAATATTGAACTAGGTATCGTTATTGAAGAGCTAAATTGGTTTCAGCATAGCCAGATTATTACCCAAAAAGGAACAGTTTGGATTCACAAAAAATATGAATAGGTGTTGCGAATTTGAACAGCATCCATGATTAAAGGTAGTCTATTTATCATTTTGCTTCTTGATCAATCTTCACTGATGCAAATTAACGATCACTAAATTGCCTCTAGATATTGCTCTTTTTCCTGGCGGTGGTTTGATCGTAGTATGCCTAAAGAGGTTTTCCAGGGAAATAAGGCATAACCATAGCCGTATTCTTTGACTATTGATATCTGTCGCTGTATTTCTTCTAGGGGTTTCTGTCCCTGTAATCCGCCTGCATATATGCCTACCGCCAGATCAATATTTTTACTAATTTGGGCTAAAAGAGAATTGTCCATCGATAATGCTACCTCCGCAGTGGTGGGACGATAAAGCTGCATTACTAATTCATCGATTAAACCTGCATCGATCCAGGTTAACCAATCCTGACCATACTTTTTACGCGAGAATCCTAGCGGATTTGGAGAAAGGGACATGACCAAATCTGGTCTAATTTTTTTGACGGCGGCGACTACCTTTGTCGTTAGTTCCGTCATCGCCTGAGTATAATCGCCAAACTGAACGGGGATTCCCCAATGATCGTCCACCTGAATACCATAGAGATCGGGATAATTTTGGGCAACTTCGGTCAACAAATTAATAAAATAATCCTGCACTTCGGCATTAGTCGGATCAAGCCACCAGTGATTATCAATCAGTCGCTCGTTATCGTTGGTGGTTAAAATCCATTCAGGATGCTGAATAGCTAACTTCGCCTGGGGAAAGGTCATCATGCCGTGTTCGTACCAAGCATATACCTTTAATCCCTGACGCTTACCTTGAGCGATCGCCTGTTTTAAAGGATTGGTTAGCGGTGCGGACAAGAGATAGTTACGCGGCGCGTATTTACTGGGATAGGTCGTACCATCGTTATAGACATCAACGTAGACACGGTTGTAATTGAGGTGAGATAGTTGATGAAAGGCATTGTCAGTTTGGGTAGTGTAGGTCAACCAAGCGTTACCCACGTGGCTTAACCAAATACCCTTGATTACCTGGGATTCGGCTGGACTATGAATCGGGGCAAGAGTCAGTCGGCTCAAGAGAAAGCACAGAGCAAGAACCATCCCGAACAAGATACTCAAATTTTTGATCTTTTTCAAAATAAATAGCAAAAGCGACTAAATTTTTTGATATTTGGGCAAGTTTAAAGCTGATTCGTAATTTAAATATCAACGGGTCAAAAAGTGCGATCGCCAAACACAATCTAATCTCTATTGCGGCTAGCAATACCTTTGAGCCGCTCAAAAACTCCTGCCCGAACAGTCCGAAAAATCGGTCAATCTTAATTTACTATCCTCTAGGCTAGAACTAAATGCTGTTCATCTCTTGATTCTTACTCATATAAAACCTAGAGTTAAGTATACCAGTACTAAATCTCTCCATATTTAGCTGACTATCTTCTTATAACTGAATATGAACTTTACGGAAAAACTAGACCAAGCGATCGCCTCAAACAACAGCTTACTGATAGTCGGACTCGATCCCAATCCTGAGATGATGCCCGCTGAATATCGGCACCGAGAAGGTAGTTTACTGGAGAATATTGAGGCTTGGTTGTTGTGGGCGATCTCCTCAACGAGCGATCGCGTCTGTGCCTACAAGCCTACCTTGGGTTTCTATCAGGCATTAGGCATTCCTGGCTTACAGCTATTAGAACGAATCTTAGGGGCAATTCCGTCATCGATGCCGATCATCCTGGATGCTAAACATAGCGATCTCAATACCAGCACCGTCTTTGCCAGAACAATTTTTGAACAGTGGCAGGTAGATGCCGTTACCCTAACTCCATTTGCAGGACAGGATCATGCTGCACCTTTTTTGGTCTATGCTGACAAAGCAGTATTTGTGCTAGCTCATACATCAAACCCGAAGGCAGAGACGCTACAGCGATTTCCTAATTTAGAACAGCCATACTATCTTCAGGTAGTCAAAGAGTCCCAATCGTGGGCAACTCCCGAGCAGCTATATCTCGAAGTCGGCACAACTAATCTCAATGTATTGAGTAAAATTAGAGCGATCGCACCCGAAAGAACTATTTTGCTGCGTAGTCTCTGGAGTAAAAAAAATAATTTAGAATCCTTAATTGCGATCGGCTTAAACAATACGGGAGGCGGGTTACTAATTCCCATTCCCCAAGACTTTCTAGCCCAGCAGAATCTTGCCCCAGAAGTAGCAAACTTAAATCGTAAGCTCAATACCTATCGCCAGCAAAAGCTCCCTCAGGCTGCTAGCTGCGAAATCTGGACACCCAACGTTTGTTTACTTACCTCCCATCCCTATCAATCGTTGATTCTCGAACTGTTCGATATTGGCTGCCTGCTATTTGGAGAATATGTCCAGGCATCAGGGGCAACTTTCTCCTACTATATCGATTTGCGCAAAATCATCTCTAATCCTCATATTTTCAATCAGGTGCTTGATGCCTATGGTGATATTGTGCAGCAGCTAGAATTTGATCGCATTGCGGGTATTCCCTATGGTGCACTACCCACAGCCACAGGCTTAGCTTTAAATCTCCAGCGTCCGATGATTTTTCCCCGCAAGGAAGTCAAGGCACACGGTACTCGTCGGCTAATTGAGGGCAACTTTAACCCAGGAGAAAAGGTAGTGGTGATTGACGATATCTTAATTAGTGGCAAAAGCGTTATGGAAGGGGCAGAAAAACTCAAATCAGCAGGTTTGGAGATCGATGATATTGTCGTCTTTATCGATCATGAGGGGGGAGTAAAAGATCGTCTTAAGGATAATGGCTACAATGCCTATTCTGTTCTCAATATTTCTGAAATTACCGATACCCTCTACGAAGCAGGAAGAATTGATCGGCAACAGTACAACTCTTTCAAGCAGCATCATCCGTAGCTCAAGGAAAATCAGATTTTGAATAGAGCGATCGCCCAGTCCCAGTTAAGCTGTCACGCATTCAATTTACTGGTTGAGAAAAGGCACAAAGGCGATTCGGTTGGGAGCATCCTGCTTTTTAACTAAGTACAAATACTTAAGGTAATATCTTGATTTAAATATGCACAGCGAAGCTTTAGCATTTGTCTGGCAAAACTTTAATGAAAATAGTTCAGCAAGTGTTATGTTGGCTACTATTGAGGAGATTAAATCCTCATCGATACCACCAGTCGATCGCCCGACTCAAATCATGAACATCTCTGCGATCGTCATTTTTGGTTTAGTTTCTATATATCTCTTGAAAAAACTAATGGGCGATCGCTAATAGCTATCAAATAATATTTTTTAAATTGGCGATTAAATTTAATTGTATAAGAACCCAAATTAAGCCTCTAAATCACTAAAAAACTCTTCAAAACCGACTGTTTCTTGTTGAGGGTCGTTCATTCGAGATTCCGCTATCTCAAGATCTTCTTTGTCTTCTGCTGAAGATATGAATTTCATACTCATTTATTGTACTTACTATACTTATTGTACAATTTGAAATTAATTAAGTAGACTAAACAATCTGTGCTTACAGATCCCAGTTACAAAACAATTACCTCTTCAACGATAATAATCTTGGTCTTAATTCTTTTGGTGTAGCTAAAAAAACTATCAGCCAAATGTTCGATGTTCAATAGTAAATGATAAATGAGCAAGGTAGATTGCGTATAGTTCATGAAAAAGACAACTTGTGATGTTATACCAGTGAGATAGTAAACTTTGAACTGGTAAATAATGACTCAATTTACAATTACTGAACTAGGAAAATTTCACGGCAGCGTTTCTGTACCTCAAATATCTGGAAAAAATGTAGTTTGGAGAAATAGCAATGCTAATGAAAGCAAAATATTTTTCTACAACGGAAACAAAACTATTGAGATTAGTAACACTGATGGATCAAATCCTCAAATATCTGGAGATAAGGTAGTTTGGTCTGGTGTTGATTCTGAAGGAGATCGAGAAATATTTGTTTATAACGGTAAAGAAACTATTCAACTTACTGACAATAGTGTGGATGATATATATCCTCAAATATCTGGAGATAACATAGTATGGAATGTTGACACTACCAAAGGAATGACAATATTTCTTGACGATGGACAAAATATTATTCAACTCAATAATGAAAATTCATCTAATACATGGCCCAAGATTTTTGGAGATAACGTAGCATGGACTACTCACGATCCTGATAAGAAAACCGAGTTGTTTCTCTATAACGGCGAAGAAACTATTCAAGTCTCTCAGAACTTATATCAACACATATACCGCTTTCAAATATCTGAAGATAATGTAGTTTGGACTGCTTTAGATTCCACAGGCAAAAAGCAAATATTTCTATACGATAGTGAAAAAACTATTCAGATTTCTGGAAATGATAAAACAAAAAACTATTCTTCCAGTGTGAAGATCAAAAAAGATATTTGGCAAGATAAATTATCCAGTCCAGAAAATAAGACATTTTTTAATTACAGTAAGAAAACTATTCAGCTTGGTCGCATCATGAATGATATTTTTGGTGGCGATACAAATTATTACGATCCTCAAATATCAGGTAAAAACGTAATTTGGAAAAGTGAAAGAAATCTATTTCTATACAATGGTAGAGAATCTATTAAGCTTGATAATAAAGGTAAGGACGTGTATGGCTCATCTCTTAAAATATCAGGTAATAATATAGTTTGGAAGGCTGACGATTCTGATGGTGATAAGGAAATATTTTTTCATGGTGGAGAAGGAACTATTCAGCTTACCAACAACAATGTAATAGATTATGCTCCTCAAATATCTGGACATAATACAGTTTGGGTAAATGGAGGTAATCCAAGCAGCGAAATATTTTTCAGCAACGGCACTGAAGTTTTACAAATTACTAACAATAATACTAATGATGTTTTGCCTTATATTGATGGAAATAATATCGTTTGGCTTAATAAAGATGAACTAATAACTAGTGTAATGTTAGCTACTTTTAATGACACTAAGTCATCATCAACACCACAAAGCGATCGCCCGACTCAAATCATGAACACCTCTGCAATCCTAGTTTTAGGCTTAATTTTTGTATATCTTTGCCAAAAGCTAATAGCTAATAGCTAATAGCTGATAGCTTTATAACAAAGCCAACTTGCACTAAGCGCGATGAACATGAATGCAGTTCTTATTTTCGATATTGACGGGGTGATTCGGGACGTGGGTAATTCCTATCGCAAGGCGATCGCCGATACCGTAGAACACTTTACAGAAGGCGGCTGGCGACCGACGATGGAAGATTTGGATAACCTTAAATCTGAAGGTATTTGGAATAATGATTGGGAAGCATCTCAAGAATTGACCTATCGTTATTTTGAGGCACAGGACAAAACTCGCGAAGAGGTAAAGCTAGACTACGATCGCATCGTTGAATTTTTTCAAGAGCGTTATCGGGGCAAACATCCCGAATTATTTGATGGTTATATTGCCGATGAGCCTCTGCTCGTATCGCCACCTTATTTTGAGCAATTATTGGCTAACGAGTTTGTCTATG
>JBCBWB010000155.1:0-11275 GCA_039817275.1 Cyanobacteria bacterium J06648_1 | reverse complement strand
AAAGCTCTGTCTTTAGCTGTTTTAGGTCAACACGCCAACCGACTTTTTTAGCCCGACTACTACAGTGTCGTCTAATAGGTCAGTTTTGAGAAAGGCAAAGTCTGACATTTTAGTCTTTCTGTCTGATTGCTCAAAGGATTCATCATTTTCCGTTTCGACCGTAGAGAGGAGAATGTCAATCTGTTCGGTCATCTCTGGAGTGAGTTTATTGAGAGTCTGCTCTGCAAAATCAGTTTCGTAGTTAGCAACTGCCCTTTTGATTAAGCGTTCTACTTGAGGTTTGGTTAGTGGCTCTAGCTGTAATTCTCTAAATCTTTGATAGACAAGTTCTTTAATAGCTTCATTTTTTTGTTCGTCGGGTAATATTTCCTCAATGAGCCAAGTTACCATCTTCTCTGAGTCTTGAACGGAAGCCACTCTAAAATTGAATAGACGGCGAATTTCAACGCGATAGACTTTTGCCGAACGTCCCTGCCAATCGTAATCAGAGTAGGAACTTTTTGGGAGATTTACTTGATTGGCGATGTAGGAGATAACAACTTGAGAGATGAAGGATTTATCTTCGGGGAAAGAGGCAAACAGTTGAAAATGCTTGAGTAAAAGTGCAAAACCTATTTGATTGCCACCTACTTTTTTCTTGGTCAGTTCTAACTCTTGGGGTAATAGCGTCCAATTTTCTATGAGTTCTTCTGTATCCCAATTTGGTTTAACCATTTATCTCCCCTTGGTTGCTGAAATTCAGCATAGGAGAACAGGTGACAATCTAATTCAAAGTTCATGATTAATGCAGATTTAAAATTGCCTGTCAAATGCCTTAAACGAGATGCATTTGGAAAACTTATCGAACGGTCAAAAAATGGGGTGAAGTTGATCAGAGTAACGGAGAGACTGAAAAGCATACTGATAAAAGGTTTCAGCGACAGGCTGCACTTCGTCGCACGAACCTTCTATTTCCGCCTACAGCTAATTCCAGAGAAATATTCGGTTTAGTTACGCGGGACAATGGTTTTACGTGAGACAAAACATCTACCTCAAAACTGCCGATGCGATCGCAACTACATCGTGTCGCTTGATACAATTGTCCTAATTTAAACGCTTTAATCGGTTTTAGAATCGGTAGAAATACCTGTTTGTACCGATTTGCCCAAGGCAATAATCAATTTTCCTTTTTCCGCTAGGGTCATGCGGTCTAGTTTTAAATTTACCTCTGCAATATAGTTGGCGAAGATACCTTTGGCTCTAGGATTGAGAGATTGTGCTGCATCGAGTAAAGCATCCAAAGAGCGTACTCCAATGTCTCCGCCGTTCCCATTCCGAAACTGTGAGAGGCGCGAGGGGCTTACCTGAGATATCTCGGACACATCCTTGGCTTTGATATTCAGATCCCTCAACATCTTGTCAAAAGCAACATTAAGGGGGGTTTTGTTCATTGTTAACTTTATTTAATTAGGCTAAAGCAGAAAATTATTGGTATTAAATAACAGAATGGGCTAAACTAATGTTGTTTGTAGCCCAAAGCACATGTAATTTAGATTACAATTTCCGCCTCCCTAAACTGGATAACTACGGAAAAACTTAAGCTACAGCAACAAGTTAATCCATCTTTTGCCCAATTGACTTTTGTTTTTAGTTAAGAAATATGAATAAAATTCCGAATTCGCATAATATCTCTCTGCGTAAAGGCAGTTAAGTTAGATGAGATCTGCCCAAAATCCTGAAGGTTAAGAGAAAATAGGACGAAATATAAACTTCCTTAAAGATATCTTGATTTTGCCTCGATTTATTTGCGCGATCGATCGTACAATTGCCCTATAAAGCAGAAAACAGTTGCAAACTTTGGACGGTGCGCAACTGCTCTCTTAAACCAAAAGCCAGTACCTTCTTAAAAAAGATAGGTGCGGGGCTTTCTATATAGTTTTTTCGCTTATCTAGATTATGCCACAAACTCCAGCGAAGGAAAAGTTATCTCCCCTAAATATTGCCAGTTGGTTGATTATTCAAGCTGTAGAAACTTCTGTAAACCCCATCGAAACAGAAGTACAGCCATCAACCTTTAACTGTCAAGTAAGTGAAAAAAAACATTTAAGAAATTTAAACTTCGTTGGAGGTGCTGAGTAATGCAGTCCGATATCCTCAACGCTCCACTTCTCAAAGTAAAAAGTCTCGAATCGAAGTTCGACACTAACGTTTTCTCCAATTCCCTAATTATTCTCCTCAATGACAACGTTGCCGAGGCGCGTATCTTGCAGCAGCTTCATTACTGGACTTATGCTCAGTACGGCGTGGTCATCGACGGTATTCGCTGGTTCTATAAGCCTCTACGGGAATGGTTGAGTGAGGTGTTAGCGGGTCTGACGGAGTGGAAACTACGCAAAGCGATCGCCTCTCTGTTAAGCAAAGATTTAATCAGACGGGAAAAGCTCTACGTCAAGCACCACCAAATCAAGCACGATAATCCTTACTGGCATCCCAAAAACCAGACCTATTACTACAGCGTAAATTACGACAAGCTACAGGAATTGATTGATGCCGTAGAAGGGGTCGATCGGGCTGAAAGTACTGAAAACGTCCGTATTGAGGATTTCACAAACCTCAGTTCTGAGGATTCCGCAGATACTAAGTTTTGTGATTTGTCTCAAAACAAAACAGATCTAACTTCCATAGAAAACTATCCAGAGATTAAATCCCACCCTACCCTCCCTTGTGAGAGTAAAAATTTAAAACCAATTGACCAAGAAAAAAGTCATAGCTATTCTGATTCGCTGAAAACTGAAGAAATTAATTCTGCCAACCTTCCAACGATCTCGCCAGAGGCAAAAGTTCCGCAGTTTGATGAAAAAGTCAATCAAAACATAAGTACTAATAGATTGCCTGTACAGAAAAAAGCCGAGCAGCCTGTTGCTAGACCCAAGGTTAAAACTGCTAGTGGTACAAAGTCTGTCAGTAAACGGATGAAGTCAGCCCCCTGGAAGGACGAAGGACAGTTTAAACGGTTCTATCGGGCATTGATTCAGGCATTACCCATCGTCGCAAACGCTCGTTCCCCACAGGGATTGGCGCAGGTAATTATTCGCCAGCTAAGATCGGGTATTCCTCATACTTATTGGGATGACTTTGTTGCTGGTTTGCCCATCGGGTCTTCCACTAAACCAGAGTGGGAAGTCGAGCCTGGAGTTCCCTACCCTATGTTCGTCGAGTACCTAACCGAAAAAATTATCAAGGGCAACAACACCCAGTCCAGCGAACAGGCGCGTAACGAAGTATTCCGCATTCTCAGCCAGCCACGACAGGCATCGGCATTCTGGGGGCAGTTTAAGCGCAGTGTAGTCAATGTTTCCCAGCAGGTCGAACGCGATCGCGCCCTTGGGGTCAGCAATCCCCATACTCCTGTCTGGACGCGAGAACGGATCGAACCATCCATCGAGGAAGCTGCTGCTGCGGGGGACACAATTCGTTCGGTTAATGGCTCTACTCAGATAGCGATTGAAGCTGTTAAAAATCCCCAGCTAAAAAGCCAAGACTCTTCTATTCCTCCATCTCCCGAACTTCCCGCCCCAGACTCGACCGTCCCAGATCCAACTGCCGATCCTTGGACTGAAGGCGATCGCGTTTGTGAAGCAAGTCCGAAGGAATCAGCTAGCGATCAGCATCCCCAACCCAGCCTAAGAGAATTACTAGAGGAGAGGAATATCCTGGGCTATACCAAACCGATCCCAAAAGTAGAACCCGCCGAACTCCAAGCCGAACAGCAGCAGGAGGACAGGCAAAAGCTCAATCGCAAAACTCACATCAGCCAAATGTCCGTCGCCGAAATCAACGAGCTACTAGGCGATCCCATTACTCGTCAAGAATTAACCCCGCAGATTATTATCGACGACAAATTCGATATCATTACCGACTATCTAGGGCAAATACTCGCAGTGAAGCTCAAGCCGAGATATCTAGAACCCGAACCAGGCAAGGAGGAGTTTTAATGCTGGATGTTGCTAAATGCGATCGCCAATCTGTTCCTAAGCTAGTAGTAAGCGCGTCTAGGCTAAAATGCTGGGTTAAATTTTTAACTTGTTCCCCCAGGCTTGGGGGTTAGGGGGCTGAGATTAATTTGCGTCGCCCAACAGATTAAAGTGGATGCGGTAGTAGGTTGGGTCGAAGAATGAAACCAAACAACTGTAACTAATAGTCAATGGAGCGATCTAACCCCAGCAAGCGTTTATCCATTCCCTGTGTAGTCAAGCAGCCAGGAAAACCAGAATTCAAGGGTATTATTCGACAGGATTTGGGCGAGCGCTTTTTAGTCCACCTCCCCGCAGAAGGTTCTACTGTCAACATTGCCAAAATCTACGTCTATCCCGATCTAAGTGTCCAGCACAATCTAGATGCAGAGATAAACCCTAGCAAAGATTTATCCCCTAGTAGCGGTGCGACCCCGCGCCGACGAAAGGCGCAAGGGAACGCGCACCAAGACAAAAAGTCACGGCGACGCAAAAAAGGTGGGGGAAGCGGTTCGATCTACTATCGTACTGTCGTCAGGAATGGCACTGAATACCAACAGGCTTACTATCACTACAAACTAGACGGCAAGAAGCATACCAAGTATATTCCCCAAAAATTGCTAGGTCTTATTAAGGCTGCCGAAGCCGAGAAGCGCCCCGTGAGCGAAATTTTGGTTTTACTAGGGGAGAAACAAATAAACCCTAGCAAAAGTTCCAGCACTTCTACTGCCGAACTTGATCGCACTGCCGAACCAAATACTTCCAATGCAGACATAAGCCCTAGCAAAAATTTGTCCCCTAGTAAAAATTTGCGAACAAAGGGTGAAGGTAGCGGATCGATTCACTGCAAGCCTATAAAGCGCAACGGCAAGGAGTACAAGCAGTATTGGTATCACTATGAGTTTTGGCAAGACGGAAAGCGATTGGTGAAGCGATCTCGCTATATTCCAAAGAAGCTGTTGGCACAGGTGCAGAAGATGGATGAGGATAAATTGCCAGTGAAAGATATTCTGGCAGTTTTGAGCGTGGAATTGTAGGGAAACCTCTTTATTCTATTAGGCTTTAGTTTCCTAAAAAGAATCCCAATCTTCTTCACTGTATAATCTTCTCCATAAGATTCTGTTTGCAATCTTAATTCCTGTATGAGAGTCCAATAAACCCCACAAAAAAGTAGGTATGACAAAAAAGTTTAATCCATGCTCTACAAAGGCTTGTATGTAATTCAAGTTAGCCAGTAAGTCTGAATTGCTAGCTTCTATAGCTGCGTACTTTAAAAAAGAGCCAAGCGCGAAGAGGATAGATGCATGAAGAAGACGTTCTCCCGCATATGTCATTCTTCTTTTATCTTCTTTTTCGCTAATATTTCCTGACATCCGAAAACATAATCCAGATATTGTGACAGTGAATCCAAACGCTACGTTGAAAATAATTGATGTATCTTCAGAAAATCTTCCAACTACAGAACTTATAAATATAATTCCCACAAAGAATGCAATAAGTACGGGCAATTCTCTAATAATATCTTTGCTTGAAAATAGCTTGATTTTCTCAAATTTCTTCATCTGTAAATCATTAAAAAGTTTGAGCGAATACAGTATAAGCTAGAAAAAATGCTTCATATAATATATTTCGTTTGGTAACACAGACCATAGGTAGTGGGGTCGTGCCGAGGTATATGTAAAATCATGCCACATCTCCCTGTAACTCTAACCGTGTAAGGGTTTGATTTTTTAAAGTCTATTGCGATCGCTAAATATTTGGATAGCAAAAAGCTTGGAAGGCTTATTCTATGAAGCTTTTACCTATATTTTGCTTGGTACTATCTTTCTCAAAAGACATTAGCAGACATTAAAAATAGGGCTTATGAGAAGCATTAGCAGACTTAAAACCCCAGTTTTTCGTTGAGTTATGTCTGCTAATACAACTTATCAGACATAAAGAGTCTGTGAGAAAGCCTAATTTTGAAACCCATATATATCAATAGTTTGAATGAGATGTGGCACGATTTTACGTGTATCTCGGTCGAACCCCCAGTTGTGCATCACTCTAGCGTGAGAGCGAACGCTGATTATAGACTGCTCTAGTCTGGCTAATGCTGCCAATATTTCTGGATCGCTCTGAGTAACTATGGGGGTAATGGTAGGCATCTGAGTAGCAAGTGTACAGATAACAACGCTAAGGCTGTAATCGTTTCATAGCAAAGGTTTCAAAGCCAATTTTGCGATCGCTAATTTGTATCAATTGAACTTTAGTTTATTTGGTACAGAAATTTGCAACGAGTTTTCAAAGGTTTTAGGCTATTCAAAACTAGTAGGTTTAATTGGTAAACTCAATTTTTTCTCTTAACGGGGTTTTCTGCACGGTTGCTACTCCTACCCCTGGTATTGCTGCCCTTGCCTATTCATTCTCGCACCCAGCGATTGACTAAAATCCGAAACTCTACCGAAATCCTGGCTGCTAAATCTACCGCCACTTTTGAATACTAATCAAAAGCCAACTAACTAACGTTACTCCTCAAGCAAATTTAAATTCTCTTTTGCCTCTTCTATATCGTTCAACCAAACCCACATCCGATAGCAGGGAGGAACATCATAAAAACCATATTTTCCCACTATCTTTTGCGATCGCAGATCGACACAGACCCTTTGAAACGCTTTTCTTATCCCTTCCGAAGCTGTTTCTTCTTTAGCCAATTTAATACAGACTCGATATTCATATGCCAGCAGCAAATTTTCACCATAGCTAGCCCATGCACCACGTTTCTCTGACCATGCCTTTTCTGCTGCTAAGATAGCGCGATTAAAATCTTGGTTGCTTGGCAGTGAAGGATATATTGGAAAAAACGCAGCCCAGCCATTCTCAATCATGTTGAAATTAAAGGTGTCTCTGCGGGGGTCGCCTTTCGGTGGCAAAGGATCGTTATTTCTGCTGCCCCCATACCAGGGAGCTGTATATGCCAGTAGTCTCCCATAGCGATCGATCAGTTCCCCCGTTGGAATAGTCGCCATTCTGCGCTTTGAACCATTGGGCTTGGTTAACCTTTCTTCCACCAGACTTTTAAGTATATCGGTAGCATCATTAGCAGCATCGATATGTCTTTGCGCTGCATCTGGAGTAAGTTTGTCTATGAAGTAGTCTCTCAGCGGTTTAGGTATGTCATCGTAAAAACCGTTTTCTAAGCGATCGCGACACAAATCTAATTTTGGCTGTGCTTTGTCTGGCTTTCCTGCATAATTTGATTTTTCTGGAGTATCGCAGGAAACCATCCTAATCGACTGTTCGACAACTGGAGTATCTCCATCAGATACTCTCAAGAATTTTCGTTCTTTTGCAGGGCGAGTTGTTCTACTGAACTGAAAACTTACTTCAGGAGTTGCCATTTTGTTTTTAGCTGAGGATTACCGACTGCATTCATCTTATTAAAAAGCTGCCATGTCGTTAAATCTAATCCCACATTCTTAATTTTTAATCCTTAAGACAAAAGAAAAAACACTTGCCACTCAAGGATTTCTCGCTTATCCTGTAGCCGAACTAACAAACTCTGTTACTCTTGTACTAACAGACTCCGTTACTAACAGACTCACGTACTCTGTCACTTACAGACTTATGGCTAAAATAGTTGCAGTTGCCAATGGTAAAGGCGGGGTAGGAAAGACTACCACCGCAGTCAATTTGGCTGCCATCCTCTCAAAGAAAATGAAGACTCTTTTGGTAGATACCGATTCTCCTCAGTGGTCGGCTACCTGGTGGAGCGAACGGGGAGAAATGCCCTACGATTTAGCACAAGAAAGCGACCCTAATGTTCTGACTCAGCTAAGAAGCGTCAAAGAATACGACTTAGTAATAGTCGATACTGCTCCCTCCAGAGAATCAGAAGCTCTCAAAGCCGTAATCGACAAAGTAGATTATGTGGTTATGCCCACCAAACCATCCTCTCTCGATATCCAGGCACTAATTAAAACCGTCAAAACCCTAGTATCTCCAGCTAAAGTAACTCACCGTGTACTTCTGACTATTGTTGACCCCCGCAGTTTGGGCGATGCTCTCGATGCCCAACAATCACTAATGGCAGCCCAGATTCCCGTGTTCAGCAGTTTTATTCGTTCCTACAAAATCTACGAACGTATTCCCGACGAAGGAATTTCTATTAACAATGCCAAAGGCAGAAATGCAGGTGTGGCAGCCTCAGATTACAAAAAACTAGCAGACGAATTACTAAGGGAGTGGAACTAGTGGCAAAAAAACGCAAACTGTCCGATCTAATTGGCGAAGAAACCCAAGCAACGGAAACGTCCGCGAACCAGTCCGAAACTGTGGAAGTGTCGGACTCCAAAAGTAACAAAATAACAAGCTTACAGACTAACAAAGTAACAGAGTTGCAAACTACTAGACTAACAGAGTCCAAAACTATCGAACTACCGAATCGACAGACTACGGAAGTGTCCGAGTCCCAGGCTGACGAAGTGCCGAAGTATCTTACCCTGGTACGCAAAGAAGCTCGGCTGCGAGAAGATCAGCTAGATAGTCTAACTAGTTTGGCGCGATCGCTCAACCGCAAGCGGAAAGGTTCGGGAGAAAGAATTACCGAAAATACCCTAATTCGTGTAGCTGTGGACTTATTAATGAACCAGTCCGACAAACTCCAAGGCACAACAGAAGCAGAACTTTCCGCCTCTGTAGGATTGGATTAGTTTTAAAAAATCCTGTTGTCGTAGTATTAATATTGATACTAAAATAAAAAGTATGGCGCAAATTCAAAAGCTTGTCGCTCAAATGCGGGGCAACCCTAAGAATGTCAGATTTAACGATCTAGTTAAAGTCTGCAACCATTATTTTGGTAGTCCGAGACAGCAGGGTACTAGCCATTGCGTCTACAAAACTCCTTGGGTGAGCGACCCTCGCGTTAACATCCAAGACAAAAAAGGCAAAGCCAAACCTTACCAAGTAAGACAGGTCTTGAGTGCGATCGCAAAACTGGAGCAGCTAAACAATGATTAACCACGAACACTATAGTTACCGAGTTATTTGGTCAACTGAAGATGAAGAATTTGTCGGTCTTTGCGCCGAATATCCCAGCTTGTCCTATCTTGATGAAGATCGTATTGCTGCTCTTAATGGTATTACCAACCTAGTGAAAGATGTCGTAGCGGACATGATGGAAAATGGCGAAAAAGTTCCCGAACCAATTTCCCAAAAGCAGTTTAGCGGTAAATTCCAGGTTCGTATCCCTCCCGAACGCCATCGAATGCTGGCTATTGAAGCAGCAGAGCAAAACATCAGCCTCAACCGTTATATAAGCGATAAATTGGCTTGATAATTGAATTTCGCTCAACCGCAAAGGTCAAGGTTCAGGAGAAAGAATTACCGAAAATACCTTAATTCGTATAGCTGTGGACTTATTAATGAACCAGTCCGACAAACTCCAAGGCACAACAGAAGCAGAACTTTCCGCCTCTGTAGGATTGGATTAGCTTTCAAAACTGTTAAGGCTGATAGCCTAACTGTAAGGCTTTGGCATAATCTGCTGCTGCTTTTTTAGAATTACCCAACTGTTTATAAGTGTAGTAGCGTTGTGCATAAGCCCAACTGTAGTCGGGATCGAGAAGTATCGCTCGATTCAAATCTTTTAGAGCTTTTTGATAATTATTAGTTAGGCGATAAACTTGTCCCCGATTAAAGTATCCGCAGGGGTTATTAGGTTCTAATTCTATAGCACGACTATGATCGGTGATTGCATCTCGATATTTTTCTAAGTTCTTGTAAGCTAGACCTCGATTGGTGTAGTATCCAGCTTTATTGGGAGCGAGGCTTATCGCTTTATTGGCATCGACAATGGCACGTGAACTATCATTTAGCTCGTGGTAGAGAAGACCGCGATTGTTATAAGCAAGATGTAAAATCTTAGGGGCTGAAAGATTGTCGGGATACATTTCAATTGCCTTAGTATAGTCAGCTATAGCACCCCGAACATTTTGTCGCTCTGCCTTAAGCAAACCTCGATTGTAGTAAGCTCTTGCATAACCAGGAAATATTGTTAAAGCTTGCTCTAAAAATTGATAAGCACGATTGGAGTCCCCAGCGCGATAGGCATCAAATGCCATATCAACCATTTTTTCCGCTTTGTGTCGCCGTTTAGATGAAGATTTTAGATGTTCTTGTTTGTTATTACTTACTACTAATTCGGCATGGCTATTTTGTGTATGGGTAGAGAGCGAAATCAAACAGATTAGAAAGAATAGAAAATAATTTATTCTGGTATTGGATTTTAATATCATTATTTAATTAAAGCGATTGACTGATTCTAAAATGACACTTGCTATCGATTGAGGCAGTAATTTAGAGAGAAGACAATAAAGAATGACGATTTCTCTACAATTTGTCCCATAACCAAAAAAATTATTGATAGCAATGTAACTATTATTGATTGAGTATGAGCGTAAGATATGCGATCGCGATCGCAATTTTGAAAAGTTATAAAGTGAACTAAAGCGATCGCCCTAAACTCAAACTTTTATCTTCCAATCTACATAGCCCACTAATCTTACTCCCCTCGCCTTCTAGGAGAGGGGCTGGGGGAGAGGTAAAACCATCTCAAATCTCAGCGATCGCCCGATTGACCAAATCTTGATAAAATTACTAAAAAGTTCGGCAGTGCTACCAACACCCCGAACACGGCAAACCTAAAGGACAGGTTCACAATGAAAATGATAATTCATCAAGCAAACGGATTACAGATCGGTCAACGAATAAAAGACGGATATATTAATGCAACAGCATTATCAAAGGCTCACTACAAAGCTACGAACATAAGAAGAGATACAAATCATTGGCTAGCTTTAGAAAGAACTAAAAAAACTATTGAACATCTTGCAAGGTTAACCGAGATCTCGGTTGACCAACTTGTAATCAAAATCAGAACAGGTAAAAACGAACATCGTGGTACATATATTCATCCACGTCTAGCAGTAAGATTTGGTATATGGCTTAGTGATGATTTTGGATACATGGTTGAAGAGTGGGTAAGTCAATGGATGACCACTGGCAAAAATCCTATTCAGCGATCGCAAACCACAGCCAACGCAACCATAAAAAACAAACCCGATGCTCTCCAACTACTCGACCAAATCCAATACCAAATAAATCACGCTCGACTATTCCGCCACACCGCCCATAACATTACCGACCAACCCATTTTCAGCAAGAACATATTAGACGACACTGTAGTAGTCGGGCTAAAAAAGTCGGTTGGCGTGTTGACCTAAAACAGCTAAAGACAGAGCTTT
>JBCBWB010000154.1:0-11304 GCA_039817275.1 Cyanobacteria bacterium J06648_1 | reverse complement strand
CTTTACTTCGCCGCGCACTAGAGCATGGGTTTGTTCGTTGTAGTTGAGAGTGGTTAGTTCTCCCATCAGGCGTTTAATTTCTGTCTGTAGACCTTCGGCATAGTTGCCGCTAGAGAGCGATCGCTCTAAACTGTCTTTCTCTTCCTGAGTCACCCGTAGTCGGTCGTAGACGGCTTCTGTCGCTTCTAGCTGTGCCTCTAGCTGTCCATACTGCTTTTGCAGGGAGTCAAAGGTGGAAATTTCTTGGGAGATCTCGCGGTGTTCCTGGAGCAATAGCTGAATTTCGCGATCGCAGGTAGATAGCTGTTCTCTAATTACCCAGATTTGCTCGTTAATATCCTGCTTCTGTTTTTGGGTTTTTTCTACTACCTGATGACGATGGAGATCGTCTAGTTCGCGATCGCACAGGGGACAGATAGCGTCGGGACGTTCGAGCATTTGCAGCTTTTGCTGGAGTTCGTGGATCTGTCGTTCATAGATACGCTGATTTTCCTGAAGCTTAGACTGAAATGAGCGTCTTTCTGTGCCTTTTTCCTTGACGCGATCGCGATAAACTCGTTTTTTCTCTAATTCACCAATCTGAGCATCGACGGTTAGCAGTTGGTTGCGCTGTTCGGGTACTTTTTCAATATCGGCTGCCAGTTTATGCGCTGCATGATGGAGCTGTTCTAGTTTGGCATTGAGTTTGGCTTCTTCGCGATCTATTTCTCTTTCGAGATCGTTCTTCTGCTTGATTAGGGGAGAAACATATTGCTGGAGCCGATCTAATTCTGCAAGCTGCTGATTAGCCTTGGCTAACTTGACCAGGGCTGGCTCGACATCCGCCTCTTTTGCTAAAGTTTTGTTGATCTCTTGTTCCTGTTGTTCAATACTTTCAATACGGGTTTGGATTTGATTGATCTGGAGATTGAGCTGATTTTTTTGCTGGGAAAGCTGTTTTTCTAGCTGCTGTCTTTGCTGCTGTGCCTCCTGGTGCGCCGCAAACTTAACGGATAGTTCTTTCTCTTGCTTTTGCCAGGCTAGTAGCTGCTCGTATCCTTGAGTGATTGGCGTCGCCTGTTTGAGTAAGTCTTCTAGGGCGACTAGCTGTCCTGCGATGCCGTTAATATCTTTTGTGGCGCGATCGCAATCCTGCTCTAGATTTTGATATTGACTCTGCTGCATCACAAGCTGTTTTTCCCAGGTTTGGCGCTGATACTCGATCGCCTGTAGCTGCTGTAGTTTGGTGCGATCGCCATCTTGCACCTGCTGTAATTTAGCTAACTCCTGCTTTACTTCTCCTAACTCGGTGGCAATTTCCTTTCTTTTCTCTAGCTCAATTTCTAGCGGCTCCAAATTCTGCTTGAGCTGTTCGATCTTGCCCTTATACTCCTTTGCCGTATCCTTTGCCTTCCCCGATAGCTGTTCGTAACGGTCTAGCTTTAGTAAATCTGCTAAAATCTGCTTGCGTTCACTGGGACGACGCAGCATAAACTCATCGGCTCTCCCCTGACGTAAATAAGCCGAATTGGTAAAGGTGTCATAGTCTAGCTTGAGACAGGAAATAATCTCTTCTTGAGTCGCTCTTAATCCCTTGGCAGTAATCGAGCGAAAGTTTCCCGCTTTTGTTTCTACCTGAAACTCTAGGGAACTACTTCTGCCCCTAGTGCGAGATCTAATAATTCGATAGACTTGACCACCGTAGCTAAAGTCAAAGTCAACACGAACGTTTTTAGCACCACCATTAATCACATCGTCTTCGGTAGCGGCACGGCTCTTTCCCCAGACTACCCAGGTAATTGCTTCCAGCAAAGACGACTTACCCGCACCATTTGCCCCACAGACGCAGGCTGTATGCAACCCCTTAAAGTTTAAAGTTGCATCTCGATAACTCAGAAAGTTTTTTAAAGTTAGCTGCAACGGAATCATATCTTAGGACAACTTCCTCCAGCTTGAATGACAATCTTTAGTACAAATGCCTTATTTATAAGTCTAAGCGCCTATTCTAAAGGATTTCAGCATTATCTTGCCACCTTAACAAAAATTTATGAAGCTTCAGGATAAAATTCTGAGGCAAAAGGTTGGGGCAAAAATAAGCAACTACTATACGTTTGATGTGAATTAATAAAAGACTTAATGCCCTTTTCTGTCGTACAAAATTTATCTTCCAAATACAAAGATCCATATTGGGGGAACTTTCCCCCAAACCCCAATCTCGCGCATTCCCTTGCGCCTTACGGCGACGCGGGGTCGCTCGCCTGATGGGGACGTGACGACTTCCCCATACCCCTCCGTAAAAGAGTTGTACTTATCGGCTTTATAAGATTTGACATTTGAAACTAATCCTTAAAATATCTTATAAAGATTGAACTTGCCAAAGTTCAACTAAATTTAGAAGCACTCTTACACACTATAAATGCTAAGGATTCTAATGATTTATGTGTTATCAAGCTAATTCAAATTAGACGTACTCTAATTCAACTTTCCATTACTATAAATAGAGGAAACTCAATCTACATGTTTTAGACAATTTTTAGTGATATCAGCAATAAATCAGGGTAACGCCTTAATTATCGGTGCCAGTCAGGGTATAGGATTAGGCTTTGTGCAATCGCTCTTACAGCAAGATAATATCCAGCAAGTTTTTGCTACCTACCGTAATCCAGACACCGCATCAGAATTATTTAGTTTAAAAAACCAGTATGGCGATCGCCTTACCTGTATCCAGGCTGATGTTACCCAAGAACCACAAATAGCCAACGCCGCCCAGCAGATCAAAGAGTCTGTCCCGCAGCTACACCTGGTAATCTACTGTGTGGGAGTACTCCACTCAGAGAATTTAGCCCCCGAAAAAAGCCTCAGACAGATCGACGCGGAAAAATTGCTCTATTCCTTCCAGGTAAATAGTGTTGGTGCAGTACTATATGCCAAACACCTCATGTCCTTATTCAAGAAAAGCGATCGCAGTGTTTTTGCCTGTGTCTCCGCCAAGGTGGGTAGTATCGGCGATAATCGTCTGGGTGGCTGGTATGGCTATCGCGCTTCTAAAGCAGCGTTAAATATGTTTCTCAAAACTACGGCGATCGAATATAGTCGTCGCTGTCCTAAAACCATCGTCGTGGCGCTTCATCCAGGTACTACCGACACTAGGTTATCTCAGCCTTTTCAAAAAAACGTTCCTCCAGGCAAGTTATTCCCTGTAACCAAAACCGTCGATCTTTTATCTCAGGTAATTGTTAATTTAGAGCCAAAAGACAGCGGCGAATTCTTTTCCTGGGATGGGACTCAGCTACCCTGGTGAAACATTGAGCATTGAGCATTTAACATTGAGCATTGAGCATTTATCAGTAATCACAGCCAAGCATTGAGCAAATGTAATGCATAAATAGGGGACATCAGACCTATGGATATATACTTAAATATCTCAAATAATTCTCCTAAAAGCTGATGTGTCCTCGCGTCAAATCCCGTACTCAACCTAAAGTTGATTCACAACCCGCAAAACTGTGGATCTTGCTTGTGGGGGTCAATCAATATCAGGATCGAGAAAATCTTGCCTCCCTGCAATATTCAGCATTGGACTGTCAGGGATTGGGAGAAGCTTTAAAAGAAGCAACCGCTAGTTTTGCTAATAAGGAAGTGATTATTCACCATGACTTTATTAGTCAGCGTCCTCAACTAAAAGAAGTACAGCAAAGTATCCAACACATAGTTGGGGCGGCGGGTAAAGATGACACAATCCTCTTCTACTTTTCGGGACACGGGATTTTAGAAACCAAGACGCAGCAGGTAGCTTTATGCCTGGCAGATACAGATACACAGCAGCTTTTAACTACTGGCTTGCTTTTAAACAGCCTACTTCAGCAGTTGAGCAGTTGTGCTGCGAGTCAGCAACTTGTCTGGTTAGATGCCTGTCACAGTGGCGGAATGACTCTACGGGGAACAGCCGCTTTAGCTGAGCCTAGTTCACAATTAATCGAGGTACTGCGTCACAAAGCAGCTCAAAGCCAGGGATTTTATGCCTTGCTATCTTGCGATCGCACTCAACAGTCCTGGGAGTTTCCCGAATTAGGACATGGAGTTTTTACCTATTACTTAATGCGAGGTTTACGGGGAGAAGCGGCAGATTCCCAGGGGATAATTGAGGCAGATGCCCTGTATCAATATGTCTACCATCAGACGCTGCGGTATATCGACAAGACTAACCAGCAAATTCGTCTGATCAATCAGCAAAAGAGCAGTCGGGGAGAGAGTAAGCTTCAGTCAGAATTTCCGCTACAAACTCCCAAGCGTATTGTCGAAGGATTTGGCAAGGTAGTTTTAGGGAAGCAAACTGCCCGCAACTTGGAAATTAATCCCCGCCAGGCGTTAGTTGTAGACGGTGGTTTGAAGGCAAACAGCACCACTTTGGCTCTAAGTCAGGTATTGCAAAGTGCGGGAGAATTCAATCTGAGATATTTTCCGCAAACTAACGAACCATGGTCTCAGGTAAAAGGTGCGATCGCAACTTGTTTAAATGCACAGACAGAAACTAAAGTCGAAATTAGTACGGCTTTACTTTATTTAAGAGGGGAAGTCGAGACAACGGAAACGGGAGCCTGGCTAGTGCTACAGGATGGGATCAAGATTTCCCGATTCTGGTTGCGAAAAGTGCTGCAAACTTCTCGCGCAACTCAACAAATTGTGATCCTAGACTGTCCAGGGTCAGATTCTCTCCAAGATTGGGTCGAAGATTTACGGTTAGAAACGGATCGGGGACAGTGCTTGATTGCGGCTAACGCACCCTTAAGTTACTCTCAGCAGTTTGCCAATGTTGTTCTAGAAACGCTCCAAAATGCTGATCGCCACGCCGAACTACCCATAGCCGCCTGGATTAGTCAGCTACAGATGGCTTTAGCAGGAACAAATATTATTCCTCAAGTGTGGCTCTCAGGCAGCCAGGGAGTAATTGAATTACTGACGGCGCAAAACGGAACTGATGACAGTCAACCAGTCCTGGATTTAGGAATTTGCCCTTACATGGGACTAAAAGCGTTTGACGAGGCTAATAGCGAATACTTTTATGGTCGTAGATCTTTAGTTCAGAAACTAGTTAATCAGATTAGTCATAAGACCACTATGGCGGTGGTGGGTGCTTCGGGTAGCGGCAAATCTTCTGTTGTTCAGGCAGGACTAATGGCGCAGCTTAGACAAGGTAAGCAAATACCAGGTAGCGATCGCTGGTGGCTTGGTTGTTTTCGTCCTGGTAGCCAGCCAATCAAGGCTTTAGCTAAATTGCTGGTTGATGCGACCGACAAAGAATCTCAGGGCAAACAGCAGCTACAGCTAGAGGGGATACTCTATCAGGGAGTAGAGGGATTCGTACAGTGGTTGCGAACCCGCAGCGAACCAATGGTGATGCTGGTCATCGATCAGTTTGAGGAACTGTTTACCCTTGCCTCAGCCAATGAGCGACAAGAATTCATCGAGCTAATTTTGGGGGCGGTTAAATATGCAGGCGATCGCTTTAAGCTAGTTATGACGATTAGAGCCGATTTTGTGGCTTCTTGTCTAGAAAATCGCAGTTTGGCTCAAATACTCCAGCATGATAGCGTTTTAGTCCCTCCCTATCTCACCGAAGCCGACTATCGCCACGCTATTATCAAACCCGCTGCACAGGTTGGCTTACAGATAGAGCCTGGTTTGGTGGAAATACTCCTGCAAGATTTGGATCGTTCGGCAGGGGATCTGCCGCTGTTACAGTTCGCTCTCCAGCAGCTTTGGGAGGAGCGAGAACAGGGACAGTTGACTCTCAAAGCCTATCGAGAACTAGAAGGGGTTCAGGGTGCTTTAGAACGTCAGGCAGAGCAAGTATATCATCAGCTCGATCCCGAATCCCAAGCCTGTGCGCGCTGGATTTTTCTCAATCTGACACAGCTAGGAGAAGGTACAGAAGATACTCGTCGTCGGATTACCAAGTCGGAGCTAATTGTCAGCAAATATCCTGCTGCTCTAGTGGAGCGAACCCTCCGTGTCTTAACCGATGCCAAACTGTTAGTCGTCAATCTCGATAACGGCGACAATATCGGACAAAGCCGCAGCAGCGTCAATCCTCCTGAAGATGATGAGCTATTTCTCGAAGCTATGCGCCAGGAAGCTACGGTCGAGGTAGTACACGAAATTTTGATCCGTCACTGGTCGAGTTTACGCTGGTGGCTGGAAAAGAATAGAACTAGATTGCGATCGCAACGTCAGATCGAACAGGCGGCAGCACTATGGCGGCAAAAGGATCGGCAAGATGATTTTCTCTTACAGGGTGTGCGTCTGGCAGAAGCGGAAGAGATGCTAGTTGACTATACCGATGAATTGTCTGACACTGCCAAGGAGTATATCGCTAGCTGTATTGATGCCAGAGAAGCCGAACAAAAAGCAGCCCAAAAACGTCTACGTCAGGCACAGTTAACCGCTACTGCATTAGGAATCTTAGGACTTGCCGCTACTGTCTTGGGAGTGAGTGCCTATCGTCAAAAAGTTTTTACCCAGATGGAAAATATCGATAGTTTAACTGCCGTTGCCGAAGCACAGTTGCTATCCAACCAGCAGCTAGAATCTTTAACTAGCAGCGTTAAGGCGGGCAAACAGCTCGAACAGGTAAACGGTTTAGCCAAACTGATAGTCGGTCGAGATAACTGGCAAGAGACAAAATATCAAACTAGTGCCACCCTGCAACAGTCTATCTATGGCACTCAGGAATTGAATCGGCTTACAGGTCATAGTCAAAGAGTCAATGCCGTGACCACTAGCAAGGATGGTGAACTATTAGCCACAGTTAGCGATGATGACACGGTAAAAGTCTGGTCTGGCAACGGGACTTTACTCAAAACTCTGACTAGAGAGGAAGCTCAAGCTGAGACTGCTACCGCTGCTATAGGGGGTAGCAAGATAGATCCCGCCAAACTTCTATCGACTTCTCCAGATAAAACAATCGCCACCCAAGACGGCAGCTATACAATTTCTCCTGACGATGACACTATAGTCGAGTTGAAAAGCGATCGCCAGCTAATCAATGCTTATTCTCATGCCGATTCAGTAACCAACATTAGTCTGAGTCGGGATAAAAAGCTGCTCGCTACTACTACTATCGATGGCAAGATACATATTTGGAATCAAGACGGAATCCAGCTACAAACTTTGCCAGGACATGTAGGAGAGGTGACAGATCTAGAATTTGTAGCCCAGAATAAAGCTAGCAGCAGCTACAAACTACTTTCCACTGGAGTAGATAAAACTACTAGAATCTGGCAGATATTCGATCGCCATCGTCCAGAAAACATCAACAGCGTTGCCGTCTCTCCTATAGATAATTCGGTCTATGCTACGGCTAATGCCAAAGGCAAAATCGATCTTTGGCAAGTTGAAAATAATCAACCCCAGTTAGTTCAGACTCTATCAGAGCGAGAGCGAACTATTACGCAAATCAAATATAGTGCCGATGGTCAGCTAATTGCTGCTGCTGGTTGGGATAAGGCGATCGAGCTTTGGAATACTAATACAAAAGAACTAATTGCTACTCTGACTCATCAGGATGCTGTCAATACCGTTGCCTTTAGTCGCGATCGCCAAACCTTAATTTCTGGTACCGAAGATAATCTGATTCACGTCTGGGATCTGACAGACTTAGAGCAACCAAAACTCTTAAAAACTCTCACCAGACATACCGATAGTATCAAAACAGTTACAGTCAGTGACGACGGTAAACTAATTGCTTCGGCTGGCTATGATCAGACAATCAAACTCTGGACTATTGAGGGCGAGTTGCTACAGACAATCGATGCTCACGATCTGGCAATTACCTCCCTAGCTTTTACCCCCGACAGCAAAACATTAGCTTCGGCGAGTTGGGATAACACCATCAAACTATTGTCGCTTACCGAAGCAGGAAAAAGCCATAGGCTGCTGCATACCCTGACGGGACACCAAGACGGAGTAACAACAATCTCACTCAATTCTGATGGTACAGTACTGGCTTCTGGAAGTGGCGATCGCATGCTCAAACTCTGGAATATCAAAACTGGAGAGCTAATTAAAAACCTGCGGGGACATACCAGTCAAATCAATACCCTGACTTTTAGCGATGACGATCAAGCAATTATTAGCGGCGAATCTCAACAGGGTCTATTTCGGTGGAATTTAGAGTTAGACGATCTCTTAGATCGGGGATGCGCTCGTCTAGCTGATTATTTAGCAAGCAATCCCAACATCAAGCAAAATGAAAAAAATCTTTGTCAATAAAATGACCATGATTTTGTTGACCCGAACCCAGACATCTTTAGGAATCGAGGCTGGACGGAAGCGAACAGATTTCCATGGCTTGAATCACACCATTCTCAATAGTGAAACGATGCCCAACGTATTCATCGGCAAGTATGGTTCCCGTTAGATCCCGCACGACCTGATGCACCTTGACCAAAACCTGTCCATCATCTTCCCCATGAAAGGTAACTGGCTCGACGTGCGCATCAATTTCGCTCCACTGCTCTGTCCAGTAAGCACGGACTTCTTCTGATCCACAGACAAAACCGCCTTTGAATGCTCTGGGCCAATGTACATCAGAGGTCATAAGAGTGAGGGCAGCATCAATGTCACGTGTGTTGAAGGCTGCATAAGCTGCGCGCAGCAGTTCGACTGTAGGTGCAGATTGATTTGACATTAGTGGTAGGTAAAAAAATGGAATAATTTATGGGGTTGGTAGTTGTCGATCCTACGTTTTCGGTATGCTTGTTTCGTAGCAACATCTAACGATGTTATAGACTATAACATTAATTTTTTGTCAGTCAACAGTGAATACAGAAAAATATCATCACGGTCACCTGCGAGAAGCGCTTATTCAAGAAGCATGTCAGCAGATTGAGCAGAAGGGTGCGAGCGCACTAAATTTGAGCAAGCTAGCGCAGAAAATTGGGGTCAGCCAACCAGCTGTGTATCGTCACTTCCCCAGTAAGCAGGCTCTCGCTATTAGTGTTGCCCAGAGAGGATTAGAGCAACTTGCCGACGCTTTACAAAAAACGACGCAAAACTTTGAAAATGATTCTTTTGAGGGCATCAGAGCGATTGCCACAGCCTATGTTACATTTGCCCTGAATCATCCCGAAATTTCCCGCCTCATGTTTAGCCTGAAAGAACGGGTGACTAACTCTGCACTACAGAATGCTTCAAAGGCAGCAGCAGTGCCTATGTATCGCCTTATAGAAGCGGAGAAACGCTGTGGTAAGCTGCGGCATAAAGATGTTGAGCAAGCAGTAAGGATTCTTTGGGCTGCCATACATGGATTAGCAATGCTCCTCATGGATGAGCAAATTCCCTCCATAACTCGATCGCCTGATAAATTATCAGAACACATTGAGGCAACAGCAAGAACCCTACAGTTGGGGCTGTTTATTGTCTAGTCATCTCCATGTAATGGTGAGCAAGACAGGAATTGCGATCGCTAGCTAAAGAAGCGTCACCAACAGCGCAAACAGTTTTAAAATTGAGTTTTAAATCGAACCAGAATAGCGCAGTATAGGAGGCTATTAAGTAGTAAGCAATAGAAGCTAAACTAATCTACGCCAAATAATAGTTCTGTTAATCGTATTATTCAGCTAATTTTAACTATTTATAACCTTATAGGCAATAGAATCGAAGTAGCATAATTCAAACAATTCCCCCGTGATATCTAGCAACTAGCTCAGCTATCTGGATCATAAGTCGTCACTAATACTGATACTTAAAGCCTTACTGCTCGACTAAGATTAAATGACCAACGGTCAGAGCAGGCTCCGTCGTTTTACGGCGGAGTAATCTCTGACTTTGAATTAACAACTAACTGCTATTTGATAGCAAAAGCTTGAGGAGATTTTTGTGCCAATAAGCGTTAGGGTTTTGCCCCAATATACTTTTCTAGTACCGATTAAAATCCAGCAGAGCCTTAACGGATTGGCAAAGTTAGTGCCGCTGATCTTTATCGGTGCTGTCTTGTCTCCCTCCGTGTCTACGGCATCAAATCTGCACCGCCAACAAAATCGAGCGTCGTCCCAAGCAACCCTAGTGAGCCAGGCTTTTGCTGCTGAGAGAGTCATTACTCCTGGTGAAGCAAGATTGATGACTCAGGAATTATCAGGACTGATTGATCGCTTTAAAGTAACCTTGCTAACTATTGATGCTAGCGAGAGTAATATTGATATTTCTACCGAATCTTTGGTCAAGCAGTTAATCGAATCAGATACCGTTACCCGCAAAGGAAACAATAAGTTAACTCGCTCTAAATACCAAAATTCCCATTTGGCTTTAGACTTAGCTAACGCTGGACTGCAAAAGTTTAATTCTCTGGTCAAGCAGCAGAGATACGATGCTGCCAGGACAGAATGGTCTGCTGCCCAACAAATTCTTTGGTCTAACTACCCTCAGGATAAACCTCTGGCTCAGTCAGAAGTTAGAGCAATGTGGTTCGATCGCGGCACAATTGTTAAAGCTAAATCAGAAGCCGATCTAACCGAAATTTTTGATCGCATGGCGATCGCTGGCATCAATACTGTCTTTTTTGAAACCCTCAATTCAAGCTACACGATTTACCCCAGCAAAGTTGCTCCAGCCCAAAATCCCCTAGTAAGAGGTTGGGATCCCCTACAGGCGGCAATCAAGCTGGCTCACGAACGAGATATTGAACTTCATGCTTGGGTGTGGACATTTGCGGCGGTAAACAAGCGCCACAATATGATTCTCAATCTACCGCGACACCATTTAGGACCAGTATTATCCCAGCGTCCTGAATGGGCAATGACCGACCACCAGGGTAGCCGCTTTCACTATAGTTCGGGCAAAGTTTTTCTTGATCCTGCCAATTCAGAAGTTCGCGGTTATTTACAGACTTTGATTGGCGAAATTGCCCAAAATTACGACGTAGACGGTATTCATCTCGACTATATCCGCTATCCTTTTCAGAGTCCGACGGGCAAAATTACCTATGGCTATGGTGTAGCAGCACGAGAAAAATTTCAGCGTGAAACAGGCTACGATCCGATAGAGCTAAATCCCCATCATCCCCTCTGGTCGGAATGGATTGAATTTCGCACCGAGCAAGTAGATACTTTTGTCTCTGAAGTTTCCCAACAGTTACGGCAGGTCGATCCTGAACTAATTCTTTCGACGGCGGTATTTCCGATGCCGCAGCGCGATCGCCTCAACAAAATCCAACAGGGTTGGGAAAAGTGGGTGAGCAAAGAATGGATCGATCTGCTAGTACCGATGACCTATGCCGAAGATACCGAACGGCTAAATTTTCTGGCGAGTCCTTTGTTGAGCGAGTTT
>JBCBWB010000153.1:0-11640 GCA_039817275.1 Cyanobacteria bacterium J06648_1 | reverse complement strand
GCCTCTTGGTAAAGGCTGGTATCCCGATGGTCTAATTCCCTTCGTCGATCCTCTTACAAAAACAGACCTAGTTGGAGCAGAACTCGACGCGATTCCCTTTACTTTGACTAAAAATGCCAACCAGGCTATTTGGGTAGATATTTTCGTTCCCAGAGATACGGTTGCGGGTGATTATCTAGGAACTTTTACCGTAGTGAGCGATCGCGGAACGGTTACGGGTCAAATACGCCTGACAGTCTGGAATTTTGAGTTGCCCTTAAAACCATCCTTGGATTCAGCATTTCTCTCTTGGGAACAGCACGATAAAAATACTCTGATCGAACTACTCAAGCATCGAGTCACTCCCGCAGCCAACATTGCTCCTGAAGACGAGCGAGAGCTGATTGATCGCTGGGGACTATCTTCAATTCGTCTGCCCTTTTGGAGTGGTGCCAACTATCAGACCTGTTCGATGCAGCCTGCGCCTCCTGCGGCAACAATTCGCCAAGCAGGTTTAGAACACCAGCTAGATCTAATGCTCTATGTTTACCCTACCGATGAAATTGATGATTGTCAGGGGCTAGAACAACCGTTTCGAGCATGGGCAAGGAGCATTAAGCAGGCAGGAGTTAAGCATATGGCGGTCATGGCTCCCCAGAAAGAACTGTATGATCTGGTTGATATTTGGGTCGTCAATCCCGAAAGATATAAAGCAGCAGGCAAAAATATAGCTGAGGTTCGGAAATTAGGTAAAGCAGTTTGGTTTTATACTTTTTTTGCGCCGAGAAATAATTCTCCTACCTGGCTCATCGATTTTGCCCCGATTAACCACCGCATCACTCCTGGATTTATCAATCAGCGTTTAGGCTTTACAGGACTGCTCTACTGGCGAGTAGATACCTGGACGGAGGAGCCTTGGCGCAATGTCGATACGAACCCTCATCCAGAGAAGCAAGAACACTATCCTGGCGAGGGAATGTTAATTTACCCTGGTAAACAAGTGGGAATTCAGGGTGCGGTTCCTTCGCTAAGACTCAAGTGGCTCAGAGACGGAGTTGAAGACTACGAATATATCGAAATTCTCAAGAAAGCTGGTTACTACAGCTGGGCAATGGCAGAGGTGACAAAAGTTGCTCAAGGTTTGCATAACTGGAATCAAGATCCTGCTGTACTAGAAGCAGTTCGGCTCAAGCTGGGCAAGAAGATTGATGGGCTTACTTAATTATTTGATCTGACTAAGATATGCTACGAATAAAAGTCATCGGCTTGTTTAATTATTGATTTTTGGGTTGTTGGGATAAATGAAGTTAGATTTAGAAGGCGCTACTGCTGACGATGAAGTCAAAAAAAAGATTAAATTGCTATTTATCACTACTGGCCTAGGAGCTGGCGGCGCAGAAGTAATGTTAGTCAGTTTATTATCAAGCATCAATCGCGATCGCTTTGAGCCATCAGTCATCTCCTTATTGGATCAAGGTATTTACGGCGAAAAAATAGAGCAGCTAGACATACCCGTTTACTGCGTCGAGATGTTGGCAGGAAAACCGACGCTCAATTCCGCTGTTCGCCTGAAGTCAATAATTAGTGAGATCAAACCAGATTTGATTCAGGGTTGGATGTATCATGCCAATTTAGCAGCCCAATTTTTCAACTTCTTTGTTAATCGTCGGATTCCTGTGCTGTGGAGTATTCACCATTCCCTCCATGATTTGGGTTCAGAAAAACTTTTGACTCAGGCAATAATACGCTTTGGCAGCTGGTCTTCAAAGTACACGGGAAAAGTGGCTTTTGTATCGGAAAAAAGCCAGACTCAACACCAGGCACTAGGTTATTCTGGGGCGAATAGCTGTGTTATCCCCAACGGTTTTGATACGGAAAAATTCCAAGCCAGTCCTGAAATTAGGCGCAGGTTTCGCCAAGAGTTAGGTATTGCTGACGATACCTTTGTAATTGGCTCTGTGGCTCGATATCATCCGATGAAAGATCATGCCAATTTTCTGCGAGCAGCAAAGATCCTCTTGGCAGACTACCCCCAAACTAAATTTGTGATGGTGGGAACTGAGGTTGACCCGCAAAATTCTGATTTAACTGATCTGATTCAAGAATTAGGGATTGGCGATCGCGTTTCTCTCTTAGGACAGCGAGGTGATATTCCGCAGATCACTCCTGCTCTGGATATTTTGACTTCTTCCTCCGCCTATGGCGAGGCTTTTCCTCTGGTGATTGGGGAAGCAATGTCTTGCGAAGTTATCTGTGTTGTCACCGACATTGGCGATTCTGGCTGGATCGTGGGAGACACAGGTAAGGTTGTACCACCCAAAAATGCCGCAGCTCTCGCTCAGGGTTGGGCAGAAGTGCTTGATCTGGATCAATCTGCGAGAGCAAATCTGGGTCAGTCCGCTCGTAATAGAATAGTGGAAAACTTTTCTCTCATTTCCATCGTTGATCGATACGAACAGCTCTACCAAAGTATGGTCGTTCGATAGCATAAATCCTTCTATCATAAACCCCAAAATTATGCCGACACCTCAATTAAACTTTGTTGCCGTAGGTCCGTTTAAAACTGGAACTTCCTGGATTCATAATTACTTAGCCGATTATCAACGGGTCGCTCTTCCCGCCAAAGTCAAAGAAACTTTTTTCTTTGATCGCAAATTTGATCGAGGAGAGGACTGGTACTATTCTCACTTTGCAGCAATAGAAGAGCATCAGAAAGTGGGCGAAATTGCCCCTAGTTACTTTAGCTCTGCTGAGGCTTGTGCCAGAATACACCAGCTTTATCCCGACTGTAAGATTATCGTTACTTTGCGCGAGCCAGTTGCTCGTCTGCTATCGTTTTTTCAGCATATGAAACAGCGGGGCGAAATTGAGCCTAAATGTACATTTACCCAAGCGATCAGGCAAACTGAAACCTTGTTTAGTTCAGGGCAGTATTATTTTCATTTATCAAGATGGATTGATACTTTTGGTTTAGATAATGTCGAGGTAATTTTTTTTGAAGAGCTAGCTAAATCTCCCACCGACTTTTCCCAGACGCTCTGTGAAAAAATCGGCTTAGAAGTAGAATCAACTAGCAAGGATCTGGCTGAAAAAGTTAATTCTGCCCAGGCTCCTGTTAACTATAATCTCGCCAAGGTGACTTATCTGGGCGTAAATCTGCTGCACAATTTGGGTTTACACAAGCTGGTAGATCTTGGTAAAAATTTGGGCTTTAAGCAGCTACTAAATAGCAAAAAAGCAGCTAAAGTTGAGCTAACTCCTGAAGAATTTGCTGCTGCTCTCAATCTAGTTAAAGATGATGTGCTGAAGCTAGAAACAGAATTAGAACTCGACATCTCAGCCTGGAAAAAAACCTGGCAAGAACGGGGAGTAGTGGTTAATTAATTTGTTCTGACTACGTTATTCCGACTACATTATATTTATCAGTAATTAGAAAATTCTTGTAAATTAATGCGGCAAATTAAACTTAAGATCAAGTTTGCGATTTAGAGGCGTTTTCTAAACCATCTGATTCAAATAATAGAAACGATCATGTAATATACAAAAAACGTTTATTGACCATCTTTAACCAAAGATTGACCCCAAAAAACAATTTTTAGAACCGCTAAATTTAGAGACTTTTAGACTAACATTTTAAACACCCCATTTTAACCATGACCTGTAAATTACTGATTGTCACAACTATCGCTGGGGCGATCGAAGATTTTATACTGCCTTATGTCTATCATTATCGAGGTTTAGGCTGGCAAGTTGATGGGGTTTCCGTCGATATTACTAGCAATTCAGCCTGCGTACAGGCCTTCAATTCAGTCTGGGACGTACCGTGGTCGCGTAATCCTCTAGATCCTCGTAACCTACTCAATGCAGTCCCACAAATCCAAAATATTATTATCCAAGGTAGCTACGACCTGGTTCATGTCCACACTCCCGTAGCAGCTTTTGTAACGCGCTATGCCGTTAGCCAGCTAAAAATCAAGCAAAAGCCCCAGGTAATCTATACAGCTCACGGTTTTCATTTCCATCGGCAGGGAAACCCCATTACCAATCAAATATTTCTCAATCTTGAGCGGCTAGCAGGACGCTGGACAGACTATCTAATTACGATTAACCGCGAAGATGAAGCGGCAGCGCGTCAGCATCATCTTTTACCAAGCGATCGCATTTTCTATACTCCAGGAATTGGTCTAGAGCTAGACAAATACGATCGCGATGGGGTAACTCAGGCGCAAGTAGAAGCAGTACGCCAGGAATTGGGACTCACGAAAGACGATGTTCTGTTGTTGACCGTAGCAGAATTTACTTCCAATAAACGACACCGCGACCAGCTACTAGCTCTCAAACAGCTTAATCGACCAAATGTCCACTTGGCTCTTGCAGGAGATGGCGACACTCGCCCAGAAATAGAAAAATTAGCTCAAGAATTAGGCATACAGAGACAGGTGCATTGCTTAGGCTTTCGCTATGATATCCCCGCTCTGATTTGTGCTAGTCGCTCGCTGTTACTTACCTCCCAGAGGGAAGGTCTACCTCGCAGCATTATGGAGGCTTTTTGCGCTGCTACTCCTGTAATTGGCACAAAAGTACGGGGAATTCAGGACTTACTGTCAGATAACTGCGGCTTACTGGTAGAGGTAGGAGATGTTGCTGCTCTAGCACAAGGGATGAAACGGATGGTAGATGAGCCAAACCTAGCGTCAGAATTGGGGGCAAATGGTCGCCAGAAAATAGCTGCTTATGACGTGCAAAAAATCATTGAGCAATATAGTCAGATTTATCAACAGGCGTTGGGAAAGTAAGAGGTAAGAGGTCAGAGGTCAGAGGTCAGAGGTCAGAGGTAAAAACTAAGAACTAAGAACTAAAAACTAAGAACTAAGAACTAAGAACTTTTTTAAAACTATCAAGCAAATTTTTTCTTTAAAAACCAACTTTTAAGATGCTGAGTAGATCGATTAAATATACTGTAGATAGATTGCTAGCGGCGATCGCCTTAATTTTGCTGTCGCCTTTTATTGCGGTGCTGGCGATCGCTATTTATTTTCAAATGGGTAGCCCAATAATCTTTTCGCAGCCTAGAGGTGGTAGAGACAATAGTGTCTTTACCTTCTATAAATTCCGCACCATGACCGATGAGCGAGATAGCGATGGCAAGCTGCTACCAGACATGGAACGCTTGACTCCTTTGGGAGAATTCTTGCGTCAAACTAGTCTCGATGAATTACCCCAGCTTTGGAATGTTTTGCGGGGCGAAATGAGCTTTATTGGTCCTCGCCCTTTTGTGGCGAAATATTTAGACCGCTATACTCCTGACCAAGCCCGCCGTCATGCTGTTAACCCAGGAATTACAGGCTGGGCGCAAATTAATGGTCGCAATTCAATTAGCTGGGAAGAAAAATTTGAGCTAGATCTTTGGTATATCGATCGCTGGAGTCTGGGGCTGGATCTGAAGATTCTAGTGCTAACCGTAGTAAAAATAGTTTCTAAGGAAGGGGTAGACGAAGACCAAAATACTACCTCGACTGAATTTATGGGTACAGCACCTAAGTAAGGGCATGACATATCTTGTCTGGATAACAGGCATCAATAAATTAGTAAAACCAAGATAATAAAGCAAAATGTTAACCACAGCCAGATTTACACAACTCCATAGCCAGGTTAAGTTCATGCCAGGCATGACCGTCGAAGATTTTGCCCAGCAGGTATGGTCAGAGTTACAGACAGCCAAAATAGTCCAGACGATCGGCGTGGACGAAAGTATCAGCCTCGATGAATTCTGGGATCGAGTATCTGATCGCATCGGCGACTGTATGCTCCTCTCGGAAGATCCTGTAACTGGAGCCAGAATCGGCAACAAGTGGCTAGAAATAAGATACGACAGCAGTATCCAAAATGCCTATCGTCATAGCAAAAACGCCCAACCCCTCCACACAGACGGCTCTTATGTTGGCGACTCACCCTACATCAGCTTTTTTTACTGCATCAACCAGGCAGCCATCGGCGGCGCAACAGTATTTCTAGACTCCGATGAGCTGATCGAGCTGCTCAAGCAAGAAGATCCTCAACTGCTGGATGATCTGTGTCAAACTACGGTGTGCTTTGCTAAGGATAAAGACTTTAAGCGCCGACCAATTATCGATTTTGACGAGGATGGTTCAAATTTAAACTTTAACTACTACTGTGTCGATCCGCAGGAAACCGACTTTGCTAAAGAATTAGTCGAACGATTCCATCAGTTTTTGCAAACCAAAGTTGTGGGGGAAGATAAAACCTATCCAATCAAGCTTAAGCCAGGTGAGGCAGTCTTTTTCCATGACGATCGCCTGATCCACGGACGTAAAGCTTTTGAAGCCACTAGAGATAGCGAACGCTTCTTCTGGAAATCCGCACTTAAACTCAAGCCTCAGGTAGACTGACTTAAACCTGCATCAATTATGCCGAAACCATTTAGGCTATAGATTATAAGTTTATACGCTATGTCTAATATAAATTATCTTTACAACACAAAACCTTGAAAATCCTGGGTATTCACAAAGTGTTAGGGTATTCGCCAACGCCAATAAAGTTAAACCTTAGTAGAGCTGGTTTTTATCTCGGTATCTAGAAACCAGTTTTAACTGTTCAATTTATCGAGCCGAAAAGTACAACTCTTGTACGGGAGGAGTATGAGGAAGTCGTAACGTCCTCATCAGGGGGTTTGGGGGAAAGTTCCCCCAATATGGATCTTGTATTTAAAGACAACTTCTGCAGGACAGAAAAGTAGGCTAAGTCTTTTATTTAATTCACACTAGATGTAGGTCATTAAAATGATTCCCAGAGAATTTGGGCGCTCAGGTATCAGACTCAGTCCCATAACTTTTGGCTCGATGCGTCTTAATGCTCAAATTGGATTAGATCGCGCTGTCGAGCTAATTTCTTATCTCTATGACCGTGGGGTTAATACCTTCCATAGTTCCCACGAATATGATACCGATGCTTTTTTTTGTCAGGTACTTAAACGATTTCGCGCCCAAAACCCCAGTGCCGAAATTAAACACATTGCCAAAATTGGCGTGCCTCATTTTGGGGAAGGAGAATTTAGCGGCGATCGCCTGATTACTCTGATTGAAAACCGACTACGGGATCTTGGTACAGACAGAATTGATGTGGTGCAGTGGCTTGTCAGACATCAGCCCAATGAAGATCGCTATCGTTTACCAATTCTCGATGCTTGTCAGGCAGAATTAGAGATAATCTGGTCGCAGCTACAGCAAGCGGGTAAAGTTGGAGCATTAGCCTCTTTCCCTTACTCTCTAACCTTTGCCGCAGCAGTACTCAAGCTGCCAACGTGTCAGGGATTAGTTACTTATCTCAACCTACTGGAGTTAGAAATGACTCCCCTACTAGAACAGATGGCAGATCGGGGTCAAGGATACATTGCGATCCGACCTTTGTATGGTGGTTTAATTACTAGTAGTTCAGCTATGGTTAAATCAGCAGCAGAAAATCAAGCGCAGAATCAGAAACTAAGAGCGATCGCCAGCTCGCTAAATATTTCTCCTGCCGATATGACTAAGTTCGCCATTCAGTTTCCCTTAATTCATCCCGTCGTTACTTCCGTTATGGTAAGCGTTAGCAGTATCGAACATGCCAGCGAAATTATCGCAGCGGTAGAGGATTTAAAAAGCGATCGCCAGGCTTTCAATAATATTTTGCTCAATAGTCTTGAATAGTTGTTAGTCATTAGTCATTAGTCATTACCGAGAAGTTAATTAGCTATACCAACAGTGCAAAATAGATTAGCCATTAAACAAAATCTACTGGGCAAAATCGAGCAGCTAAAGAGCGATCGCGCTGCGGCAGATCAATCTCCCATTACAGATTTAGAACTTAACCAGAGAGACGTGCGGGATCTTGCCGCACTGACGGTTAATTTGGAAAAATTTGCCCCCTTTCCCAACTCTTTGAACTATGCAACGCAACTGCTCGACGGTGCTTGGCAACTGGAATATTCTAATGCCAGAGAGATTCGTTCCCTAAAAACTCTGCCCTTCGGTTTCCTGGTCGGCAAAATATATCAAATCATTGATGCGGCAACTGCCTCCTTTGAAAATAAAGCCTGGGTAGAACACAAGTCTGGCGTGCTGTCTGGATATGTCAGAGTTACCGCTACCTTTAAACCCGCTTCTACCGAAGAACAGCTATCCCAACACAAAATTGAGGTTAACTTCCAGCGACGTTTTATTGCTATCACCAAAATTCTCGGTCTTAAAACCAAGCTTCTAGATCCTGTCAAAGTTGTTGAGGCTGGCAACCCTGAAGGCAGAATTCCCAGTCTGGATATTACCTATGTTGATGAAACGATGAGAATTGGTCGTGGAGGTGATGGCAGCTTGTTTATTTTGACCAGAGTGTGATCGCCGTTTTTGTTTTAGTTAATATCCAGGGTCAACCCGTTGGTGCTAGGCAGAATAGGTTAACCACTATTTTTTTAATCCTCATCTAAGGGCAAGCCAAATCGGACTCGACCACGAGCAAAATAACGCCCGAACTGCATTTGGTATACTTCGTCTTCGTCTTGAGTTTCCACCTCTAGATCCGAACGAGGATAGCTAACACAAAGTAGGGCATATCCCTTGTCCTTCAGCTTGGGAGACAAACCCATTGCCTCTGGCTGCTCCAGATCGCCAGAAATAATCTTCACCGCGCAGCTAGTGCAGGCACCATTACGACAGAGAAAAGGCAGCTTAGCACCTTGATCCTCAGCCGTATGAAGAATGTAGCGATCTTCGGGAACTTCGACAGTATATTGTTGACCCGTGGCGCGATTGTGAACCGTGACGGTGTGAGTTCTGGTCATGAAATAAATAGGTATTTAATACTTTTAATTCTATTAAAAATGCTCAATTCGTAGTCTACAGCAAAAAACAAACTCTAAAATTTTGACAGCAACGGGCAACCATGTATAATTAGAATTCGTGAGTCATGGTGAGCAACATTTAGCCATCGTGAATTGCTGGGAGAAGTGGCCGAGTGGTCGAAGGCGCAGCATTGGAAATGCTGTAACGGGGTAACTTGTTCGAGGGTTCGAATCCCTCCTTCTCCGTAGTCAGCAGGTTGTAGTTCTTGTCTTCAACTTTAGGAGACATCATTACCTGCATTTATCAACAGTATTTTTAAGATTAATTTAATCTTGTGAGCTTTTGGCAGATAATAGAAATTGGAGTTTTCAATTTTCTTGCAGATAAGTCATAGTGAAAAAGCTAATTCGCGGTCTAGATAAATTCAGACAAACCTACGTCAGCAGCCATCAGGAGCTATTAGAACAACTAGCTCTTGGTCAGAAGCCCAGGGTATTGTTTGTTGCCTGTTCTGATTCTAGAGTCGATCCCAACCTGATCACCGATACAGACGTTGGGGAATTATTTGTGATTCGGAATGCAGGAAATATTATTCCTCCCTATGGTGCAGCAAACGGCGGAGAAGGAGGGACGATCGAATATGCAATTAGCGCCCTGGGCATCGAGCAGGTAGTTATCTGCGGACATTCTAACTGTGGAGCAATGAAGGGTTTACTCAAGCTCAACAAGCTGCAAAAAGACATGCCTCTAGTCTATGACTGGCTCAAACATGCCGAAGCAACTCGCCGTTTGGTGACGGAAAATTATCCCCACTATGAAGGCAAGGATTTGATGGACATGCTGGTGGCAGAAAATGTTCTGATCCAAATTGATAATCTCAAGACCTATCCAATTGTTAAAGCGAGAATGCACCAGGGTAGACTAAAAATCTACGCCTGGATTTACAACATCGAAACGGGTAATGTGCTGGCTTATGATGCTCGTACTCATACCTATATTTCTCCTGAAGGGCAACTATTAGAAGAAGAAGCACCTTCTCCTGTCTGCACATCTAGCTCCAATCGCGAAGCGTTGATTCCGATTAAGAAAGAGCTTGAAGCTTTATTGAAAATATCTCCTGAAACCCCTCAAGCAGCAAAAGAAGCAATTCGATCGCTTGAGAATCTATTTGAACGAGCTGGAGATATGGGCATGAACAATATTGAGTTACAAAACTATCATTCGTTATTCTCCGAGCCAGTACAGCTCTGGGCAGAAACCGCCTACGCCCGCAGTTAACATTGAGCATTGAGCATTTAACATTTAACAGTTTTCAGGAATACTTATCCTATACATTTCTTGGCGTAAATTTGGATCGAGAAACAAAAGCAAGGCTGATGGCGTTCGGGAAAAGTAAATGAAACTCTTAAAAGCAGACAGCAAAGTTTAAATTTAGATTCCAACGGTAATCAGCAATCAGTTATTAGTAATTAGTAATCAAACATGGAAGTTATCCCTGCAATCGATCTCCTCGACGGTAAATGTGTACGTCTTTATCAGGGAGACTATGACCAAGCCTCGGTTTTTAGTGACAATCCAGTCGAAATTGCCCGCCAATGGGCAGCAGAAGGGGCGACGAGAATGCACGTGGTCGATCTTGATGGGGCAAAGGAGGGAAAATCAGTCAACTTATCCGTAATTGAGGCGATCGCCAGAGCGATTAAGATACCCGTTCAGGTAGGAGGCGGATTGCGCGATCGCCAAGGGGTCACCAGACTGCTAGAAACAGGGGTACAAAGGGCAATTCTGGGTACAGTAGCCGTAGAAAAACCCGAACTAGTAACCGAGCTGTGTCAAGAATTTCCCGATCAGATAGTCGTCGGTATTGATGCTCGTGACGGGATGGTAGCAACTAGGGGCTGGTTAGAAACTTCAGAAGTAGCGGCAACAGATCTTGCTCAAAGGATGGCAAACCAGGGTGCAGCAGCAATAATTTATACCGATATTCATCGCGACGGCACTCTATCGGGACCCAACATGGAAGCTTTGAGGGAATTAGCCGAGGCGATCAAGATTCCCGTCATTGCTTCGGGTGGAGTAAGTTCTCTCACCGATCTATTGAGTCTTTTAAGTTTAGAATCTGTCGGTGTCAACGGCGTAATTGTTGGTCGGGCAATCTACACAGGAGATGTCAGCCTCAAAGAAGCAGTCCGAGCAGTAGGCGAGGGGCGTTGGCAAGATATTCCTCCCGATACAGGAACTTCGATTGCTTAAACAGTTTGTGATTGAAACCATGACTTTGGAATAACGGCGATCGCTAGTTAAAACAAAGTATAAATTTCCGACAGCATTTGATTGCGGCTAATGAGTCGAGAACGAATGGCGATCGCTAACCTGCAACCAGATAAACCGTAGAATCTGACTACTAGCAGAGAAACCTCTAGATTCTGGCAGTCCTGAGTTAAACTGACCTCCAGCCAGACGATATACACAGCAACTTAAGGGAGGTCGTTCGCCATGAAGGAAATTGGTGATTTAGGAGAAGGATTGGTCGGACGCTGGTTAGAACTGCATAATTATCAAGTTTTACAGCGGAACTGGCGCTGCCGCTGGGGTGAAATCGATCTAATTGCTCAAGAGCAAACCACAAAGGCGATCGCTTTTGTGGAAGTAAAAACTCGCAGTACAAGGAATTGGGATGCAGACGGTTTGCTGGCAATCAATTTTAGTAAGCAGCAGAAGTTAATCCAGACGGCATCTTTATTCTTAGCCAAGCACCCTCAACTGGCTGAACTACCCTGTAGCTTTGATACAGCCTTAGTTGGCTACCGAAATTTAGACTCAGCTA
>JBCBWB010000152.1:0-11723 GCA_039817275.1 Cyanobacteria bacterium J06648_1 | reverse complement strand
TTACTGGGAGGAGACGTATTTGTCAGCCGAAATAGTCTTAATGCAGCGGGTAGTAATGTGGAAATCGCTAGCGTTAAATCTGGAGCGATCGCTCTCGAAGCTGATGCTCTTGGCTGGCAGTTTGCTTATTTAGATGCGCTAGAGTTGGGTGAAATTGACTTTAGCGATCGCGCCCTAATTAATAGCAGCGGTACAGTTAACTTGCTGGGCAATACTATTAATTTTTCCTCGGGCGCGGGGATATTTAACTTTGACCTGCTCAGTACCACCAAAAACACCATTAATTTACAGGCAAAAGAAGCGATTAATGTTGACAGTGGATTACTCGTTACCCAAGTCGGTTTAAACAGTGGTTTTGTGGCAGAAACAATCTTGGTCGATGGCGGAGACATCATGATCGAGGCTCCTCAAGTTTCAGTTAGCAACGGCTCAATAATTTCTGCGGGAACTTTGAGCGGTGGTGCAGGCGGCAGTATTATGATTAATGCCCCAGAACAGCTGCGACTACTAGGTTCAGCCCAGGCTAATCCTAGCTTCATTAGCACCTCGACCGAGGGTACTGGTCAGGGCGGTCAGATCGAAATCAACACAGGTAAATTGCAGATCAAGGATGGTAGCCAGATTCAGGCTTTAGCAGGAGCAGGAGCAGGCGGTGCTATTTCAATTAGGGCAACTGAGTCGATTCATTTATCGGGTACGGGAATATTGCGATCGCAAGATGCTACAGGGAATCTATCTGAGACTGAATTGCCCAGCGGCTTTTCTGCTTCCTCTGGTATAGAAGGCTTACCCCTAGAAGAGCAGTCTGGAGGCGAAAGCGGCAGTTTAGCAATCAATGCGCCTCGATTGACTATAGATCAGGGAGCGCAAATATCCGTCAGTAATTATGGATTGGCAAACGCAGGAGATATTGAAATCAGCGCCTCTAGCTTAAATCTAGATACCAAAGGTAATATTGTTGCCAACACTGCTTCGGGAGCTGGTGGTTCGATCAAGATTTCGGCGGCGGAAGCAATTATTCTTGACCGCGCTAGCTCTATTTCTACTACCGCAGCGCAAAACGGTGATGGAGGGAATATTAGTTTAGAGACAGGAAATTTGGCTTTGCTAGATGCCAATCGCATCAGTGCCGATGCCAGCCAAGGAAATGGCGGCAACATTACGATTAACGCTCAGGGACTATTTGTCGATTCTAGCAGCAGCATTAGCGCCAGTTCCCAAGTCGCCCAAAATCAGGGTCAGGTAGAAATTTTCACCCTAGATCTCAACTCGCGACTAGCAATCGATGACATCGACCAATCTGCCTTAATTGCCACAGATCAAGTTACTTCTGGCTGCGGTGTCGGTGCCAATCTCAATTCTCATCAAATTCGTGATGTGGGACGGGGTGGTCTACCCAGCAATCCCTTTCGTGAACTGGCACCCTCAGAAATCTTGAGCGACTGGGGAAGCGAGCTGGATTCTGCTCTCGTCAATCGAGTTTCGCACCCTCTGGCTGTTGCTGCCCAACCAGCCGCAGAGCTACCTCTAGTGGAGATTGACCGCTGGCTCGTTAATCAACAAGGCGTGGTGGAGCTTGTCGCCGCGACAGCTCAAAATGTAGCTTTGAATAATTGTCAGGCTAAGAATTAGGTTTTGCCTCGTTCAGACGGAGAAAGTCTTGGATAAGCTCCCAGATTTTTGGCTGCATGTCGTTCAATCCATGGTCACTGTCGAGTTCCACCAGCTTTACTCCCTGGTGCTGAAGAGCATAATCGCGACTGACCTCAATTGGGACTACCTGATCATTGATACCATGAATGATTAAAGTCGGACACGATCGCCGTAGACCTGAGAGGGGATACTTGTCCGCATCCTGTAAAAATTGATAGCTCAGGGGAAGTTTTTTGCCAGCACCATAGTGATAGATCGAGAGATAACCTGAATTGCGCCACTGATCGATTTGGGCAGGCTGTAAGCGAGCATACCAGCTTTGGGGAAAGCCAAAAGCAGGGGCAAGCAAAACCAAATTTTTTACCTGGGATTGCTGCTGGGCAACCCAAGCAGAAGTCAAAGCGCCAAAACTGGAGCCAATTAGAGTGATCGGTGTTGAGCGGTCGGGAAATGCCTCTATAGTCTGCTGGATCTGTCGGCTGAGAGTTAGCTGGCTAAAGTCTCCCTGATTGAGATCTAATATCTGCAATTCCAGATCGAGTTTGGCAAAGCGATCGCCCAAATATTTGGCTTTACTCGATTGGGGACTCGATGCAAAACCATGGAGATAAATATAAACCGTCATCTAATTGATTTTTAATATTCTACTAATGTTTAAATGTCATTTTTGACCAACGATCACACCTAGACAGCGTTGTTTTGGAAGGGGAGCTAGATCCACTAGTGCGGCAGCAACTTACCCTGACTCGCAGGGCTAGGGACGGAGTTATGTAGGTGACCCGACAACGGCAGGGGGAATTGGCACAGATTTGCCAATGTCTGGCACTAAAAAACTGACTCGGAGGATTGGCAATTGATAAATATTATATAGTTTGGGAGCTTTTTATCTTTGCTTTAGTCGTGTACTTTAGAAGAAATTTGTATTTTTTTCCTTATGTCTAGCAGTAAGATCTATTACTTTCTCAGTATTTTTTTCCTAGCCTTGGGAGGTAGAGTCGTCTGGGCTGATGAGACAGTTATCAATAATGGATTAAATTCATTAGAATCAAATTCCATGCTCGATAGTTTTATCGGCAACTACATGGGAGTAGAACAGCTAAGCAGCTATTTGATCTCTTTAATTGTGGCGATCGCTCTGGCTATTATCATTGCCTTCCACCCTCAAACCTACGGTAAAAGAAAGAGTCTGAGTGATATCGAAGCGCCAAAAACCCTGATTTTTTATGCGATGATCGGCTCTTTGGTCGGGGCAACAGTGGCAGATTATGGTCCTCAATTGGGATTTATTTTCTTTGGCTTGGGAGGTCTGATGCGTTTTCGAACTAACTCAGGATCTTCAACTCAAACAGGACGCTTAATACTAGTTGCCTTAATTGGTCTATGTTGTGGCTTAAAGATGCTCTACATTGCCGCTATTTCTACCGTCGTCGCCTGGATCTTAATCTATATTTTGGAAAGAAAAACTTTGCATCATCTCAAAATTAAGAAAATAGATGCAACAGTCTTTCCCGAAGCAATAGAAGCCTATCGACAAGCATTAAAAAAGCAAAATTGCCGAATTATTATTGAAGAAAAAAACCTGACCAAATCAAAAGTAGATTTTATCTTTAATTCTCCTTCACAGCTTTATCGAGAGGAGATCGCCGCTTTTCTCGAACAGCACATTGCCGCTAAGTATCAGGGGGAAATAGACTGGGACAGCTAAGATGTTCAAGACCTCTTAAATATCTTAAATAAGGATGTAGACCAAGAAAAAAGTAGGTAATCAGTAAAAATTGACTAATGACCTGCGAACAAGTTAAAACTCTGAGTGAAAAGAATTTAAACGCTTGATGATAAAAGTCTCTCAGAAATCGCTGTTTAGAAAGTTACAGTATCTTGCCTGGCTTGGTCTAATTTTTTTAGTTGTGGCGGTCTGTATCAAAAAGCTATATTTATTCCCAGGCGTCAGTGAAATATTAACCAGCGCCGACATGATCCAGCTGCCGACTCTGTTTCTAGATCTTCAAGCAGATTTAAACAATTTTTGGCATTGGCAACTACCCGATGCACCTTATTATTTTCCCGATACACTGGTCTTTTTGCTAATCAATTACTTAGTGCAAGATTTGCCTTGGTCAATTTTGCTGTATAGCTGGGCGCAATCCCTGGGATTAATCATCGGTCTGAGCTGGATTTATTTCGAGTTGGGGGGGAAGAAAATTCAATTTTTTTGGACGATCTTGCTGGGCAGCCTTCTTTTGTTTTCTCTTGCTTATACGGTTTTATTTGATGAGGTTGCCGTCAATTTAGTAACCCCCTATGTATTCTCTCTGGTCAGCTATATTCACTTTGGCACTTATCTTTGCTATGTATTTTGTTTTGCTGCCTGCCTCAAATATTATCGAACTCCCCAAAAATATTTGGCTGGGGCAATTGTCTGCGTAACTTTAATTACGACCGCTTCAGATTTATTGTTTGCTGTGACCTTCACCATACCTTTGATTTTGACGATTGCTATCTGTAGCCAGAATAGATTAATCAGCAGCAAAAAACACCAGGTTTTCTTGACAGCTTTATTTGTTGCTTCTTTAGTGGGCTATATCTACAACAAATATTTTGATCCTTTGGGTGCAACAGCCTCGATTAAACTGAAGCCGACCAAAGCGATTACATCAATTGAGTCTCTGTTGAACAACCTGTGGCAAATGCCTGGGGAGCAAAAAGTGTTCATGAGTTTGACCATTCTCTTGCCTTTATGCTACTTGCTTTGGCAGCTAAAAGCGGCTAGAACCAGGATCAATTCTGCCGCTGGCAATGATTTGAACGATCCAAATCTATCGAGCCTGGTCGCCTCTTTATTCGTCCTGATTAGCTGCACGACTAACTTGGCGGTAGTGATAATTGTCGGTAAATATACTGGAGTATCCCGAGCCAGATATCTGATCACCCTATACTATATGCCTGGCATGATGGCGTTGCTCTTGCTTGCTCTGCAATTTGAGCGGGGGAGAATTAAATCTCAGGCTAGTATTACTTTGGCTACCGCTACCGCCATTGGGGTAACGGCATGGAGCGTTTTGCTAGGGCAACAAGCACCTGTACTCTCAAAAATAGTTCCTCCCGACTATGCAAAATGTTTTGATTTAGAGCAACCTCAAGCGGGGCTAGCTGATTATTGGTACACCAAACCTCTAATTGCTTTTTCGCAGCGCCGAATACAGATAGCGACGATTAATGACCAAGGCGAACCATATACCTGGAATAGCAATCGTAACTGGTACCGAGACAGCTGGCAAAATCCTGGCAGTCCGCCAATGTTTAAGTTTATTATTATGGCAAACTTAAACCCCGAAGCAATCACTCGGCTTTATGGACAGCCCAAGCAAACTGAAGTATGTTCTAACACCGAGATTTGGTGGTATGACGATCAGCAAAAAATTTATGACAATTTCATGCGAGATGGACTGTAAATCGAGGTAACTAGATCTGTTCTCTTACCACTTGATCTGCAAATAGCCGCGCTTAGCATTTTCTAACTCTGATTCAGTGAGCCAGTCTGTCGCCTTGTAGGTACCAAATACATGATCCCACCAATCTACCGCTAAACCAAAGTTATGCTCCCACTGGTTGTATTTATGATGTACATAGTGGACGGGCATTTTCATCCAGATACATTTGACGGGATTTTCGTGCTGTAGCTGATGGGCATAAGCTGAGAAAGCTGCATAAACTAGACTTCCTGCTACGGCAGTAAGACCAACGGGAACCGAGATCAAAAAAGCCAGCAGGCTCAATGGCACGACCATCGCGTAGTCTCGAAACTCCTGAATGACACCGTTTGCCGTGTTTTCTCGATGATGTTCGTAATGAGGGACGATATCTCGACCGAAATGGGGAAAGATATGCATCAGGCGATGCAGCCAATATTCAACAAAGCTGGCAAAGATAAAAGCCAAGATAAAAACAGCCGTCAACAACATAAATCTTGTTTGAATTGCGAAGTCACTACAGTAGGTTGGCGGGAAATAGAATTATAGCAGCCTGGCAAAATGCCTTAGCTAGATAGGCGAAATTATTATCAGCGATCGCCGCTTCGATTTACTCCTAAGATTTACTTCTGGGGAACCAACAGCTCGGCAATAATCGGACGATGGTCTGAACCGATCGCTTTTCCTAGTTTAAAGTCCTGTACCTGGATTTCAGAGGTCACTAAACAATGATCGATGGGAGCAGAAAGTGCCGCCCACTGAGGCGCTACGACCGAATGAGTCGGCAATACGCCAAATCCCTGTCGGGCATTGCGCAGACCTGAAGTCTGAATCATCGAGTGGTAGAAGGGCGACCACAAGGAGACGTTTAAATCTCCCAGGACGATCGCTGGCTGGTCGAGACTGGCTATATATTCGCCAATACCAACCTGAAGCTGTTCATTGCGAATTTCCCAACCTGCATGCCCAAAAAAGAGCTGGGGATAGGCATGGGTAGCGATAAATTTTGTCTGGCGATCGCCTAGCTGAAGATCTACAATTACCAGACCTCTATAGGTTCCGTAAAGCTCGACCTGGGGGTTTAGCAGGGGAATTTTACTATAAACTTCAATTTCTAGCTTGGCAGCGCGAACATGATAAGGATAGCTTGCCTTGAGGGCAACTAGCTGTCTGTGCCAGTGGGGAACAGATTCTTGAAAAATAGCAATATCAGGCTGTTCTTGCTCGACTAAAGCGATCGCCCGTTGATAATCGCCCTCGCTGTCGTTTTTCCACAGCACGTTGTAGGAAAAGACTTTGAGCGGTGCATACTCCGCAGCATCGACAATGGCAGATCGATTGAAGTACCAGGGTAAGATTACTGCTAAATTGAGCAGCACCCCGACTAAACTAATCGCAATCCAAAGTTTACGGCGAGTCAGGGAGAAATAAATCAGGCTACACAGAGCTATCTGCAAGATCTGGAGTTTATAGCCCGAAGCAAATTCCAAATAGAGATTTAATCTGCCCAGATATCCTGCTAAGAATAGGGCAATTGCCATCAAGCTCCAGGTCGCAAATAAATAGTAGAACAGACGCTTGTTCCAAAACATCAATCTTTGGTTATTAATCGAGGTCATCTTATCTGAGCAGTTTCAGGTTAACAGATAGATCAAAAAACTAACCCCATCGCGATCGCTAATTACTCTTCAAAGCCACATTCCTTGGTTTTTCGAAATTACCTGCCAATCTGCCCAACTCTTAGGCTTACAGCACATTCAGAACCAACAGCCCAGTTTGCTCTTTATATTTTCTTTATATTTGGCTTAGAATGGAGTCGATATTTATTACATGGTAAAAAAATGTCTAATAAATCTCAGCCAGAGATCGCCTTATTACATCGAGGAGAGGAGATAATAAGTGATCAGCCAAGCAAGATTAGTTCAAAACAAGTAAAGATCGAGATCCGCGAGTTAGATCGCAGATACACTCACGCCAACCCCAAAAAAGGTCTTTGTACAATGGAAGGGTGTAATCATAAAGCAACTCATTGGTTAACCAAAATCAATGCCAATCAATGTCAGTCAGATATGGTCTGTAATCATCATGCAGCGATTTGGACCAAGGTAAAATACTTAATTTCTCAATCATGCTGCTAAAATAAGCAGCTATCCTAAAACAATCAATCTTTAAATAGTCAAAGTTATCTCTCTTCTTTCTACAAGACGCTCGCCTTACTAAACTGAGCAAATTTCTAATTCAAGGAATCAGCTTGTTAGTCAAAGCAACTGCACCACTGATGATTTTTGCCAGCGCCGAGGGTGCTTCTAAAGGCAAATTATGTCCCCCTGAGACTACAACCTTAGTCGCGTTGGGCATTGCCTCCTGCTGTTTATTTAAGTCCTCAATACGATTGAAGTTGCTCTTATCGCCATAGACTAAGGTGATCGGTACTTTGATCTTCCGCAGCAGCTTGAGATAGCGCGATCGCCCAATGCCGTTGAGACTAATTCCCGTTCTGGTACGTAGCAGGGGTTCCCAGCGCCACCGCACGCCACCTTTGCAGGGTTCGGTGATTCTCTCGGCTAGCAGCATTGCCAGAGAAGGAGAAATTGCGGGAGTCGCCTGACGCAGCCTGGAAGCCGCAGTTTTTACGTCAGGGAAGACTGGATGTTCTGGGGGAGCAGCCATGGAATCGAGCTGATTAGCCAGGGCGACGGTCGGATCGTCGTTTTCGTTAGCAGTAGGTAGAATAGTTTCGACTAAAACAATATTTTTGATAGTTTGAGGGCGAATTGTGGCAAATATTGCGCCTAAGACCGACCCGAGGGAGTGACCCACCAAAATAAAGGCTTTTCCTGCCAAAATCTCGACAATGGCATCGATATCGCCTAAAAAGTCGATCAGGTTATAGGAGCCGCCTTTACCGACGCGATCGCTTCTACCGTGTCCTCGAAGATCGGGAGCGATCACGCGATAGCCTTTTTGCGCCAGACGGATGGCTACTTCTGACCAAGCTGCACCCTGTTCTAGAATACCGTGGAGGCAGAGAACAAGCGGCCCTTCTTCGGGTCCCCAGGTGCAGAGGCAGATTTTTAAACCTCTGATGGTAACTAGGGTTTCTTCCATCAATAGATCGACGACATCGCCACTGCCTTCGATAGCTTCTTGAGGCAGCTCGTATTTGAGCTGCTGGGCTAATTGTTGAGTATAAGTACCCAGCGTTTTCGGCAGCTTAATGTCTCGCCAGGCATTAGCTAGGTTCGCGTCAATGGTTTGATGATTGAGGAAGTTGGGATCTCCCAAAGACATAGCGGTATCGCTTACGCCATCGGTCATGCGATCGCCCTGGTAGGGGGTCAATACTGCCTGATCGAAAGGAACGCCGAGGAATTGACAAATACCTTTGAGGACTGACTGTGGCTGGCTAACTAAATCTTCATAGTAGACCAGGTGATAGCGTTCGGGGTCGATATCCTGAGCTAAATTGAGAATGTTTTGATTACTATCGCGCCAAATCAGCTCGGCTAATTCGTAGGGATCGGCATCTCCCGCACTGACTAGCTTGTCCATTCGCATCCGCGCAAAGGATTCAATTGCCGCATAGGGATGACGTACGAGATGAATATATTTCGCTCCCTCAAAGATTTCTTCCCCACGCTCTAAGGTGGCGCGGTTGCTGGCGTAGGAAGGAGATTTATCGACCAATAGGCGATCGCCTGCTAGCTGCTGTAGCTGTTGATAAACTTCCTGGACAGAGGTGTTTTCGGTAATGAGGCGATCTACCAGCTCTTGGCTGGCAGCAGCATCAATATTTTTGAGCGCCATGAATGCTCGTTTTAAGCCCTCGCCCAGTTGGGATAGTCCTAACTCTGCTTCCCGTGACTGCATGGTCTCAAAGGGCAACAGGTGCAGTTCAGGAGGAGAAGATAAGCCAGGGTGTCCTGCCAGCATTACCCTGAGCAGAGTTGAACCCGAACGTGGTGCCGAGAGGATAAACGCTGCGGGGGGTAGCTTTGTCGTCGATAGATTAGGTTGATTTGGTTTGCGGGGAGACTGAGCTATCTCTGCTGCTTGCCGATGAGCTGTGGCAAACTCAGCTGCTAGATATGATGCTAACTGCTCAATTTGGGGACGTTCGTAGAACTCGCGGGGATAGAGGATCAGCTTGAGGTCGGTTTTTAACTGGTTGATTGCTTCCATCACCATCAGGGAATCCATTCCCATGTCTAGCAAGCTGGCACTTACAGACAGTTTATCTGGTACGATTTGCAAAATCTCGGCGATCGCCTGTTGCAGATATTGCGTGAGATATGCTGGACGTTGGGCGCTGGGGGTGGCTAGCAGCTCGGCAAATATTTCTGTCTGAGTGTCTGGGGTAGCTGTGACTAGCGCCGCAAAATAGTTGGACTGTTGGAGATAGGTAAATTTCTGGCTCAACTGTTCCCAGTCGGCACTAACGACTCCTACCTGAGTTGCCTGGCTGCTCAACAGCATACCCAAAGTCTCTAATCCTATATCGGGTTCGATTAAGTTCAAGCCCTTAACCCGCAATCCCTGTTCCACTGCCATGCCGCTATTTGCCCAAGCACCCCAATTGATACTCAGGGCAGGTAAATTCTGACTCTGACGGTAACGGGCGATCGCATCTAAGCCAGCGTTGGCAACGGTATAGTTGCTTTGCCCTGGAGAACCGATCAAAGAAGCAACGGAAGAGAAGAGGATAAAGAAATCTAGCTCTAGATCTTTAGTTACCTGATGTAGATTCCAAGCTCCCGTTATTTTGGGAGTCATGACTCGCTGGAAACTAGCCCAAGTTTGATTCTGGAGCAAACCATCATTAAGAATACCCGCGGCATGAATAACTCCGCGTAAATTGCTTTGAGCCATGACGATTTGCTTTAGAGCCTGGCGATCGCTAATATCAGCCTGAGAGATCTCGATCATTGCTCCCTGCTGTTTGAGACGAGCGATCGCCTCTTGCGCCACTGCTGTTGGCTGGCTTCTCCCTAAAAGGATTAGTTTTTTTGCCCCCCGTTCGACTAGTAGCTGAGCTGTCTGTAAGCCCAGGGAACCCAAACCACCTGTAATTAGGTAGGCTCCTTCGGGGTTTAATTCTAAAGGGGTGCTGCTGAGATTGGCGCTAGGTTCGAGGCGAGGTATATATAGTTTGTCGGCTCTTACGGCAATGCGATCCTCGCGGCTACTTGGGGCAATAATCTTGAGCAAATGCTCGACATCGCGATCGCTAGTCTGTTGATCTAAATCAATTATGCCGCCCCACAGCTCTGGATGTTCTACCGCGAGCGCCATTCCCATGCCCCAGAGAGAGCTAGCAGCGACCGCCGTATCTTGGAGCTTTCCTGCTGAATGTTGTTCGATAAACTGACAGCCTCTCGTAGCTAGCCAAATTGGGATGCTCAGAGAATTACTAGCTAGAGTCTGGAGCAAATTGAGGATATTAGTACAGTGCTGCTGCTGATAACCCTCGATCTCGGCAATATTTGCCGCAGCATTATCCGTACCCGCCAGATAGAGAATGTTGCTGAACTGCTGTGTCTGCAAGATCTGACTTAAGCTGTCTGAAGCGAGGTGGCGATCGCTTACAACTAAACAATCCTGCTGTTGAGTGGCTAAACTTATTCTGAGCTGTTCACCCAAGCCGCTGTCACCTGTAAAAATCAACCAGGGTTCTGCTGGCACGAAATTAGGACTTGATAATTCTGGAGCGGCTTGCCAGGTAACCTGATACATCTCGGGCTGGGGAACCTGCCTGTCTGAGGGAAGGTAAACCTCGATCTGACCCTCGCTGCTGGCTGTTTTGGTCAACCAGTAGCTTTCTCTCTGGAAGGGATAGGTGGGGAGAGATACTTTCTGAGCATCCAAACCCTGAGCCACTTGTTGCCAATTAAGATCAAGTCCCCTGGCGTAAAGCGAGCTGAGACTTTGTAATACCTGCTGCCAATCTTGCTTCCTGGGGCGCAAACTAGGTAGCCAAATTTCTCCTTCGGCAGCAATGTTAGAGCGTCCTATCCCCGTCAGGATCGGCTTAGAACCAATTTCCAAGAAAATGTTGCATTCGGGCTGAAGAGTCTTCATTCCTGCCGCAAAACGGACTGGGGCAACGACATGATTGACCCAATAGTCGGCTGTGGCGATCTCGCCATTGGCAAAACTGCCCGTGACGTTGGAAATCAGCTTGATCCGAGGTGGGTAGTATGTCACCGACTCGGCGACCTGGCGAAATTCTGCCAAAATCGGCTTCATCAAAGGAGAGTGGAAAGCGTGAGATACCCTAAGCTGCTTGCTTCTGATGCCCAAAGATTCAAATTTGCTAATTGCTTCGGCGACGGCGGCTCTAGCTCCAGAAATGACAATACTTTGCACCGTGTTGATTGCGGCGATCGCCAAACGAGAATTCCAGGGGGCAATAATTGACTCTACCGTTGCTTCATCAGCAAATACTGCATACATATCTCCAGCCTGAGCCAGGCTTTGCATCAGCTTACCGCGCATTGCGACTAGCTTGAGGGCATCTTCTAGGCTAAATATGCCCGCGATCGCCGCCGCGACATATTCACCGACGCTATGACCAATCAGGGCATCGGGTTTTATGCCCCA
>JBCBWB010000151.1:0-11795 GCA_039817275.1 Cyanobacteria bacterium J06648_1 | reverse complement strand
ATGCTCACTCTTCACCCATTCCACTCTTCTATTTCCCTGAGAACCCTTGATTTTCATTGCCACTTCTAGTCCTTCACGCCAGACTTGAGGATGAGGGAAATCTGGATGACACTCTCCTGATTTGAGATAGACACTTGCTAGTTTCCATAGTTCCTTGCCATATCTTCTTAGATGCGGACAAGTCCTTTCTCCATCCGTAAACCATCTGATTGATTGACAATCTTTGACCCATTTCCCGGTTGTCTTAACTCCCTTGGCAAATAGTTTTTGATTCTTTTTTCCTGCAATGGCTGCAATCCAATATCGGCTTTTTCTTTCGATAAAGTGAATTGTCCAGCCCTCTGAGTCACTGGGGGGAAAGGTTCTCCCTTACGCGAGTGTATACTTCATCTCCTTCCACTGTTACTTCTCCATTCTCTCACTTCTTTAAACACCAGTACCACAGGAGAAGATTTACTACGAGTTCGTTTAGAATTTGGTAACTTTTTCGATGATGACAACAACAGTAGAATTGGTTTAGCTACGGGTACGGGAATGACACGCCTCAACTTTGATTTTAACCAAAATAGTGAGCTGGCAATTCCCCACGTCCGTTACTTTTTCCCCGTTAGTGACTCTCTTTCCTTTGCAGTTGGTTCAGTCGGTATCGGCTACACCGAGATTACAACAACGGTTACTCCTTCAATAATTGCCGATGACGGTAATGGCGTTCCCTCACTCTTTGGTTCGTATAATCCTATCTTCCGCAGAGGTGGCGGAGGTGTTGGTGCTAACTATGAGTTTTCTGATGAATTGACCTTAACTCTTGGTTATTTGGCAGATAATCCTAGTTCTCCCCTGTCAGGAAACGGTTTATTTAACGGCGGTTATAATGCCCTAACATTTGGTATATTTAGGCGATCGCGGAGGTGCTGGTCTGGCATACTCTCATGGCTACAGTCCAGATGGCGGAGTCAATCTTACTGGGGGAACGGGTAGCGATCTGTCGGCTTCTCCCTTTGGCGATAATATTGCTACGTCTAACGATATTGTTGGCGCACAGGGATTTTATCGCTTTTCCGATAACTTCCAAATTCACGGTTGGGGAGGATATATCTGGGCAAACGCGGAAAACTCTGATACCAGCTCCCTCTCTGATGGTCTAGGTGGCACAAATTCCTTCGCCATTAATAGTGGTGATAGTGCTAATGTTTGGTACGGAGCAATTGGGGTTTCTTTTCCCGATGTCGGAGGAGAAGGCAACCTGCCAGGAATTGTTTTTGGCGTACCTCCCCACGTCTCATCTAGCGATGTCCATGAAGAGGATGATAATGCCTATCACCTTGAAGCATTCTATCGCTTGCGAGTGAACGATAATATCTCAGTAACTCCAAGTGTTTGGGCAATCTTTAATCCAGAAAATAATAGTGATAACGATACCCAGTATGTAGGAGTATTGCGGACTAACTTTAACTTTTAGGTAACTTGGGCAGCACTCTAAATAGGTACGTAAAACAAGGAGTTTAAACAATGACCACCAAAAAAAATCCTGGATCGAAGGGCTGGACACCAGAGCAGCTCGGCTCCCTTGCAGGCAAAACATATGTCATCACTGGCGCTAACGCTGGTGCAGGCTTTGAGGCAACACGGGTGTTTCTGTCCAAGGGCGCAAAAGTGGTGATGATGAACCGCAACGCTGATAAGTCAACTGCTGCCATCGCAACCCTGAAACAGGAATTTGGCAGTAACGCCGACGTGACTTTCGTGCGTATGGATCTAGCGGTGCTGGATTCGGTGTGGGAAGCGGCGGCAGCGGTAATGAAGAAGATTCCCCACATCGACGCGCTCATCTGTAACGCCGCCATCGCCCAGGTTGCCAAACAGAAGCATACCGTGGACGGCTTTGAAAGCCAGCTTGGTGTGAACCACTTCGGTCATTTCCTCCTGTGTGGATTGCTCTTTGAGCGGATCGAAGCGTCAGGGGGACGCATTGTGGTCGTTGGTAGTAACGGGTATAAAATGGGGCTGAAGAGAATTAAGTTTGAAGACCTCAACTTCGATAAGAACTACACCCCTTGGAACTCCTATGCTCAGAGCAAGCTGGCGCAGATGGTATTCGCCTATGAGTTGCAGCGCCGAGCCCAGGCTATGGGCAAAAGCGTTCAGATCCAGGTCTGCCATCCTGGCGCGTCACGAACGAGTTTGATAGATGGCAGCGCCAACCTCACCACAAAGCTTCTCTGGAAACTGCTCTCTCCTATGGCACAATCTGCCGAGAAGGGTTCTTGGCCTGAAGTTATGTGTGCGACGGAAGAGGGGCTGCAATCCCAAAAATATTATGGCCCGACAAGATTCGAGATGGTCGGTTCTATCGGCGAGTGTCCGCTAGAGGAGTTTGTCTTGAATCAGGTAGAGGCCGCCAAACTTTGGACGCTCTCCGAGCAGAAGACATCCCTGAGCTGGTCGCCGTAATTCGACTATAAAAGAGTCGATAACACGTTGGAACACAAATAATTCCGCGCCAGCGGAGTTGACCCAATGATTATTTCAAATCGTTACTTCTACATGACTACTGAATACCAGTCAAAAGAAACTAAGATTTATTATGACAACAGCAAATCGCCCCATAAAAGTTATTTGTCTTGGGGAAATACTATTCGATCGCCTTGCCGACCAAGCTGGCAAAACTGTATCAGAAGTTACATCTTGGACTGATTATCCAGGAGGCGCACCAGCAAATGTTGCCTGTGCCTTAGCAAAGTTGGGAACTCCCTCCGCGTTTGTTGGTCGTGTGGGCAAAGACCCCCAGGGAAAACAATTGGTTCGACTTTTAGAATCAATTGGCGTAGATATTTCTGGTGTTCAATATGACGAACAAGCACCAACCAGACAGGTATACGTTACTCGTTCTGTAGAAGGCGATCGCACTTTTGCTGGTTTTGGAGATAGAAAAGCCGACCGATTTGCTGATGCTTATTTAACAGGGGATTTGTTACCAACTAAATTGTTTCTAGAAGCGGAATATTTGGTTTTAGGTACTCTGGAGTTAGCTTATCCTCAAGCTAAAGCTGCGGTATTTCGTGCTTTAGAGTTAGCCGTAGAACACGATTTAAAAATTGTTTTAGACGTTAACTGGCGACCCATGTTTTGGCTTAACCAAGATGAGGCTTTACCTTTGATTAAACAACTTTGGCAATACGTAGATTTTCTCAAGCTGGCAAAAGAAGAAGCTGAGTGGTTATTTAATACTGCCAATGCTGGAGAAATATTCGATCGCCCTGCTTCAATTATAGGTGTTTTAGTCAGTGACGGTGATGCACAAGTTAGTTACTGTTTGAGCAAGAACAAAGGAACAGTTGAACCGATTAAAACGATCGTCCAAGATACTACTGGTGCAGGAGACGCTTTTCTGGCAGGCTTTATTCATCAGCTATGTCGCTATGGTATCGAGCAACTGTCGAATCCTCAAGCAGCAGAAGATATTGTCAAATACGCCTGTGCTGTAGGTAGTTTGACTACGACCAAATTGGGAGCGATCGCTGCTCAACCCGATCCAGATGAAATTGATGCTTTGCTAGGAAGCAAAAAAAAGCGGGAAAGATTCTAGTCGAAAGATTCTGACTAATAAAATACTGCCAGCCATTGTTGAGGTGATGGTTAAACATTTTGCTCCAGGTCGTCAAGTCCGTTATTTCTGCCAAGATGAGAGTTGTTTTGGTCTCAAAACCTTGTTAGGACGGCGAATTACGCTTCAAGGAGTCAAACCCGTGATGCCTGTGCAGTGGCAGCAAGACAACTTTTGGCTGCACGGAGCAGTTGAACTTAGTACTAGAGAGCATTTCTTATATCGTTTCTCCCACCTAGATTCGGTTTGCTTCGAGCAATTTATCAAGCTGTTTGGAGACGCATTTCCCGAAACTCTTAACTTACTTCATCTTGACCAAGCAAGTGCTCATATCGTTAGCATTTTTACCTGGCCTAATAATGTTACCCCGATTTTTCAGCCTTCTCACAGTCCTGAACTTAACTCCATTGAACGAGTCTTGCAAGAGCTTAAAAAGCTTTTCAAGGGCATAAACCTTGAGTCGTTGAACACTTTGCCACAACAAGTCTTTCAAGAAATTAATTCTTTAACAACATCCGCTCTTGGTTCTCTAACAGGTTGGACTTATCTTCGGGCAATTGAGCCTGTCCTTAAAAAAGTGCAGCCTTTTTCGTTAATGGTATTACTATAGGATACGGTTTGTCACCGCCGAAATGTTCGTACAGACACAATTAAAATTACTAGCCTGTTTTGGGAATTGTAGATACAGGGCTGAATTATTTGGTTAAATTGGCTCTCAATTCAGTTTTAACTTGGGTTTAAATCTATGAGTTTTCTCTACACTCTGCTGTCAGTGGCGCTGGTGATGTTCTTGATTGCCTGCATCATATTTATGATTGGGGTCAAAATATACAATAGCTTAGTCTATAAAAAGAATCAGGTTAATAAGTCTTTTTCTAGTGTTGATGTCCTACTCAAGAAAAGATGGGACTTGATTCCTAACTTAGTTGCTGTGGTTAAAAACCACATGGAGTTTGAGCAGCAAACCCTGGCAGAAATTACCAGATTGCGATCGCAAGTTATGTCTGGAGGAGTAAGCAATGAGCAACGACTTACTTTGGAGAATCAGATCACGCGCACGATGGGTAACGTGGTGGCGTTAATTGAAAACTATCCCGAACTTAAATCTGATGGACATGTGACTCAATTATTGGAGTCGCTCAACGAAACTGAAGAACAAATTTCCGCCTCCAGACGTTTTTATAATGCAGCGGTGACTGAATATAACAACGCTCTAGAAATGTTTCCTAGCAACGTGGTGGCGAACTACATGCGCTATCAGCAGCGAGAACTGTTTGTTACTCCTGCCGAAGAGAGAAATAACGTCAACGTCGGGGAATTGTTGAATTAATTTGATTCTCTACAGCGTATTTATTTTTATTCCCAATTTTTACTTACTGTTCTCACCTTGACTCAACCGCCATCACTTCAGGAAATAGATCGTTTATATATCCAGGGAGATCGCTATCTGCATCAGGACAAGTGTGCCGAGGCGATCGCTATCTTTGAACCGCTGCTAGAAACGGTGGATCCCAATAATAGGCTCTACTTCGATCTGCAAAGAAACTTAATCAAAGCCTATCAGCAGAATCAAGAGCTGGATCGAGCGATCGCTCTTTGTCAGTCGGTTGCAGCAAGTGAAGTGGCGGCGAGATCCCTCTGGGGGCAAAGTTTTTTAGCTACTTTATCTCCTGAATTTCCAGCACCCGTAGTCAGTCAGACTGAAGATTCCATAGCGGAAACTCAAGCAGAAAGCGATCGCCAGTCTAGAATTAAGCCGAAAACTTTAGCTCAGTTTAAGCATTACTGCCAACAGCATTTGCTGGGGGAACTAAAAGCCCTAGAACGCAAGCGCAAGTATACTTTAAGGACTATTTTTGGCTCTGGTATTATCTGCCTAATTATCGCCTGGTGTATCAGTCAAGGACTGTCTGACTGGACGAGGAATAGCAACTCAATTTGGCTTTATCTTACCTGTCTGAGCATGCCTTTTTCTGTCTGGATCGTTTTTTGTCGTGGCTGTATCCATACCTACAAGATTGGTTTTAAGCGCAATATCATCGAACAGATTGTTGACTTTATTGGCGATCGCGATTGGCTCAATTATGCGGCTCATCTGATGATTGAAAATAAGCGTCAAACTATAGTCGCGCTGACTCGGAGTCAAATTCTCAGAGATGAACTAGAAGAACCAGACTACCTGGAACAGGAAGATTGTGTCTATGGCACGATTGGCAATACGGATATTTTCTTTGCCGAGATTATTGCCGAAAATAGAAAGGGTGGCCATTTTGATGAATACGCTAGAGAAGTATACCGCAGTAAGTCTACTTTGTTTCGAGGCTTGTTTTTCGAGGCGAGGTTTGCCAAGAATTTTGTTAGTCGCACCTTCGTCATGCCCAACGATCTCCAGCATCGGCTTACACCTTTGAATAGTTGGCGCGGAGAGACAATTAACTTAGAAGATCCAGAGTTTGACCGTTTGTTTCGAGTTTACGGCGATAGTCAGGTGGAATCGCGCTATCTCCTATCGACTAATTTAATGAGTCGCCTGGTGAAGTTTCATCACAAAGCGGGACGAAAAGTATATCTTTCTTTGATTGATGGTTTTCTCTACATTGCCATTCCCTACCGCCATAATCTTTTTGAACCCAGATTATTTAAGAGCATGATGTCCTTCGCTCCTTTAAAGGAATATTTTCAGGACTTGCAGTTAATGATAGGCATTGTCGAAGACTTGAACCTAAATCGCCGCATCTGGAAACAGTGAACATTGGTAGTGCTAAACGGGTAATGATTTGTTGTAATGATGGACCAAATACCAGATAGAAACCCAAGACCGTAAAGCGTTAAAATTAGGCTGAGAATAGAAAAATTGGGCGCTTAAAAGAGGAACAGCAAAATCTACAAAATCGAGCTTATTTAGGTACTTTACAACCCTACTATCAGATGCACTCAAGTCAAAATAGTTCAAACGTATTATCTTTTAAGGAATAGCTAAGGAGAATGCCGTTCTTTAAATAATCTTTAACCGCTGAAACCTATGTCCTGAAGAACTTTAATCTTTTATGAGCAATTATTCGGTAAATAGTAAACCAGCTATGATTAGACAAATAGCTACTTTCGTTGCTATTCTGACCGCCTTTGGCACCAATGTTTGGGCAAATATCAGTCCCCCAAACGGAGCGACTATCGGCGCAATATCGCAGAATACCTTCAAAGATGTCTTAATTACGCCCGCTAGCTATGCTTTTGCCATCTGGGGACTAATTTACCTAGGATTAATCTCTTTTGCTATTTATCAAATATTACCTGCTCAAAAAGGCGATACTCTGCTGCGGAAAATCGGTTACAAAATTGCGATCGCTTCTGGCGCCCAAATTATCTGGGTTGTTTGCTTTCTTAATCGGCAATTCGGTGCTTCTATGATGGCAATGATCTGTATTCTCTTACCTCTGATTGGCGCTTACGCTTGTTTACCCTTCAAGACTAGGATCGCTCGCTGGCAAAGGTGGCTGATCAGAACACCGATCAGTATCTATCTTGCTTGGATTAGCGTCGCCACTATATTAAATGGAGCATTAGTCCTCGAATTCTGGCAGTGGGACGGCTGGGGTATTAGCCCGACTATCTGGACAGTTATCATGCTCCTCATTGCTGGTCTGATTACCCACTTTATCTCCCTCCCCCGCCTCGATTTTGCCTACGGAGGAGTATTCGTCTGGGCGTTAATTGCGATCGCCGTCAAGAATTCCGCCACAATTTTAATTTCAGGGGTAGCGATCGGCTTAAGTATTTCTTTGGTCATCTTGCTGCTGTCTTTCAGCTTTTATGGACAGAGCAATCAAGGCAGTGAGAGACACTAAAGGACAATTGGGCTATGGCAAATTAGTATCTCAGTGACGCGATGTTGATCTCGTTGCTAAGGATCTAGATCACACTTTGAGAGGACGCTTTATATTATTTTTGTAATACAAAGTGTTTTTTAAAGTAGAGATGAAGATCGCTCACATCCAAACAATATTAATTTTAAGCTCCACGGTTGTTTCTATTGTCAATCAATATCCCCTTGTTTTGTCGCTGACCAAAATTGCTATGGAACAAAACTTTTTTAGCTGATGGCTCAAAAGGTGGCGAGGGAGGAAAATAGTCGTGAATAGCGCCCCCTCAAGGTAGGCAGAAGACGAAGCTTTGAGCTAATAATTAATTTTGTTCCCCTTGATCGCTAATAACGAAAGCTTACTTTACTTTAGCCAAGGATTGCGATCGCTTTAACTCGGCAATGTTGGCATTACCAGTACAGAATAAAACTGTTTTCAACTCGGCAATCAACAGCTCAATCAGCTGATCAACTGCGGCTTCTGATTCATCTGCCGCCTGTAGAAAGGGAAAGGCTAAACCTCCTAAATCTGCCCCCAAAGCGATCGCTTTCGCCACTTCCAGACCGTTGCGTAATCCTCCTGAAGCAATCAAAGGTAGATCAGTATACTGGGCGCGAATTTGGACGATACAGTCGGCAGTAGGGATACCCCAGTCAGCAAAAGTTCTGCCTAAGCGTCGCTGTAGACTAGTTTCGGCTCTTTCGCTTTCTACCTTTGCCCAAGATGTCCCTCCAGCACCCGCTACGTCAATCGCATCTACCCCAGCCTCGATCAGTCTAGTTGTCATCTTTGCCGAAATACCGTTGCCCACCTCTTTGGCAATGACAGGGACGCTGATCTGCTGACATAGCTGCTCAATCTTCTGGAGTAAGCCCTTAAAATTGGTGTCGCCATGAGGTTGAATACATTCTTGAAGAGGATTGAGGTGCAAAATTAAGGCATCCGCCTCCAAAATATCTACTACCCGCAAACATTGATCCAAACCGTAGGTATAGTTAAGCTGTACTGCCCCTAAATTGGCAAATAGCATGGCATCAGGAGCAAGCGATCGCATGGCAAAAGTATGGGCTACCTGGGGATTTTCGACGGCAATCCGTTGCGAGCCAACTCCCATGGCTAGACCATGTTTCTGAGCTGCCACCGCTAGGCGAGAATTAATCTTTTTTGCCTGCTCTGTTCCCCCCGTCATCGAAGAAATAAGCAGGGGTGCTTTGAGAGTCTTACCTAGAAATTCTGTCTGAAGATCTACCTCTGCTAAGTTAAGTTCAGGTAAGCAAGTGTGATCAAAACGATACTTATCTAGTCCATTGGTTAGACGATCAAACTGTACATCATCTTCAAGACAAATACGCAGGTGATCGGCTTTTCTCGTTTGCGTATTAGTCATTAGTTTTTCTCTCCACTTTGCAACTAATCTTAAACTGTCCCTGAGACATCGTAAATGAGTTTCTTCTCTCTGGGAGCAAAAGCCAAAAAAAAGAGGAGAACTTTAACAATTCTCCCCTGACAGATATTACTTGAATTTGTAATTGAGTACTAAAGCACTCTATCTTCTGCCGCGCATGTTTTTTGCCATGTTGCGGAACATATCCATACCATCATCGGTAGGACGACGTTTCTCAGTAGAGGGCTTTGGTGCATCAAAAGTAGGCTGAGGCTGGGGTTGGGGAGTAGATGCAGCTGGAGCTGGAGTGAATTCCGTCTGCGTTACTGCCGAACCGCCTGTAATTCCTGGCTGAGAAGCAGTGCTAGGAGTAGGATTAAAAACAGTATTTACGGTAGTGTTTTGATTAGTATCGCTACCTTTGTAAAGGTTATTTCTGTCTTCTACCGAAGAAACCTCGTTTTCGAGTGCAAAACCATCTTTATTTGAAAGAGTTTTCGGAAAAGTTCTTCTAGTTCTCTTGCTAGTTCTCATGTAGTCGATGTCGCCCATAGTCATTGCGTCATCAGGACTTAAGAAAAAATCTTTATCACCCATTGGTCTTTGTCTCCTATCAATTAGTAGCTATTCAATGATGTCGATAATTTTTTGGGTTATGAATCCTCAATCGTAGGTTAAGGAAAGTAACCAAAAATTAATTATATTTAAGTATTATTTTACACATAAGCAACTCTAATAGTCAATGAAATTGCGGTATCGATCTGGTAACAAATAAGATCTTGTTTCTAGATATAAATACTCATACCGATAAGAACTCTTAAAAAATACTCAAAAAGAGCGATAGATCGACCGAGATGTTGTTTAACTAAAAGAGGAGTCGTTAATCTCGGAGCAATTTTAATGAGTAAACTACGTAATATCCTTTTGGGAGCAGGTGTAGCCGCAGTTGGCGCAATTGGCACCAAAAAGGCAGTAGATTATCTTCGCAATCGTGGTGAAGAGGACGTTGTCGAAGAAAACACAGGGGATGTTGAAGCGGTAGCAGCAGACGAAGTTGCTTATGCCACGGTAGAGCCTGATTCAGTCCAGGATTTCTTAGACCGAAGTTTTGGTAGTCCAGGACGATATGTTCCCACTCGCTCCCCCAAAGTTTTTGAGTACCAAGACGATCAGTATATGGTTATTTAGGCGCGGGATAATAAAAAGGATAAGAATCAGATGATGGCATTTAAATACACCGATGCAGGTCGTCAAATGGTAGCTAGCGTCGGCTATACAGGAGATGCTACTGATTACAATCTCAGTCTTGATGATACTGATTTTGCGATCGAGGTAAACGGCGAAAAACTTGTCAGCGGACAGGGAGAAACCGATGGTGCGGATGAAGTAGATTTTGTCTTGGCTTAATTCTAAATAGCCTAAATAAGACAAAATGAGGCGATTAATCTAGTCAAGGCGGTGGTTATGGTGGGCAAAAGCAGAAAGTTTAATTGCTGGATTCAGCGCTTTCTGATTTCGCCCACTCTAACTGAGGTTGATAGCTGAAAACAGACTAAAGTACCGCACTGGTTCTGGCTCGATACTGCTGGATTATTTGCTGAGAAATAGTTGATGGCATCCGCTTAACGCCAGAATTAATTTGCTCAACGTTTTGTTCTGAAGAGGGTAGCTGGAGAAAATCCAGAATACGACTGATTTGCCCTGGGGCATTGTCGAGAATATCTTCATAAACCACAATCAGAGGATCGATTTTATTGTGTGTCAAAATCTTCTTGAGTCTCTGTTCTTGCTTTTCAATAAAGATTACTTTTTGTTCGACATCATTGAGTAAAGCTTCGTCAATTTCAATCCTGGCTAATTTTGACTGATAGTTACTCTGCTTGGCGTCTTGCTGGGGATTATGGTGTAAATGCCAAACTTCAGTTTTTTGAGCTAAAACTAGCGATACGGCTTGAGCAACCTTATCTTGGCGGATCAAAAGGATAAATTTGTTGATCGCCTGAAAAATATATTTGAAATCGGACTTGCTCTGTCTCAATTCAAACAGAAAATGAGAGATTAACTTTGTACCAAAAACATCATTACCAGTGGTGCGATACTCCATTAAATTATCGAGTAGCGGTAAATAGTCAAAGTTGCAGCGTCGCGCTAGTTCCTGAGTTGCTAATCTCAGATGTTCCGCAGGATGCCCAGCGATCGCGGTTGAGTCTAAAAGGTCGCACAGATAAGTAGAGCCAGATCTAGGTGTAGTGACGATAGCATAGGAAAGGCTAGGCTTACGATTCTGTTTAGGGCTAGGCTGTAGCAACGGGCGATCGCACAAGAGATTAATAAAGATATCGGCAAATAGCCGCAAAACTAATGGCTGAGACGAAGGATCAAGCTGGCGATTGACCTGAGAAAGCAGAGTGGCTTCATCTTCTAAGGAAACAAGCACTATTGCCTGATAGGAAGCAAGATTAGAAAACTTACCTAGTTCTGCTAGCTGATTGACTGAGAGATCAAAATAGTAGTTCTGAGCTGCCGTAGGATAATCACCAAAAAAGTTTTTGATATATTCTAAAGGGGCAGAGTCGCCGACAAAAAAGAGCTTTGATTGGAAGGATAGTTTTTTTAAAAATTGCGTTTCTTCAATGGCTTGAAATACTTGGGCTAATTTCATCTCTATCTTGTGGGCTAATTTAATTTGGGTATGTTTATCTGCTTCTTATCTACTTCTCGGACTGTTAGCACTGTTTTGCTAGGGAAAACAAACTTTCAATCGCCTAAACCATTTTTAGTCTCATCAAATTAACTTACTTTCGGCAACAAATCAACTAACTTAAGCTGAAGTTTAGTTTTGGCAAGGGATTCAATGTAATTTAGTTTACGTAACTGCTCCCTCAAGCGAAGCATAAATTCTGAACCAATCAGATAAAACTAACAATAATCGATCAGATCTAGCTGT
>JBCBWB010000150.1:0-11827 GCA_039817275.1 Cyanobacteria bacterium J06648_1 | reverse complement strand
ATTCGCCTTCGCTGATCCAACCAACGGTATAGCCACCTCCTACATCACCAGATACGCCCAGATCGACATCATCATCGCGATATTCACCGCCAGAGTTACCAGCAGTAGAATCGCTGTAGTCGTTATAGTCTTCCGTTTCGACTCTCAACGCTTGGAGTTGATTGCCAAAGTGGAGGTCGGAGATAGTTTCACCAGTACCAACAAATACTTCGTGGGTATTGACAGTGTCGGCGCTATTGATCGGAGTAAACTCAATAGCCAGTTCATTTTCAATGTAAGGAGTGACACCACTATTGTTGTTGTAGACTATTTGCAAGCCCGCATTACCATCAGGGTTTTCTAGACCAACAGTGGCACTATTAACAGCAGCGTCCATCTGATTGTACTGATAAACGATGCTACCATCGGCATGGAGAATAGTTTGGAAAGTTAGCGCATCTTCCACTTCGTAACGAGCAACATCTTGATATTGGACGATGAATCTAGCTTCTGTCGCATCATAATGGTGATATATCGAACCGCTATAACCAGGATTGAGGTCGTCCCAGAAAGGTGCAATCAGGTTGTCAAGACTGTAAGAACTAGTAATTGCATTATTTTGATAGTCATAGTCTGTGAGAATATCATCAAAGGTTAGATAGCCGTTGGCGGAGATATTAACCGTATCGTTAGCTTGACCGTAAAAATCAAAGCTAAAAGGTAAAGTCACCCTTGCTGCTTCATCATCACCAAGATTTAATTCTGTGCCGACACCAGAAATGTCTACCCAGTCATAAGTAATACCATCGGGCTGTTTACTATCCTGCCATTCGTATGCGATCGCCACGGGATATGTCTGACTCCATCTTGCTTCGGCTTGTTCGGCAACGGTATATGTCCCAAATCCTAAATCGGTAAAACTATAAAAGCCATCTGCATCGGTAACGGTTGAAGTTTCAGCTTCATCTAGCTGACCGTTTTGATTACTGTCTAAATAAATAGTCCAGCCTTCAATGCCCGATTCGTGGCGATCGAATACGCCATCTGCGTTTAAGTCTTGCCATTTATAACCGCTGATTTGACCAGGAGCAAGATTGGGAGCGTAGTTTAAGTATATTTCGCTGTCGTTGTCTCCCTGACCAGTCCAGGTCAGATAGTCTCCATCAATTTGCGGATTGCTGTCATAGGTGTCGTTATCGGTGAGTTGAATTATTTCTGAACCATGGTAAAGATAAATTTCATTATCGTTGCCGTCATCTCCCGACCAGACAATATTATTACCCGAAATTTGCGGACTACCATCATAGGTGTTGTTGTTAGTTACTTGGATAGTATCCGAACCATTATAAAGATAGATTTCGCTATCGTTGCCGTCATTTCCCGACCAGACAATATTGTTACCCGAAATTTGGGGACTGCTGTCGTAGGTGTCGTTGTCGGTTAGCTGAATAATTTCGCTGCCGTCATAAAGATAGATTTCACTATCGCCATCTTCGTAAGCCGACCAAACAACTCGATCGCCATCAATTTGTGGACTGCTTTCGCTCAGGCTATTTCTGGTTAACTGAGTAACATCAGTTCCATCATAAAGATAGATTTCTTGGTCTTTGCCGTCAGAATCAGACCAGGCTAAATTGCTTCCCGATAGATCGAATTGACTAATAACACTATCGGCATCGGTAACCCTAGCTGTATCAGTACCATCGTAGAAATAGATGGCACTATCGGCATAGTAACGGTAGTTGGGTTCGCCTTCATGACTTAACCATGCCACATTGCCATCGGAAATTTGTGGATTCCGATCATCTACATCATTGTCGGTTAGCTGAATAGTTTCAGAGCCGTTGTAAAGATAAATTTCGTTATCGTTGCCATCATATGCCGACCAAACTACGCTGTTGCCATCAATTCGGGGTTCGTTTTCATAGGTGTCATTGTCGGTTAACTGAGTAACGCTGGCAGCATCATGATTATAAAGAAAGATTTCACTATCATTACCATCGTTGCCAATCCAGACGACGTTTTTACCTGAAATCTGCGAACTGCGATCGCTGGTATTATTATTGGTTAAAAAATTTGCATTGTATAGGTTAGTGTCCATTGATATTCTCCTGATGAATTGAGTTTTGATGTTTAGCTAGTGGTTGAGATCAATCAATAATTGACATATCGTTCGCCAGACCAAAAACTCCAAAACAATCCGTGATTTTTAAGGTTAGAAAATCAACCTTTTTCAGAACTTAAGTTCTGAGGCGAAAATAAGCCTCTACCGCAAACAGAAGCTTGTATTGTTCTGCTTGCTATTGATCTTGAGTCGGCTACTCGATCGCTATCAAGTAAATTAAGAACGAAGCGCCTCTGCATCTTCAGTCATATACGGCGAAACAATTAAATATTCGCTTGGTTGCGAGTAACCAAACCGTAAGTCAAGTAACTTGTATCGCTATTACTCGCTTTAGCTGATAAATAGACCAAACTTATTCTGCCTTCTAGACATTAACTAAGATGAGCTTGGCTAAGATGATTAGCTAGAAAGCACCTAATTTGCTCTGTAACTCAATTATAGAACCTGTAATACTATTTCAGTATTAGTAATTGTTAAGCTTTAAATCAGGGCGGTTTGCGCGAAGCTCCTGCGCTCTTCAGTTATGTCTGCCTGTTTATCGTCTTCTTTTTGGATCATTCAACGTTTCCGCTTCTTAGCTTAAGATTATTCAACAAAAGCTCTTATTTTTAGCGGTGTCAGAACTTTTTAAGAATTTGACATCTTAGATTTGAGGTTATCCCGTACAATTATGTTACTGCAAATCATAAAGTTCTAACTTCAGAATGATACTTAGAACTTTTATACTATATCTTAATGTCGGTGATTAAGTAATGAATTATTTTTTAAATAAATCTACTTTAATAGCTTTAGTTGCGTTCGCTATGATAAGTAGTCTTTCTTTAATAGAAAATCTAGCATCCAAAGCAAATTCAGTTAATACTAAAAAAGATACTAAATTCATTAATAAATCAATAATTGTTCCCAAGAAGCAAACAAACAATATTATTGCCCAACAAGAAAACTCAACTGAACTAGAGCAAGAAAGCCAGTTTATAAAGAATGGATTTGAAGGCACAGTGAAAGTAGAGATTCTCAATGTAAAACGGATTCAAAATCCTGAAAATAAAAAGCGAGATACAGTTTTAGTTAGTTTACGAATAAAACGAATTACTGAAAAACTGCCAAATATTAACAATAATTTTTTTGAGGCAAAGGATGCTAAAACTAGAAATTCTGGTACTTTTGAAGAGTATCAAACAATAGATGACAAATATACTAACAACACATCTTTCAGAACATTGCCACGTAATGCTTGGGCTAATGCTTATTTTTGGTCGCAAGTTCCCGAAAATGTGGAAGTAGTTGATATTATAATTCCTTTCACAGAAATATTTGAAAACATTCCTATTGAGGGGTGATTTTGCTGTTATTAGGCTTGAAAACAAGCTATTTATCGAAGCTGGGCTTTCTGGGTCAAAAGCTGATCATTTACCATGATCCGCTGGTTCATCTGTAGTCTTTCCTCACAGTTTCTTCAACTTATTAATTTATCTTGATAACAGCAAGAACTAAGCGTCAGCTTTTTCTGCTTGATATATGGCTAAAGCAATTATCGAGAATTTCTTAACTGTGTAATACGGAAGGCAAAAATCATAAAACTACATTTCCACTGGCAAGTAACCGAAGACAAAGTCGATGCCCCCAAGGGTTTAAACCCAGAGCGACGGTAAAAGGAGAAGCGGATGCAAGTAGCAGCAGATATTATGACTACTGAAGTAGTTACGATTAATAGTTTGGCAAATATCCTTCAAGCTGCCAAAGTGATGAATCGGCAGGGTATAAAAACTTTGATCGTTGATCGTGCCCCTTCTAATGATGCTTACGGTATTATCACTCAAACCGATATCTCTAGAGCGATCGCTAATGGCAAAGATCCAGCTAGAACTCGCGTTGGTGAAGTATCGTCTCCCTGACCGATATCATAACTAAAACCGATTATCTAACCCTCAATAAAGTCAAGCCGATCATTACAGGTAAATTAACAGAGCTACCTTCAGATCGATTGAGAGAAGATGAATGGAAATTTGCAGACTGGGAAGAAGAATTGGAAAACTGGTGTAGTGGTTGACGCTCCCCGCCGTAAAACTAACGGGAATTTCTGGTTGAGAGATAGGCATTGGCGGATGCGTAATGCGGTGGGCAATTTCTCTATCCCAAATTCTTTTATAATAATACTTGAACATCTTCACAAGTTCCTCAGAATATTAACCTACAAAGAAACTATCAACTTCAAAACATTATTTTAGATCGATGCAATGAGGCAATAGTTAAGGAGGAACTAGAACTAATGGTTGCGACAGGGGAACTATATATCGTTCAAGCCCGTCCCGAAACCGTTCAATCTCAGAAAACTGCCAATGTATTGCAGACATATAAATTAGATACTGTGGGAGATCAGATCCTAACCACAAGCAGGTCTGTCGGTGAAAAAGTGTAGAACCTGTCATGCTGCCATTATTGCTCGCGAGATGGGCATTCCTGCGCTCGTTGGCTGCGGCGATGCCACCAGTTGCGTAGAGATTGGACAGAATGTTACTGTCTCCTATGCCGAGGGAGAGCAGGGAAAAGTCTATAACGAATACGCCAATCTCTTGGGTGGTAAACAGTTTGAACCACAAGAGGAAGACCCGATATTGGGTTGGCGTGGTGCGAGCCGCTATTACGAACCCAAATATCGTGCTGCCTTTGCCTTAGAGTGTCAGGCATTCAAACGTGTCCGCGACGATATGGGTCTAACCAACGTCATCCCCATGATTCCCTTCTGTCTTACTCGCGATCAAGGACGCAAGGTAATAGCAGAAATGGCGAGTCACCATTAACAATCAACTACTAACGACCAACGATATGTGAAGCGGCATCCTTGAGGACGGACGACAACCTACCAAAATAAATAAGATGTTCAGCAAAATATTAGTGGCAATTGACCACTCCGCAAGCAGTAAACGAGTGTTTGAAAAAGCCTTATCTATCGCTAAAGCTGATGGTGCAAATTTGATTTTACTGCACGTTTTATCAATGGATGAAGGGGGGGGAGTCCGTCGATGTCTCGCTACCTCCTACAGCATAAAAACCGCTGTATCCATCTAGATCCCCACATTATGCGCCTGGCAAACGAAACAGATGAGAGAGAATGGTCGAAATTTAAACAAAAAGGAATCGAGTTACTACGTTCCTATAGTAAAAAGGCGATCGCCGCAGGAGTGCAAACCGAATTTACTCAGATTACAGGACAGCCTAGTTCGACAATCTGTGAATTTGCTCATTCCTGTCAGGCAGACGTAATCGTTATCGGCAGAAGAGGACATTCAGGTTTGCAAGAGATGTTTTTGGGTAGCGTCAGTAATTACGTCGTACATCATGCCCCCTGTTCAATACTGTTAGTTCAAACCCCGATTCTAGAAGAATCTACCTCACTTAATGGTGTTGAAACTGCTATCTATGCCTAACCGCCAATATTTTGCTGTTGATATTCAAGCGATCGCAGTTATTGAACTACTAATTAAGCTTTCGGCTGGTGAATCAAGATTCTAGCATTTAGATCTTTTTCTATAGCTCATTTTTATGGCTCATCATCTCGATTCAAGCGCTCTAATACTTGGGCGCTGGGCTACTTTAGCTCGCCAAGCTGCTAGATGTTGGGATTCAACAGAGATTGGTACTTTTGCTAAATCGGCAAATGCCAGCCCCATATACAGAGTGATATCAGCCATGGAAAAATCTTGTCCCGCAATGAAATCCTGAGACTCTAGTACTTGATCGAAGTAGTGCATTCCCGCGATCGCCTTATTTTTTTGTTTCTCCCCCCATTCTTGATTTTGATAAGTTTCTAACTCTTCACCCAAGCCTGGAGTGGCATGGTGAAAATACGTCCCTACCGCATCGAGCAAGTTTTGTTCGGCGCGTCTCTTCTTGATGCAGTCGCTTCAAGTCGGGAAACCCGCCCAACGCGCTGCATCGCTGCATCATATGAATTACAGCCCTTTCCTTTGCTGTTTCCCCTGTTAAGGAAATTCCAGGAAATGCGTGATCAATATACTCAGTAATAGCAGTACATTCGGCAATGCAGGTGCCGTCATCAAGCTCTAAAACTGGTACAGAAGCACTAGGATTTTTGGCTACAAATTCGGGCTGCCGATGCTCTCCCTGCATCACATTTACCTCGACAAATTCAACTTGAGCGATCGCCTTCTTTTCTCCTAGAGCAATCCGTACGCGAGAGGGATTGATAAAACCTTTGGCTTCGTAAACTTTCATTGTTTAATTTCCTAACTTGAATTTTATCTATCTAGTAGTAGATAGTCAAAACATAGTTAAAAGTTGAGCTACTTGTCAAGACTGAAACCAATCAGCTTGAATAAACAGACAAGGAGCAGCAATAATAGAAGAATGGCAGTCAACCCCACCGCACAAAAAATTCTGACCGTAGCCCAGCACAATGTTCAGACGAAAGGGTTCAACGGCTTTAGCTATCGAGACTTAGCTGTCGAAATTGGCATCAAAACTTCTAGCATTCATTACCATTTCCCGACCAAAGACGATTTGGCTTTGGCGCTAGTCGAGGCTTATCACAATGCTTTTGAGGCAGAGCTAAGCAAAATTAGAGTCGAATCGGGCAACGGGCGATCGCAATTGAAAAAATATATCCAGCTATTTGAAAGAAATCTCGCGGTAGATAATAAATTTTGTCTTTGTGGCATGTTAGCGTCCGAAATAAATTCCCTTTCAGAGCGAGTGAAACAGGCGATTCAAAGCTTTTTTAGCGCCAACGAACTGTGGCTGAGTGAGCTGATCACCAAGGGTCAAGCTGATGGAAGTTTGAATCAAGCCGTTACTCCCGATTTAGCTGCGGCTCAACTTTTGGCAACATTAGAAGGGGCAATGTTGATCGCTCGCTCGGCAGAAGCAGCTAATAATTTAGCTAGGTTTCAGCAGATCGTCTGGAAGACGATTGAGAGTCTTTACTAGTGTTTTTTTCGCAATAAAGTAAAAAAGCTAAATTGAATGGTACTTTCCTGGAATCTGTGTTGCTCATCTCGTTGTGGCGATGGTAAGTAACTGTCACGCCAAAAAAGGTTTAGCTCTAAAATAAACCAGTTATTTCACTATTTATAGCTAGGATGATGACAAAGAATTTGGCATAGGTATCAATGTTTGATGACTATAAATCAGTCCCTCTAATTACAGGCGTTTGCCTCCTCTTCCTAGTTCCTGTTGGCATTGGCGCATTTGCTTTCTCCAGCCTGACTAACGACCGCACAGAGCAAGCGCCGTCTCTAGCTAATAACAATCATTCAGAAATAAGAGGCAGCAGCAACAGCGAGACCATTACTCCAATTCCAGAGTCTGAGTATGGAAGTACAGTTGATGCTGACGCAGGTGTGGGTATTCCCATTGGCAAGTATTCCAATCCTCCCACCGAGATTGAATCGGGAATCGGTATGCCCAGGGCTAATTACCACTCCACTAGCGAATTTTATCCCAGCATCCAGGAAAATCAATTGAGGCAAGAAGCATTGGGAAATTCTATTAGTGACTACAGGACTCCTTCTTCGAGCAATGGTTACCAAGAATTTGAGAATAATAGCTTAATAACACCACTAGAAAATGAAGCTTTGTTAGAAGTGCCTGGAGCAGCAACGAGAAACGAGACTGAAACAAGTCCTCTGTCTCCTGTCGCCGAGCCTCTATTTACACCTTAGCTGAATGCCAAATGTCTAGCCAAAACGACTATCTGGTTAATTCAAGGCAGCCGATAGCAAGATATCTGACTGAGAAGCATTTCGGTATTTCAAGAAATGTCCAATTAAATATAAAGAACCGCACAAAACAATCGACTTATCTTCTCCCTGACATGACTGAGATTCTACAATTTGGTCGAGAGCCTCAAAAACATCAGTATAGGTTTGACAGTTAAGTAAACGCGGACAAACTTGCAGTGCTAATCGAGCTAATTCGTCTGGTTCGGCAGTACTATGGTCAGGAACAGGGACTAAATGTAGCTCATCATCAGGCTTAAGCAATGCTTTAAGCACATCTTCATGGTCTTTGGTCGATAACATCCCCATTACCCAAATTACGGGCTGTTCTAAAGTATCAACATACCGTCTCAGGGCGATCGCCGCCGCAGGATTATGAGCGCCATCAATTAATAGCGAAGATTCTTTCCAGGTCGTCCACTGAACTCTTCCCTGCCAACGAGTTTTGTTGATTCCTGTTTGAATTGCTAGCTGGGGAATTTCCCATCCTTGCTTCTGAAGCGCCTTAATTGCCGCAATGGCGATCGCCGAATTACTCAGTTGAACCTCACCGAAGAGGGGCAAAGGGTATTCTAAATCCTGATATCTTGCCCAGGTAGCTTCTTTTGAGCCAGAAATCTTGACTGGCGCAGCCGGCTCGACAATGGTTAGAGGTGCATCTAAGGCATCTGCTTTAGCTAGAACTACTTTTTTGGCAGAGGTTGGCAATTGACCAATAATCACAGGGCGATTTGACTTGATCACCCCCGCTTTTTCTCTGGCGATATCAGCAACGGTAGGACCCAAACGCTGCCAGTGTTCTCGACTCAGAGAAGTGATAATACTGACCAAAGGATCGTCTTTGACATTAGTGGCATCCAGTCTGCCACCCAAGCCAACTTCAATAACGGCAACATCTACCTGCGATCGCGCAAAATAGAGCCACGCCGCAGCAGTAATGACCTCAAACTGAGTCGGGCTTTCGGTATCTGGGTCGATTGCTGATTGAATTTCCTGCAAGATCTCAATTAGATCCTGCTGAGGAATTGCCTGACCATTGAGATTGATTCTTTCTGTCCAGTCCACCAGGTGGGGGGAGGTGTAGCGCCCAACTCGATAACCAGCTTCAGCCAAAATTGAGGCTAGATAGGCACAGACTGAACCCTTACCGTTGGTTCCCGCAACATGAATTATTGGCACTTGATGGTGAGGATTGCCCAGATCTGCTAGTAGTTTTTCAATCCGTTCTAGACCAAGGTGAACGCCAAAACGTTGAAAAGGATCTAATAAACTAGCGATCGTATTTTCCCGAATCGTCATCATACAAGCAACCCTGCCGAAATACTGCGACAAGATTATCATAATCTATGGCAAGGTCGAAATCTGTAATTATGCTTAAATTTTTGATAAATTGCCCATAAATTTACCATGAAAGCTGAGGGCAAATACAGTTGAATTGCTGCTGGGTCAAAATTAAATTAGCCTAAATTAGCCGTAGAATGCAGTTTCCCTTTATACCAGGGCAAGAAACTAGATAAGATAGACAATATAGTTGCAGCTGAAGATATTAATTTCATATATAAACAGAACGCTGATTTATGGCACAGATAGAAACTAGAACCGAACCCATGATTCTCAACATGGGTCCCCATCATCCTTCCATGCATGGGGTTTTGCGCCTCATTGTGACTCTTGATGGGGAAGATGTAGTCGATTGTGAACCCGTAATTGGGTATCTTCATCGAGGCATGGAAAAGATCGCCGAAAACCGCACCAGCGTTATGTATGTTCCCTACGTCAGTCGTTGGGACTATGCGGCAGGAATGTTTAATGAAGCTATTACGGTCAATGCGCCCGAAAAACTGGCGGGAATTGAAGTCCCAAAAAGGGCTCAGTATATCCGCGTTATTATGCTGGAGTTGAACCGCATTGCCAATCACCTCTTGTGGCTTGGTCCGTTCATGGCGGATGTTGGCGCCCAAACTCCCTTCTTCTATATTTTTCGCGAGCGGGAGTTGATTTATGATCTGTGGGAAGCTGCCACAGGACAGCGCTTAATTAATAATAATTATTTCCGTATTGGTGGTGTCTCTGTCGATTTACCCTACGGCTGGATCGATAAGTGCCTCGACTTTTGTGATTATTTTGATCCTAAGGTTGATGAATATGAAAAGTTAATTACCAACAACCCCATCTTTCGCCGTCGGGTCGAAGGAGTCGGGACAATCTCTCGCGACCAAGCAATTAACTGGGGATTATCGGGTCCGATGCTGCGGGCTTCAGGAGTTAAGTGGGACCTACGCAAAGTAGACCACTACGAATGCTATGACGATTTTGACTGGGATGTCCATTGGGAGACTGCGGGAGACTGTTTTGCCCGCTACCTCGTAAGAGTACGAGAAATGCGCGAGTCAATCAAAATTATTCGTCAGGCATTAAAAGGTATACCTGGTGGCGCATACGAAAACCTCGAAGCCAATCGTCTGGCAGAAGGGCGTAAGTCGAAGTGGAACGATTTTGAATATCAATATATAGCCAAAAAAGTTGCTCCTACCTTCAAGATCCCTGAAGGAGAACATTACGTTCGTATGGAAACTGGGAAGGGTGAACTGGGTATCTTTGTCGTTGGTAACGATAATGTCTTTCCCTGGCGTTGGAAAATTCGCTCTCCTGACTTCAATAATCTTCAGATTCTTCCCGAACTACTGAAGGGAGTCAAGCTAGCGGACATTATGCCAATTCTCGGCAGTGTCGATATCATCATGGGGTCGGTAGATCGCTAGAATTAAATAATTCAAGCTACATTTATTTTGCTCAGGTGGGGTTAATTAATCCCGCCTTTTTTTATTGCCAGATGCCAGATTCCTGATCTGAGTGACGAGATCGCACTAGCAGTAGTGACAAATATCACGGGTTTTTCTGGACGGTAACTTTATACTGGCTTTATATAAAACAAAAATACTTTAATAAAGCTTGATTATTCGCTAATTACCATGATGAAAAAGTCACTTTCTTGCCTCTTACTAGCCTCAGTTATTTTTAGTTTAAATGCTGCTCCCGCCCATGCAGCAAAAAGAGAAAAAAGGCGCGTCGCCACTAATAAAAGTTTCTCGATTATAGTGCCAGAACCTGGTAGATGGTGTTTTAAACTACCTCACATGGGTATATTCTGTTACGATCTTTAGAAGAATGATTTCGGCATCAACTTAGTTTGGATCAAGTTACATTGGTAATTTTTGGGGACAAGCTTAAGTACAAATACGACTATTAATATTGTTAGATAACATCTTCATAAATTAAAAAATACTAAAAAGGCGATCGCATTAACATCTTGCGATCACCTTTTAATTTTAATAACCTAATCATCAGTAAATAGGTCTAATATTAGCTACCAAAATCACTCCACAGAGTAGCCTGATGAGGAATAACCAAATTGTAATCTTCAGAAACCGCCTGTTGCTCGACTGTTTGGCTCAGAGTAGCGCGAGAAGCCGTATAGCCAACAACAAAAGTGACCAAAGCCACTAGGGGGATTGCTAACAAGGCATAAGAGCTAGATAAATTTTCGTTTGCTGTACGTAACTGCATTTGTTATAACCTCGACAATAATCAATTCTTTCCTATTATTGTCTCAAGATAAAATGTAACAACGGCTACTTTTAATCTTTTCTTTAGATTGTAACAATGGCTACTTTTTTGCTAGCTGAAGCCAAAATTTTAGTTAAAGCTCTCGCCACTGATTGATTCAATTACCTGTTGGGAGAGAGAAAAGGGCAGTTCTTGATAGTGAGAAACCACACCATGACTCATTCCTGCTACCAAACCAAAAACTGCGGCGATTAAAAGTGATGCTTTTTCGTTCATGTTGTCAGATGTGAAATACTCGCTTTATGCTGCCATTGATTTTGGGCATTGTTTGTAGCAAAAACTACGTAAATTGATTTCTTCGCGTCGCAAAATGCGTTTTTCGCATCAACTTTTAGCAAAAACTGAATTAATTCAGTTT
>JBCBWB010000014.1:0-44404 GCA_039817275.1 Cyanobacteria bacterium J06648_1 | reverse complement strand
GCCTGATAGAGATTCATTGTCCCCCGCAGGTAGGGATCGAACCAGCCACCGATATGCAGCATCGGCAGATCAACGTCATTTAACAAATATTTTGGCGATCGCTTTTGCCAATATTCAGCGTTAGGATCTGGATTATTTAACCATTGATGGTAAAAGGAGTCTGGGGCTAATTGCCGCATTAGTTCGGGATTAGCAGGAGTTGAGCCATTGAGAGGTAAATTATTAGAGGCTGCCTTCAGCTTCAAATAGGCAGTTTCATCTCCTTGGAGACGGGCTGTTTCCCCTGCAAGCTGTATTGCCCAGGCAAGATTGGCAAACAAACAAAATGCATTATTTTCGTAAGCCCAGTCGGTGTAGAGATCGTAGGCTACCATCGCTGGAGCGATCGCTTTTAAACATTCTGGCTGGTGTGTCGCCGTATAAAGCTGAGTCATCCCCTGATAGGAAAAACCATACATACCCACCTTTCCCGTACTGTTAGGCAATCGAGATACCCAGTCAATCGTATCCAAACCATCGGCTACTTCGTTAGTAAATAGGTCAAACTTTCCCTCTGATGTCCCCCGTCCTCGCACATCCTGAATTACGACCATATATCCTTGGGCGGCATACCAGCGGGGATGAGCATATACTACAGTTGAGGCAATTTCTCGACCATAGGGCTGGCGCATTAACAAGATCGGTAGTTTCTCCGCAGTATCAGGACGATAGATATCGGCATCTAGCCTCACGTTGTCGCGAGTCTGCATTGAGGCGCTGCTTTTGATAATCTTGACCATTAATTAAGCTCGTTGAAAAGACTTATAAATAATTTAAATAACTGCGAAGCTATTTCATTTCAAAAGAGATGAAACATAGTCTAAACGTAATTGGTATTTATGCCATGCTTGAGCCATGTTGCAAAATCTTACAGTTTCAGGCAGATTAGTAAACAAGATTACGAGCGATCGCCATCCTATAAATATAGCCCTCGGTACAATAAAGATCGAACCATAAATATACTATTTTGCTTCTCTAAAATGAGTATTTTGTCTAGACTGATTAAGTTGATCGCAGCTAGCCTGTATGTCTTGATCGTTTTTAGTGTCTTAATCGTTGCTCCTGTATTCGCCAGTGATATTGCGGCGGGCTTTGGTGCAGGGACAATTATCTCTACGCCCGATGGAGATGTTGCTGTAGAAAATCTAGCCGAAGGCGATCGCGTAATCGGCTACAATTTTGAAACTCATCATCAGCAAGAAAATATAGTTAAAGAAATAAATCAGTACTCTTCGCTTAGTTATTATTCGATCAATAGTAAAACAAAAATTGCAAGTCCGAATTTGATTTGCGTAAAAACTATAATTACAACCAAATTAGTAAGATTGAATAAAATTGAGCCTGGGAATATACTGTTTAGCCAAAATATCATTCAATAGCTATTGGTTCAATCGAGCAGTTAGTCGAACCAATAAATGCTTATCAAATCGTTCTCGATAATAGAATAGGAAGTGTATATGCGGACGATATACTGATTCACGTCGGATTTGATTTACCTGCTTATTTCAAAAATCAACATGTTGATTGTAAGCCAAGAACTCCATACTTTAAATAGTGTGCAAATATAAACGTTAAAACTCTTCCAGAATTTCTAGCTGCTTTTGGTATTATCGCTATCGGCTTGACTGTTATTAGTAAAACTATCGATAAACTATTTATCCTTAAGCCTGGAAAAAATTGGAATACTCAAAGTTGCGATCGCACAAATAAATAACCGTTCGCTTTTACAATAGCTAGTAGCAGATAGATATTTTACGATTGGGTTATGGTGACTTTTGCCTCATTAGAGGACTCATTAAAGCATTATTTTGGTCATGATACTTTTCGTCCTGGGCAGAAAAAGATTATTGAGGCAGCATTACAGAACAAAGACTTACTGACGATTATGCCCACGGGCGGTGGTAAGTCTCTTTGTTTTCAGCTACCTGCTTTATTGAGAACAGGTCTGACTATTGTAGTTTCGCCACTGATTGCCTTGATGCAGGATCAGGTAGATGCCCTACAGGATAACGGCGTTAATGCTACTTATCTTAATAGTACTTTAGAGTACGAAGAAAGGCGATCTCGACAGATAGCTATTTTGAAAAATCAGATCAAGCTGCTGTATGTCGCCCCTGAAAGATTACTCAACGAGAGATTTGCGCTGTTTTTAGATCGGGTTAACCATGATGTAGGCATAAGTGCGATCGCGATCGACGAAGCTCACTGTGTGTCGGAATGGGGACATGATTTTCGCCCAGAATACAGCAGATTAAAGCAAATTCGCCAGCGTTACCCCCAGGTTCCCCTCCAGGCGCTTACGGCAACAGCAACGAAGAGAGTAAGACAAGATATTGTCAGTCAGCTCGAACTGCGATCGCCCGATATCCATGTTGCCAGCTTTGATCGCACTAATATTTACTATGAGATCCAGCCTAAAGACCGCAATATTTATCCTAAACTCCTGCGGGCAATCAAAGCCGAGTCGGGAGCAGGAATTGTCTATTGTCTCAGCCGCAAAAGTGTCGAAGAGGTGGCGACTAGGCTTCAGCGTGACGGTATAGATGCCTTACCCTATCATGCCAGATTACCAGTTAAAGAGCGCAGCAGTAATCAAACGAGTTTTTTACGGGATGATGTTCAGGTAATTGTGGCTACCGTGGCTTTTGGCATGGGAATTAATAAACCCGATGTACGGTTTGTCTTTCACTATGATTTGCCTCGCAGTTTGGAAAGTTTTTATCAGGAATCGGGTAGAGCAGGAAGAGATGGGGAACCTTCTAAGTCAGTGCTTTTTTTTAGCTTAGGAGATTATAAAAAAGTTGAATTTCTGATTAATCAAAAGCCCGATGTTAATGAACAAAGAATTGCTAAACAGCAGTTACGACAGGTAATTGACTATGCCGAAGGTAATGACTGTCGCCGCAAGATTATTCTGCGCTACTTTGGTGAAAGATATCCAGGCAACTGTGACAAGTGTGATAATTGTCTTCATCCCAAACCCATTGAAGACTGGACAGTGGAGGCGCAAAAGTTTCTTTCCTGTGTCGCTCGTTGTCAGGAAAAGTTTGGCACCAATCATATCGTTGATGTGCTAATTGGCTCACGTAAGCAAAAAATTCGCCAGTATGGGCATCATCTTCTGTCTACCTATGGCATCGGCAAAGGACGTACCGCAGACGAATGGCGGATGTTGGGGCGAAGTCTGATCCACCAAGGATTTGTTGGACAGACTACTGATGGTTTTCCTGTCCTTAAGTTGAATAAGCGTAGTTGGGAAGTATTTCGCGGACAGCTCAAGGTAGAAATTGCCGTTGATAAGTCTCCTGGTAAAACCCAAAAAACATATAATCCCCGTAAAGCCGAAGCAGAATTACTGTTTGAGAAACTCCGCAAGCTACGCAAACAGATCGCTGATCACAATTCTCTGCCTCCCTACATGATTTTTGCTGATTCGAGTCTTAAATTGATGGCGCAGCTACGACCGCAGAATATTACCGAGTTTGCCAACCTGTCGGGGGTTAACGAATACAAAGCCCAACAGTATGGCGATCGCTTTATCTCCGAAATTCTTGAATTCAACGAGCAGCACCAGCTACCCGTAAGCCTCCCTTCCAAAAGCCAAATGGCAACCCTACAGCTACATCAACAGGGTCTAAGCGTCGTGGAGATAGCTCAAGCACGCGGTTTTGCCGAGAGGACAATTAATACCCACCTGAGTGAATTGTTAGCCATGAATCAGCCTGTCGCTTTGAATAAACTAGTAACAGCCAGTAAGCAACAGGCAATTATTGAAGCAATTGAAAAGGTTGGCGATTTGACCCTAAAAACGATCAAAGACACTTTAAATCAAGACTATAGCTATGAAGAGATTAGCTTGGTTCGTGGCTGGTGGCGCAGTCAAAAATAAGCAAATAAAACTCCAAAGTATTTTTTTATCAGTACTTTGGAGAATAAACCGAAATTATTGATCAACCCTCTCAGATTATGACTCAAGCTCTTTTTTGTCTGGCTTGCTAATAACGGCACAGTCGCGTCCCTGCTCTTTTGCCTGATACAGCGCCTTATCAGCGATCTCAATTAGTTCTGTGGCTGAGATTGCTTGATTGTGATAAACACTAGCAATGCCCATACTGATACTGACATACCTGCTGACCTTCGACCCTTCATGGGGGATTTGCATCGCCTTGAGTTTGGAGCGAATTCGCTGAGCAACTACTTTTGCCGTTTCTGGATTACTATCTGGCAGCACCACAACAAACTCTTCGCCACCGTAACGAGCCGCTAAATCATTACCCCGCACTGAATCACTCAGGGCTAGAGCCACTTTTTGCAAGCAGTTATCTCCATCCTGGTGTCCATAAGTATCGTTATAAATTTTGAAGAAATCAACGTCGCATAAAATGATGGCTAAGTCTTGATTGTCCCGCTGACATTGAGACCACTTTTGGGCGATAAAATGATCAAAGAAACGACGATTGGCAATTTTGGTCAGACCATCGGTAAAAGCAATTCTTTTTTGATTCTGATAGTAAAATCCTGTAGCCACTAAGTTTGCCGCTACTAAAGCTATTAGGGGGGCAATAGTAGGCAGCCAATATCCTGCTAAAAACAGCAGATAGCTACTCGTCATGAGAACACCAACAGGAATCACAATTCCTAGAACCGTCAGTTTAATTGAGGCTAGAGAATCTTTTTGTAGCAGATTCATCTGAAATAAAATTAAGCTCAATCCGCCACCGACAAAAGACCAGCCTAAAATCCACAGCCATTCTCCAGACTCAGAAATTCCCCTCAGCATTTGCCGCCCATCTGCCGCCGTAGAAATTAACTGGCTGGCAATATTGGCATGGACATAGACTCCAGGCATTCTCTGAGATGACTGAGAACGGGAACTATAGGGAGTGTAAAAGAAATCGTTGAGACTAGGAGCAGTAGCGCCGATCAAAACAACGCGATCGCGAAAAATATCGGCAGGAATTTCATTTTGCAATACATTAGTCACAGAGGTGTGAACAAAGCTATCTTCTCGACCGCGATAGTTAATTAGGGTCTGAAAACCTGCTGCATCAGCATCAATATATGCTGCGGAATTGCTCTTTAAAGCCGTAAGCTTTGCTTGACCTAATAATTTTTCATTTGCTTCTGCACCATCCTCTAAAAGAATGCCATCCTGCTCTAGATACATCAAAGCAGTAAGGGTTCCCAGGCTAAAACCAACATCTCCATCATCATAGCCAATCAGCATTAAAGCACGGCGGGCTTTACCATCGGCATCCAGAACAAAATCTGCGATCGCTACTTGACCAATTTCTTTTAAGGTCGGTAATGGCTTCACCTGTTCGTCAATTGCTTTTTCTACCCCAATAATATTAGGGGTTGTGCGGAAAAAATCCTCTAATTTTTGCTGCTCTACTACTGTTCCCTGTTTGAGATCGCGGTAAATATCTAGCCCTATGACTCGGGGCTGCTGCTGTTTAATCTTGGTCAATAATTCTACAAGAGTGCCATCAGACATGGGCCATTCTCCCAGTTCGCTGATATCTGACTCGCCAATTTCGACAATTACGACCCGAGATTCTTTCGCTTCGCTACTTCGCGTCCGAAACCATTGATCTAAAACAGACCACTCTAGAGTCTGATAGATCCCTGTCAAACTTCCTGCAATTACTAAGATCGCAACAGAAGGGGCGATCGCGAGAACGCCCCCAAACTTACCGATTTTTTGTCTTAATTCTGACCAAGCCAAAGATTTTCACCCTAGTTTTGCAAACAGTATTGACCAATGGTCACAGCTAATGGGTCGCGGTATCCACGAATGCTATCGCATCCAAGCTCTCTAAGAGAGCGCTTACCCGAAGGGCTGTAGACAAAGGCGCATAATGAGGCGAAGCCTCCAGTCATACGCGAATCTTTGATTCCCTAGTCGTCGCAAAACGACGATCTGCGCTAAACGGGGCAGGAGCGCAAATGCGCTCGTACGAATCTTCGATTCGACATGACAGCTTCGCTGTCCTCCCCATCGTCTTCTGAAAGAATACTAGAGCGCCTCGCGCTCGTCTGTGCCGCAACTGCTAATTACTTAGCTTCGACTACTAATTTACTCGACAAATTTGGCTTTGGCGATATTCTCTAAACCAACACTAGTTAGCAAACCTTCCCAATTGGCAGATACCTCGCTATCTTGAGGCTCGACGCTTTTTAACTTTGCTAAGGAAGATACGGTATCGTACCAAAGACCAGCGCTAGCATAAATTGCGGCACTTTCTAGTAAATCTGCTTGGGCTAGTTCATCGCTTAAGGTTCTGTTCCTCGCCACCCGCAAAATATCACCTTGGGTAACGGGACTGTCTGGTCGAAGCTTGTTATCACACAGTAGACTCAGGGACCACTTATATTCGCGGTTAACCTCCAGGGCTGGTGCATCATCGGGCAAAGTTAGACTGATAATACCAGCGCGATCGCTAATTGACACGGTTGTTAAATAGTCGTAGTCCTCGCTTGCATCCCTAACTGACAACAAAGCGGTTTTGGCAGAGGTTTCAGGGACATAAACTAGCAGAGTAGGATGAGTTTCTAAAGTCAATGAAGGACTGTCAGTGGGCAACAAAGGAGTTAAAGGTAAATTTTGCTCCAGTGAGTCTGTCGGGCAGCGATCTCCACGGGAAGCGCCGCCTACACTTTCTTTGGGTCGGTTTCCTTGAGGCGGTTCATAAGTAACCTTGTGTTTTTTGGTTGTATAAATCGATTTATTCTCCGCTCCAGACACGCTTGAAGCGTTGCTAACCAATGATAAGGTTAATAACAAAGCTAACGATAAAGAACCAATGGGTAAACTGTTTTTATAAATCATTTTGTAAGCAAGGAATAGTATTATATATTTCTGCTTATATTTTATTCTTAATTTTATTTGGCACAGTGATCTAAGAGTAAATTTCAAATAAATAATTGATTAAAATAATCAGCTATTTTGGATGAATAATACCAATGAATTCAGTGTAAATACATAGATCTGCCTAACCAAGTTTTTCTAGCTTTAGCTAGGAAAGGTATTCTGAGTAAATCTACGAGCTTAGATCATAAACAATAGAGAAATATAGATGTTAATTAAATAGTTATCAGATTTATAAGATAGAAAAAATTTATCGCTTTGAGGCACAAATAAACAGAAAACACTTCACAAGTATAAGAATTTATGATGACTGCCGTTAGCATAGTTAACTTAGTCGGATTTTGGGCGAATACTGATTAACCTAATTAGGCTACTCATCCAAAAAAAACGCCCAGAAAATCTGAGCGTTTCTAAGATCTAGCAATTTTAGCTTGAGGATAGATAGCGGTGCATAACTGCCTGCTAAAACCTTTAAATCAAACAGCAGTAATTACAGGGCATTTGCTCCTGCAACAACTTCTGAAAGTTCTTGGGTAATTGCCGCCTGTCTTGCTTTGTTGTAGGACATAGTTAAATTGCCCATCAAGTCGGAAGCATTTTCACTAGCATTATTCATCGCTGTCATTCGAGCCGCCAACTCACTCGCGGCAGCTTCTTGTAAAGCACGAAGAATTTGATTGTTAAGGTAAAGTGGTAGCAAAGCATCCAGAATTTGAACTGGATCTTGCTCAAAAATTGTGTCTTTGGGATAGGCTTCTACTTCAGAGGTTACGGTTTCTCTCTCGACACCAAATACGCCTCCTTTACTAGTGAGGCGGAAGATTTCATCATCTTTTACTTCTAATCCTTGAGTAGTTAGGGGAAGTAAAGTTTGAATTACGGGTTTAGAAGCGATTAGAGAGACAAACTTGCTGTAAATAAGCTCTACCTTATCGACCTCTTCAGCCAAGAATAGAGACAGTAGCTCGTCACCAATGTCTGAAGCTTCTGATGCAGTAGGAATCTGTTCTAAACCAACAAAACTTTTTTCAATTGGCTCGTTGCGAGTTTCGTTACTAAAGTATTGAGTTGCCTTTTTACCTACAGCGACATAAGTGTATTCAACGCCTTGAGCTGTCAGTTCTTTAGCTCTATTCTCCGCACGACGGATGATGTTGGTATTGTAGCCACCGCACAAGCCGCGATCGCTGCTTACAACTAATAAGGCAACTTTTTTTATTTCTCGTTGCTGAAATAAAGGCAGGTCAACATCTTCAAACTGAAGCTTACCCTGAATGTTATAAAGCACCTGTGCCAAACTATCAGCAAAAGGACGAGTGGAGTTTACCTGTTCTTGAGCGCGACGAACTTTAGCCGCTGCCACCAGACGCATTGCTTCGGTGATTTTTTTAGTATTTTTTACTGACGCGATGCGATCGCGAATCGCTTTTAAATTAGGCATATTTTCAATTAGGTAGAGGGCAGAGGGTAGTAGTAGGGAGTAGGTAAGAGGAAATTAAATAAATTCGGCTTTTTCCCTTTACCCTTTCCCCCTTTACCCTGAGAAATTACGCTGCTGCCATGAAGGACTGTTTAAATTCGTTGATTCCTTCTTTGAGCAAAGTTTCTGCTTCGTCAGTTAGCTTTTTCTCGGTAGCGATAATTTCGCCATATCTAGCTTTGCTGTTACCGAGATATTCTTGTAAACCTGTGGCAAATTCACTTGCTTTATCTACAGGTACATCATCTAAGTAGCCATTCAAGCCAGCATATACTTTGGCAACCTGCTCGGCAACGGATAGAGGTTCACCTTGAGCCTGCTTCAGAATTTGACGCAAACGTTGACCTCTAGCTAGCTGGTTTTGCGTAGCTGCATCCAAGTCAGAAGCAAACTGGGCAAATGCCTCTAGTTCGGCGAACTGAGCCAATTCTAGCTTGAGCTTACCTGCTACCTGTTTCATGGCTTTAGTTTGAGCCGCAGAACCCACACGGGAGACAGAAATACCCGCGTTAATTGCAGGACGGAAACCAGCGTTAAATAAGTCAGAAGATAAGAAAATCTGACCGTCGGTAATCGAAATTACGTTAGTAGGAATGTAGGCAGATACGTCACCCGCTTGAGTTTCGATGATAGGTAGAGCAGTCATGCTACCGCCGCCTAGTTCGTCGCTCAATTTTGCCGCGCGTTCGAGTAAGCGAGAGTGTAGATAGAATACATCTCCAGGATATGCCTCACGACCAGGTGGACGACGGAGTAGTAGAGACATTTGACGGTAAGCCTGAGCCTGCTTAGTCAAGTCATCAAAGACAATTAAAGTTGCCTTACCTTTGTACATAAAATATTCAGCGATCGCTGCACCAGTATAGGGAGCGAGATACTGTAGCGTAGCGGGGTCGTTAGCGTTAGCGGCAACAACTACGGTGTAGTCCATTGCGCCTTTTTCTTCGAGGGTATTAACTACTTGAGCTACGGTAGATGCCTTTTGACCGACGGCTACATAAACGCAGACAACATCTTCCCCAGCTTGGTTAATGATGGTGTCTACCGCTACGGCAGTTTTACCTGTCTGGCGATCGCCAATAATTAGCTCGCGCTGACCACGACCAACGGGGATCATCGCGTCGATCGCGGTAATTCCTGTTTGCATTGGTTCACAAACTGACTTACGGGCGATAATTCCAGGAGCCATTGACTCAATCAGACGAGTTTGGTCAGTACTGATGTCACCTTTGCCGTCGAGGGGCTTTGCCAAAGAATCAACCACTCTACCAATCAAAGCGTCGCCCACAGGAATTGAAGCAATTTTACCCGAGGCTTTTACCGTACTGCCTTCTTGGATTCCAAAACCGTTACCCATCAGTACCGCACCGACGTTGTCTTCTTCTAGGTTGAGAGCGATACCAACAGTGCCATCTTCAAACTCTAGCAGTTCCCCTGCCATTGCCTGTTCTAAGCCATAAACACGAGCGATGCCATCTCCTACCTGAAGCACAGTACCGACATTGGATACCTGAACATCTTGCTCGTAAGATTGGATCTGCTGCTTAATAATGCTGCTAATTTCGTCTGGTCTAATGCTAACCATAGCTATAAATAATTACTGTTGATTTACAAAAAAACTTATGAGGACATTTGAATGCCTCGCCTTACCAAAAGAGTCCCCTGGACTGCTGCTTATTGATTGAGGGTGACGCTGATGCGGCGTAACTGACCTCGAAGGCTGGCATCAATTACTTTAGAGCCAACTTTAATAATTACTCCACCAATCAGGCTGGGATCGACGCTGGCTTTAAGCTCAACATCCTTGGCTTCCACAATGCCTTTGACTTTATCGACGATATTGCCCTTCTGCTCGTCAGTTAATTCTTGTGCGGAAGTAACTTCTGCCAGTACAGTTTGATTTAGCTTTCTTAGAAGGCTGAGATATTGATCGGCAATCGACTCTAGAAAAACAATTCTTCTTTTGTCTACAAGCAGCATCATAAAGTTGACAATGTAAGGGTTGGAATCACCCATTACCTGCTTTAGTACTGACTTTTTGTCCTCATTTTTAATTACTGGATTGAGTACAAAATCCTTGAACTCTTTAGATTCTGATAACAGCGATTCTAGAGAGCGAAAGGTTTCTCCAAACTGGTCGGTAAGATTTTCTTGCTGCGCTAAGGACATGATTGCCTGAGCATAGGGTTCACTAATTTCACTATTGACGAGAGTTCCACCCATCTGATTATCCTCCTAGTTTGGCAATACTACGGTCAACTAACTGACGCTGTTTATCATCATTCAGTACTTCTCCCATGCGGGATTCGACTTTCTCCAGCGCCATGGCTACAACTTTCTCTCGTAGTTGAGCGATCGCTCGATCTTGTTCGGAGTTTAGGTCCGCAGCAGCAGTTGCTTGCAGCCTTTCTACTTCCTGCTGTCCCTTTACCAAGATCGCTTCTTTGGCTTTTTCCGCATTAGCTTCTGCTTCAGAGCGAATATTGACGGCGTTAGCCTGAGCATCCTGAAGATTTTTCTGTGCCACGGCTAAGGCATCTTTCGACTCTTTGGCACGAGCCTCGGCTGATTTGATTTCTGCTTCTATTTTGGCGCGTCTTTCACTGAGGATATTACCGACTACTTTGCCTCCATACACAATGAGGAGGACAAAAATAATTCCCAGGTTGATCAGATTGGTTTCGATGATGTCAAAGTTGAATCCAAAACCACTTTCTGCCCCAGCCTCCGCGTTAAGCAGGAAAAAAGTTCCCATTATCTTTACTTCTTATCCGTACTGTTTAAGGTTAAATTAATTTTTGAAAGTTACAGGCTTTGATATCTAAGCATTGAGGTTTCAGCTATTCTTCTACATCTCGAAAAACCAAGAATATCTAAAATATTTTGAGCAAGAAGTTAGAACTTATTAACCCGTTTAGCTTTGCTTCCGCTACATAGTGAAACATTAGCACCCCATGCAGACTGGCTTGGGCGAATTAGTTAACTAACTCTGCTCCTAATAGCTTTTCTAAAATTTGATTACTTAGAGTATCTACCTGTTGCTCTAGAGATTTCATTGCCTCTGCTTTCTGAGCTTCAATCTCATCAGCCGCCTGTTGCTTTTGAGCGGCAACTTCTTGCTGCGCTGCCTGAATTTTGCCAGCAGTAATTTTTTCCGCCTCGGCCTTGGCATCGGCAATGATACTTTGCGCCTCACGGCGAACATCACGCAGTTCGTTATCGTACTGTGCCGCTAACATCTCTGATTTCTCTTTTAGTTCGCGAGCATCCTTAAGACTGTTTCGCACATAGTCAGTCCGACTGTCTATCGCCTCGCCAAGGGGTTTATAGAGAAGAGCGTTTAATACTGCCATCAGTATTAAAAACTGAAGCGCCATTAAAGGCAGAGTTGCGTTGATGTCGAACAAACCGCCTTCAGTAGTTGTTTCGGCTGCGGCTTCGGCGGCTGCCAAGAAAATAGAATAATATGTCATTACTTTTTAACCCTGTTTTTGACCATTACATTAGTACCTAGATACAAATTAGGCGTTCTAACCACCAAGGTTTTCTGGCTTTGATTTCGGCTTGAATTCTTGAGATGCAAATGCCCGAACAGTTGAACTAGTTCGGGCAGCACAAGTCTCTTATGAGAAGGGGTTAGCAAATAATAATACGAGGGATACTACCAAACCGTAGATAGTTAACGCTTCCATAAACGCCAAACTAAGTAGTAGAGTACCGCGAATTTTACCTTCCGCTTCAGGCTGACGAGCAATACCTTCTACCGCTTGTCCAGCAGCATTACCTTGACCAATTCCAGGGCCGATTGCGCCTAGACCAACAGCAAGAGCAGCAGCGATTACGGATGCAGCAGCAACGATAGGTTCCATGATTTATTTCCTTTAAACTAATTGTGAGTTGTTGATTAAATAAAAGATCGGCTTCGATGGCGATCGCAAACTAAAACAGTTGACGACCTACTGGGTGACGACCGACCCAAGACTCGAACACGAATAAACTAAAAGACTAGATTATTAATGGTGTTCTTCTAGCGCCTCGCCAATATAGGCAGCAGCTAGAGTTGCAAAAATAAGTGCTTGAATTGCGCTTAAAAATAATCCCAAAACCATCAATGGCAGCGGTACGAAAAGAGGCACAAGTAGTACTAATACAGCAACTACTAGTTCATCTGCCAAGATGTTTCCGAATAAACGGAAGCTTAGAGATAAAGGCTTAGTAAAATCTTCTAAAACCTTAAATGGTGCAAGAATTGGCGTGGGTTCTAGATATCCTGCAAAGTAGCCTAGACCTTTTTTCCTAATTCCTGCATAGAAATATGCAGCAGAAGTAAGTAAAGCCAGTGCAACTGTGGTGTTGATATCGTTTGTGGGTGCAGCTAGTTCACTATCGGGAATTTCGATTAATTTCCAAGGAACCAACGCCCCAGACCAGTTAGATACGAAAATGAACAAAAACAAAGTGCCAACAAAAGGCACCCAGTCGCGATATTCTTTTTCGCCGATCTGATCCTTTGCCAAATTTCTAATGAAGTCCAGGACATACTCCATGAAGTTTTGCATACCGCTGGGTATTCTCTGGATGTTTCTCGATCCCAAGAAAGCTGCAATCACCAAAAGGGCAATTACGAACCAGGAAGCCAGAAAAACTTGACCATGTAATTTTAAACCGCCGATTTCCCAATAAAAATGCTTACCTACTTCGAGAGAAGCAATGGGAAACGTAAAGAGTGAATTAAAATTATTTAAAATTTCCATTTGTCGATGTTTTTCCCAGATATCGAGCGTCTAATCCTAATTTTGTCTTTATTGACCACCGCATCAAACTACTTTTTAGCTGGCATGAGGGTTGTTTGCAGCACATAGAAAATGATGGCAGCTTTGTAGGTCAAAAAACCTAAGAAAATCGGAATGACTTGCAGTTGTTGCAGTTGAGTTGCAACGATAATTACGCCAGCTAATAATGCCAGTCGAGTCGAACCGACACCTTTTTTAGAAGCGCCTATTCTTTCTACCTCTCTAGCCAACATCCCTAAATAAACTATGCCGACACATGCTCCTAACAGATAATTAAGAGCTGTGTTGAATGAATACGCGATCCAAACAGACACGAAGATAAATGCCGTAATTATCAGCGTTACCATCAGCAAGCTTTGCTTGAGTTGATAATACTCATCCATTGAATCTCCAGTTAGTTCGGGAGCTTCAACTGAATCTTGGCTTTCTTCTGCATTAGGCGTTGTTTCCAGTTGGTTGCTAGACAAGGCTTACTTTCTTACTCAACGTTGGCTTATGCTGAACAGTTGTCTGAAGCCTCGGCATTTGACTAGCTATCATGAATGCTTGCTCAAAAAAAAATCGGAAGTTAATACTTCGTCAAGTATGTTTTGATAATCATTCAGAGCGCCAATCTACCGTTACCCTAGTCCAGACAAGAAGAATCATATCACGCTCAAGTAACAATTATTAAAAATTTCTAAATCAACTTTAAGTGCTTTATTTCTCGATAGTTGCTCCATAAAACATTACTGCAAACAAGGCTGTAACAGCTATCTTTTTTCATTGCTGGTAACGTCAAGTCGAAGGTTGACCAAAGCCTGCGATCGCATCTATGTCAAATTAGTAAATGATATCTTGAAGAGGCACAAAGATAAATTTATAGTATTGCTCCTTGAACGTACTCCGAACGCAATCTGTTTGGAAGCTCTAGCGAATTTTGGGCAACCATAGCTTAGTTTTGCCCCTAGCGGTCAATTCCCACTAAATAGGAGATCGCCTATTTGCCTCCAGCCTTGATGAGAATTTCGGTGGAGAGTTGCCGTTTGAGGTAACGTAATCATTGATCAATAAAACTAGGTAGACGATGCAATCCTGGCTGTCTAATAACGACTAAAAATAATCAGCTGACGCTCAAACAGCAATCGCACTCCCTCAAGTTTTAGCTCACAGTTATCCAAAATCTCTCCCACAGATTTGTCTAAGTTTCCATCACAAGCCAACATAAACTGATATTCTGCATCAGATAGCCTTTCCATCTGATATTCAAAGTTGAGGAAATTTTGGCTGGGAAAACCCTGCATACAGGGACTTAGTTCGGGAACAGCCTGTTTCAAAGTTTCATCATTCGACCAATCTTCTGTTTCTAGAGGCGGTTTGGCTAAGAAGAACTCATAGTGAGTCAGACTGGGATCTAATAGTTCGATTAAACGATATCTTTCGCGATCGCTCAAATTTTCCGCTCGCTTCATTAAGTCTGATGACTCACCGACTAATCTATCTAACTGCCAATATTTAGGATTGGAAAAACCGACAAAATCTAAACTTGACGTTTCTATCAAGTCAAATAAAGTCTCAACATTATAATCAATCTCTTGCGGATGGACATACATATCGGCGAAAGACTCATCCCGATGATTTTCCAGTGACCAAAGTTTCTTTTCCTGCTGTAGCAAACGATTCTGTTCGGGTAAATTGGCAAAGATATCCCGCCCAACCTTTACCCCGTCGCGATAGTCGCCGCGTTTATCTCCCTGAAATAAAGCGATCGCTTTCTGCATCAGGCTAATTTCCCAGCGCCCAAGTTCAGCATAGACAAATATATGTAATATTCCCCCTGGCTTGAGTTTTTTAGCGATCGCTTGAATCCCTTTTTCTGGTTCGGGTAAATGGTGTAACACCCCCACGCAGTTAATAAAGTCAAACTCGCCTTCTAGCTGAGTCGCTTCTTCCAGCTTCATTTGCTTAAATTCCACTGGTTTATTATGTTTGGCAATTACTCCCGAACGATTACAGCGTTCTTGTGCCACTTCTAATGCTTTCTCACTCAGATCGATCGCCGTTACCGATGCTTCTGGGTTGAGATGAATCAAATAATCCGTACCCGAACCCGTACCACAACCCGCATCGAGAAGGCGAATATCCTGAGTTTTTGGCTTCATTCCCGTACAAAAACTATATGCCGCGGTCCAATTCCAGCGCCAGTTATAGCCAGGGGGTTCGAGATCTGACAGGGGATCGGGAGGGAAAGGATAGGTGTTGTATAAACTAGCTACGGCTTCGTTGATCGCTTGTGAGTCGAGCATATTTTAAAGGATAAGGGATATAAGGATCGGGGATAAGGATTAATTAGCATCAATCGTTGCTTATCCAGAAGAGGAAAACCCTTAAATAATTATCGAACAATATGGATTCCGAACATAACTCAGCAAAGAAAATTGAAGAAGGCGATCTTGCTGCCAAAGAAGACAAAGAGTAGGGATGGTAGGTACAAGAATCAATTTATCTACAGGTAATCTATATAAACAAACGAGATCGCTTTATCGGGTTGTTATCGCCTTGTACAAGGCTTTTGGCTATGATGAACAAAACTGAATAGTCAAAATCAAACTAAAAAGACAATCGATAAACGTGTATTGAAGTTCAAGACGATGAATCTCAAGGAATTGCATGAGGCTGACTTTAACCTTTGGGTTGAAAAGATGAAAGTCAAAATTAAGAATCGCGATGTTGAAACTATGGATTGGGACGCGGGGCTCTGCCTTTAGTCGTCTGCGACGATCTGAAGCTTCGCTTCTGCGCTAGATGAAATCGATGACATGGGCAAGTCGGAAAAGCGATCGCTCGATAGCTATTTGCAAAGATTAATCGAGCATGTATTAAAGCTCTAGTATTGGACGGAGGAGAAGGAAAGATGTCAAAAAGGATGGATACGCGCAATAGTAAATTTCAGAACCGGAATAAAGCGTATTTTGAAGAAGAATCCGAGTCTTAACAACTATTTAGTCGAAGAATACAGCGATATTTTTCAGGATGCTGTGACAGTTGTAAGCTGTGATTTTGACGTACCAGAAGGTAGCTTTATTCAACTCCAGCAAATCATGTCGGAAGATTACTCTGGTAAGCCTGATTAGAAAAGCATAGTTGAGCTTGTATTGAGATCGTAAATTTTGACTACGTAGGTTGTTCATTTTCATAATTCAACCAATTTTTGTAACTGCGATCGCCTTATATGGTCAGCAAAATCTGTGTATCTCTCCAGCCGTAAGCAAATTCAATAAATTTAGCATTGCCAATCTTCAGCGTCTTGTGTCCGATTAGCTGACTACCAAGGGCTTGATAGAAATTGATGGCAGGATTTCCCGCTAAAACCCACACGACAATAGAAGTCAAGCCCAACTCAGATAGTCTAGTTGCGATCGCCTGCACCAATCTTTTACCAAGTCCTTGGCGCTGATAAGCTGTCAAGATATATAAGGCGTAAATTTCTCCTTTATAGGTGGCAGAGTTGCCTCTGAGTAAACCGCCGTCGATGAAACCGACAATTTTTCCTGCCTCATTTTCAGCCACATAAGTAAAGTAAGTTTTTGTCTGTTGAGAATGAGAATTATTATTAAGTCTTTTCGTCCATTTTTGAAGACGCTGGGCGCAAGATCGCTGGCTAATATAATCATCTGGCAATAAGCCATCATAAGTAGTCTGCCAAGCATCAACATGAACTTTGGCGATCGCTGCTGCATCTGCTAATCTGGCTTCACGGATATTCATGTTTGGATCGAGATTAAGAGAATTTAGCCTCGAACTGTAATTAGTCCCCGACTGAGATTTGAGGTTTGATCAAGAGAATTAATTCCCTTCCATAATTCCTCCGTGCTTACCCAGGTTGCAGGGTATTTATAAGCAGCAACATCTAAAATGAGGATGCGATCGCTTTTGGAATGGTAGGCTGCAATAGGTGAGATGTGACCTCCTCCTGGCTGGTCTAGAGCAGGACGACGATAATTTACTAACATTACGTCATCAGGATTGCTGAGATTTTCTTGAACTAAGAGACGAAATTGCTCAAGATCGATATCCGCAGCATAGATTAACTCCGTATCTAGTTGATTAGCCTGTAAGATACCTTCAAGTTGAGCTACGGTCATTCCTCCAAAGGTAACTCTAAGAGGATGAATAACTTTACGAGCCTTCTTGTTGAAGACAGTAGCCTGGGTGACTGGCAGTTGGGAATCACGTAAAGAGTTCAAAGCTGTCACCGAACTTGCCACCCCACAAAAAGCCCTTCTTGACTGGGAAACAAAGTTTTTTTCGAGACTAGGATAATCTGCGCGAAAGTTGCTTTCTGCTAAGAGTTTTTGACCTATTTCTGACTCATGAGAAATAAGGTTAGGAGGTAGATCTTGAAGTGCAATCTTCGGAGTACTAAAAACAAAATTTAGTAGCAGCACGAGGATCAAAGTAAAACCAAACAAAAGACCAAAACCTAGATAGCGTAATACTTGTCGCAACTTTTTCATGAGTCTTACCGCTGTTAACCATAAGAATACCTTTATGGTATGCGATCTCCATCTAGGTCAAAAAACCTTTTTAATGTAAGTTTTTATTTTGGTTGTCAACTAGAGCGACGGACAACTAATCGCAACTTTAAAACTCTAAAATTTTATGCTTATTGTAATTTGTGGCGCGACAGCTAGTGGGAAGTCGGGATTAGCGTTAGAAATTGTCCAGCGTCTAAATTCAGCTATCATCAGCGCCGACTCGCGTCAGATATATAAAGAGTTCGATATTGGTACGGCAAAACCAACTGTAGCCGAACAAAAGCTCATTCCTCATTATCAGATCGATATTTGTGAGCCGACGGAAGTTTTGACCCTGGCAGAATATCAGCAGCAAACTCAAAAAATAATTGCCAGCCAGATAAACAATATTCCTTTGCTAGTAGGTGGTACAGGACTGTATTTGGACTCTATTACTAAGGGTTTAAACATCCCTAGAGTTGCACCTCAGCCAGAATTGCGATCGCAACTATCGGCTTTAGGACAAAAGCAAATTCACGGTTGGCTGACTCAAATTGATCCAGCAGCAGCCCAAAAGATTCATCTTAACGACCAATATCGAACTCTCAGAGCTTTAGAAGTATTCTACGTCACGGGAATCCCAATCTCAGCTCAACAAGGCGAAAATCCGCCTAATTATCCGATTCTACAGATTGGTTTGGATTGCGGAGTCGAAGCATCAGATCGGCGTATAGCCAGCCGTGTCCGCCAAATGATCAAAATGGGTTTAGTCGAGGAAGTTGAATCTCTCTGCAATAAATATGGCAGGGATTTACCCTTGTTAAATACTCTGGGTTATGCAGAAATCAAACAATATTTAGAAGGAGAAGTAGATCTAGAACAGGCGATCGCTTTAATCACCACTCATACTCGTCAGTTTGCCAAACGTCAGCGCACCTGGTTCAAAAAAAATAAGCAGATCAACTGGTTTGATCCGACTAGTCCCGATTTAATCGAATCAGTATGGCAGAAAATAGAAGAGTTTATTGCTGATTATTCCGCTTGATTATTAAAGAGCGGTCATATTATTAGCATCTAGAAACCCTTATGTATTTTTGTGTCACATGTCTAGTTTGATTTGTATCACTGTAACTTTTGGAATATGAAGAGATTATCAAGCAGTACATCAAACAAATGCTTTTTGTGTAAAGAGCGAAGGGAGATAAGCACATGCAGTTTTTAACAGATAATCAGATCCGAACGAACATTGACGTTACAGCCGAGTGGGACGCAGGGTTTACCATCAGACTGGATCTAACCAACTTAGGTGACACTTTAACTGATGGAATTGTTGAGTTTGAATCTCAATTTGAAATTATTCCTGGAGATATCTGGGGCGCAGAAATCGTTAGTCGTGTTGGCGATACCCATACCTTAAAGCTAGCAGACGACAGAAGCACCATCGATTCTCAGCAAAGTTCTTCTGTCTTCTTTAACGCCAACAAAATAAATAGTGAGATCGTTTTACCTCAGAACATAAAGTTGGGTCGCGACAGCATTGTAGAAAACTACACAGCAGAATTGACCAATACAGACGTAGTAAATACCGCAGAATTGGCGATCGCAGAAACGATCCTTTCCGATGTTACGCCAGCCTCTACAGATAGTTCGACAGTTAATATTGAGCCAGCTACCGCCTCACAAAATAGCTTGGCAGCAGACGTAGACTTTTCTTTGATTCAAGACTGGGGTAGCGGTTTCCAGGGTGCAATTTCCATTACCAACAACACTGGTGGCAATATTGATAGCTGGAATCTCGAATTTGACTTTCCCAACGAGATTAATAATATTTGGGATGCGGAAATAAAGGAGAATCAGAACGGCAACTATGTTGTTTCTAACGCCGCTTGGAATCGCGAAATCAGTTCGGGAGAGACTTTAACTTTTGGTTTTACAGGCAATGATTCTGTCAGCATTGAACCACAAAACTTTGAACTATTTGGATCGAGCTTCAAAAGTCCCAGCACCAGCGACAGTATCTATAGCTTCTCCAATCCCGATTTGATTGCCGAATTAGAACTCGATCGCCCATATCAAGGAAGAGCCACCTTTTTCGATGCGGCAAATCCCGCTGGTGGTTTGGGTAATTCGGGTTTTGATATCCCTACTTCAGACCAGCTACATAAAGTTGTGGCAATTAATAATATTCAGTGGAATGGGTCAGAAGCCAGCGGTGCGTTTCTGACGGTATCGGGTCCCAAACAGAGGGAGGGGGCTGCTCCAATTATGGTTCAGGTAACAGACCAGCTATGGGAAAGAGCCGACGGACTAGATATGAGTGCCGAAGCCTTTGCTAAGGTTGCCGATCCTGTCGATGGCATAGTCAATATCGATTATCAATTAGTGGGTCCTGCTGACGACTACGTAACCGCCTATGGTCATCGCATTGGCGACGGGATTGTGGTTGAGACTATTGATGGTACAAACCCTTATTATGCAGCGACCAGATTAAACAATCATCGTTATCCAATTGAAAGTGTCGAGTTGATCGAACCTGATGGAGATCTAGTCGAGCTAAACCGCGAGTCAGATAACCGCTTTGTGATGACAGGCAACTATCCGCTCAACGGCGTACAGGATTTATTAGTGACCGATATTTTTGGTCAACAAGTAACTTTAGACGATATTAATATTACTAGCAGTTCTGCGCCCGATACGATTACGGGAGAGCAGTTTGCGATGATCTAAAGATTGATAATCTCTTTAATAAAGATCTAAAGTAATCTTTAAAGCTTTAGCGATCGCTTTTATATCTTCTTCGGCAAGCGTTCCCCTTTTTGCTTGAAGTCGTGACTTAGCGATCGCTCTAATTTGTTCGCATTTGACAATACTATCAGCAGTCAAGCCGTTTTTCCCTGCTTTAACAATATGGTGAGATGGATATATCTTTTTGTTATCGGAGTAGGTTGTTAGCGGGACAATTACTACCACAGGACTACTATTATTAATTCCGTCTCGGCTTACTATTACAACCGTTCTCATTCCAGCTTGCTCAGAGCCGATAGCAGGATTAAGATTCGCTTGGTAAATATCGCCCCGCTTCACGCTACTATCTCGCGATCGGTATGAACAAATTCTTGCTCCAATTGTAAGGTTTCTGACTGATATTCTGCATCGCTTGCCATTAAGGCAAATTCGCGATCAATCTCACGATTCTCCATTTCACGTACTTTCAATTCTAAAGCCTCAATAATAAATTGATTCCGACTAGGTAGATCGTGCTGCTCGATTAGCATATCTACTTTTTCTACCAAATTATTAGGAATGGTTATAGTTGTTCTCATTGACTTATTGATATGGAAATCGATGCTTAATATGACATCAATAATTATATCATTACCGATATTGAGATGTAGAGCAAAACAGCAGACAGGGAGCGAGCGGCTAGGTACTATTATTAATTTATGATTTCAATAAGTTAGAAATAATTTAGCTTGCATTGATAGCAAGACCTACACAACAATATGATTTCAACAATTACGCAAAATAGACTTTAACCTTTGAATAGAGGCAGTAAAAAAGCGATCGCCAGTTAGAAAAAGGCGATCGCTTTCGTAATCTAATTGTTCACTTGAACATTATTTACTATTAGCCGTTGCCGGATAACAAACACCTACGCCACCTAAGCCACAGTAGCCGTTAGGTACTTTGCTCAAATACTGTTGATGGTAATCTTCGGCGTAGTAAAACTCTGGCGCTTCGATGATTTCAGTTGTAATCGGATCGTAACCAGCTTTACTCAATTCTTTCTGATAAGCTTCTAAGGATGCCTCAGCTAGTTTTTTCTGTTCGGGAGTGTAGGTATAAATACCCGAGCGGTATTGTGTGCCGCGATCGTTACCCTGGCGCATTCCCTGGGTAGGGTTGTGGCTTTCCCAGAATACTTTTAATAGCTCTTCATAGCTAATTTTTTCGGGATCGAAGACAACCAGAACAACTTCGTTGTGTCCTGTCATGCCAGAACAAACTTCCTTATAGGTAGGGTTGGGAGTATGTCCAGCAGCATAGCCAACAGCAGTAGTATAGACTCCATCCTGCTGCCAGAACTTTCTTTCTGCACCCCAAAAACAGCCCAGCCCAAAGACAGCCTGTTCCATACCTGCGGGGAAAGGAGGCTTGAGAGGATTACCGTTTACGTGGTGTTTGTCGGGTACGGGCATAGTTTGTTGGCGCCCTGGTAGTGCTTCTTGTGGTGAAGGAATGCTGGCTTTTTTGCCTAGACCGAATAATCCCATAATATGTAGGTAGTTTATTAATTTTCTTTACAATATTCATATCATATAAAAAATCACTCAATCTTGAGAGTCGGCTAACCCTACTTTTACCAGCTATTTGAGTAGAAATTCCAACTTTAGGTTGGACTTAGGATGAAGAATGCCGTTGCAGCTTGATTGTTGTTCCTTATTTACTTACGATACTAAAGCTAGGACGAGCAACTATGAGTGAAGCGATATCCATTTTTAGATAGCCGTTTAATTTAGTTAGGAAAAGTTTATGAAGATTTTAGTAGTAGAAGACGACGAACGGATTAGTGATGCGATCGTCGAGTATCTCAGCGATCTCCACTATGCAGTAGAGGCCGTGTACGACGGTCAAAGCGCCTGGGACTTACTGGATGTGTTTACCTATGATCTCGTCCTGCTCGATGTTATGTTACCTGAAATGGATGGAATTACCCTCTGTAATAAGCTGCGTAAGAGAGGCTTTGATATTCCCATTTTAATGTTAACAGCGAAAGATACCTTAGAAAACAAGATTGAAGGACTAGATGCGGGGGCTGATGATTATTTGGTCAAGCCGTTTGAGCTAGATGAACTATCTGCCAGAATACGAGCTTTGCTGCGTCGAGGAGCAGGTAGCTTGCCTCCTGTCTTAACTTGGGAGCATTTGCGTTTGGATCCTAGTAGCTGCGAGGTGTTCTATCAAGATGCATTGCTACCCCTGAGTCCCAAAGAATATAAGCTGCTAGAGTTCTTTTTGCGTAATGGTCGCCGAGTCTTTAGTCGGGCTCAAATTCTCGAACATTTGTGGTCGTTTGAGCAAGTGCCTGAAGAGGCTACGGTTAAAGCTCACATTCGCGGTTTGAGACAAAAATTAGAAGCTGCTGGCGCACCTCACGATCTCATTGAGACGGTTTATGGTTTGGGATATCGTCTGAAAGAAGAACCCCAACAGGTTAAGTAGCCAGGTTGAACCACAATGTATCAAAGCTTGCGATCGCGTTCGCTGCTGTACTACCTCATAGTTTTCATAGTGATGACAACTATTTTGGGTATTTTTGGTTCGGGAGTTTACGTCGTTTTTCGCCGTAATTTGTATAAGCAGCAAGATAAAAAGCTGCTGACCCTAGCCCAATCGGCAACTCCTTCTTTCGCCGCAGTACAGGATCGCGGTAGCAAGTATCTCAATCAGGTAGAGGAATTTCCCTGGCGCGATATTTTTAATCGCGACCAACAAAGTTTGGAGTGGTTTGATAAAGATGGGAATTTACTTGGTCGTAAGGGACTAATTAAGCTAGGTGTCCCGCCCGAAGTGGGAACAACTTTTATTGAAAATCCCGAAACGGGAGAAGTATTTCGGACTCACTCTATTTCAATGTATATGCGCCGTAACGGGGAAGCGGGTCCTCCAACTTTAGTTGGTTTTATTCGTGCCACTCAGTCCAATGAGGAGATAGAAGCAGCCGAAGAAAAGTTATTTTGGATCTTGATTATTGGCGGAATGCTGACTCTAATTTCGATCGGTTTAGGGGGTTTTTGGCTGATCCGAAACTAGAGCTGTGGATGCGTCCCACGACCTCATTGAAACTGTTTATGGTTTAGGATATCGTCTAAAAGAAGAACCCCGACAGGTTAAATAACTAGGTTAAACCACAATGTATCAAAGCTTGCGATCGCGTTTGCTGCTGTACTATCTCATAGTAATGGCGGCTATTCTAGGTATTTTTGGTTCGGGAGTATACGTCGTTTTTCGCCGTAGTTTGTATAAGCAGCTAGATAAGAAATTATTGACTCTAGCTCAATCGGCGACTCCTTCTTTCGCGGCAGTACAGAATCAAGGTAGCAAGTTTCTCAATCAGGTGGAGGAAGTTCCCTGGCGAGATATTTTTAATCGTGACCAACAAAGTTTAGAGTGGTTTGACGAAAATAGTAATTTACTCGGTCGTAAAGGACTAATTAAGCTGGGTGTCACCCCAGAAGTAGGAACAACTTTTATTGAAAATCCCGAAACGGGAGAAGTATTTCGGACTCATACTCTGTCAATATTTATTCGTCGTAACGGGGAAGCGGGTCCGCCGACTCTAGTTGGTTTTATTCGCGCTACCCAGTCGAATGAGGAAATTGAGGCTGCTGAATCAGAATTGTTTTGGATCTTGATCATTGGCGGAATGCTCACTTTGATCCTCATTGGCTTAGGTGGTTTTTGGCTGACGAGAAAGGCGATCGAACCGATTGAGGCGAGCTTTCTTCAGCTCAAGCAGTTTACTGCTGATGCTTCTCACGAGCTGCGGAGTCCCCTAACGGCAATTAAGGCTTCGGTAGATATTATGCGTACCCACCCTGAACGAGTGCATCCCAAGGACGTAAGAAAATTAGAGGCGATCGCTGGGGCAACTCTCCAGATGAATGAAATGTTAGGAGATTTGCTCTTTCTGGCGCGCGCTGATGCTGATTCTGACCTCCCTGTGACTCAACGCAAACTTACCCCTGTCAAACTCAATCAGCTTCTGCAAAATTGCTTTGTGCTGCTAGAACCCTTGGCAAACTCGAAAAAGATTGTGTTTCAGTCTAAATTTAGAGATGAGCTGATGGTTTTAGGCGATGTTCCCCAACTGTCTCGTCTGTTCTCTAACCTGCTAGAAAATGCCCTGCAATATACTCCCGATGAGGGGCGCGTTAGTTTAGACTTGTATCGCCAGAATCGCTCTGCCGTAATTAGCGTCAGAGATACGGGTATCGGTATTGCTGCCGATCAGGTAAATAAAGTATTTGATCGCTTTTGGCGAGCCGACAAAGCCCGCACTCGTCGGGAAGGTGGTACAGGATTAGGACTGGCTATTTCTGCGGCTATCGTTAAACGTCATGGCGGCAGAATTTCTGTCACCAGCGAACTCAATATAGGCACCTGTTTTTTGGTACGCATTCCTCTGATAGATCAACGGAAATCTTCTGTCACCAAAGGCGGGAAATCAGAACCGAGTAAAATTGGCTAATTGATTAAACAGATTATTTAAGTTTTTTCTTTTCCCAAGCCAACGCCGAGCTAACAATTTTGTCGAGGGAATTGTGTTGGGGGTTCCAGCCAATTACCTCGCGGATTTTTTTACCTGAAGCAATTACACAGGCAGGATCTCCCTGACGACGGGGAGTTTCGACTACAGGAAAGTCCACCCCCGAAATTTCTTTGATTTTAGACAGTACTTCTCTAACGCTATAGCCACTTCCGTAACCACAGTTGAGAGTTTGACTAGTAGCTTCTCGTTCTAAATAAGCCAAGGCATCGACGTGAGCCATGGCTAGATCTTCGACATGGATATAGTCTCTAATTCCTGTTCCATCAGGTGTTGGATAGTCAGTGCCGTAAATACTGGCTGAAGGACGTAAACTCAATGCCGCATCACAGCCGACTTTGATTAGGTGAGCCGCTTTTTTGCCCATCTGACCGATCTTACCCGAACTATCTGCCCCCGCAACGTTGAAATAGCGCAAAATTACATACTTGAGTTCTGAGGCTTGTGCATAGTCGCGAATAATTGTCTCGCTCATCAGCTTAGACTTACCGTAGGGATTGATCGGTACGGTAGGAGATGATTCTTCCACAGGGGAGTCTTTTACTTCGCCATATACTGCTGCCGTACTAGAAAAAACAAATTGATTAACGTCAAATTTGTGGCAGCACTGCAAGACATTAATTACGTTGGTAGTATTGTTGGCGTAATATGTAAGCGGTTGTTCTAAAGATTCAGGAACGGAAATGCTCGCAGCAAAGTGAACTACAGCATCAAAGGTGTGGTGCTTAAATACTTCTTCCAGGCGTTTTCTATCGTTGAGTTCTCCCTGAAATAATTCTCCGTATAGAATTGCCTCGGCTGCCCCAGTGGATAAGTTGTCGTAAATTACGACTTCGTATCCTGCTTCGCCTAGCTTTTTGACCGTATGAGAGCCAATGTAGCCTGCGCCCCCCGTCACCAAAATTTTAGCCATAGTAACTTATACCTGAATCCCCCAGCAATTAGTAAGTAATTATAGGGAAAGATCGAACATCTAAACGGAAAATTTGCTAGACAACTTCTGTCTAGAGTCTAAAGCATAACCAAACTCTAGTTTTTTCTGAGAGTAATATCTAGTAATGCAAATGGTTGCAAAAGTCATGATTTTGCCGCTAGCGATCGCCAAATCTGTCTCTGACGGGAACAAATTTTTGATCAAGCTATTTCAGGCATTTTTGAGATGATTCAATCTCATGAATACCCAGAGAAAGATTGCAATTCATCTAGTTAAAGCGGTAATTTTACTAGTAGTGACTTCCATGTACCCAATTTGCTCATTTCTCACTGCTAATTAAGCTATGCCTCGATCGCCCAAGCTAAAATTTGATCGCGGAACTCTGCTCTTACATCCGCCGCCAAAAGGCAAGGCTTGGCTAGACTTTGCTACCTGGGACGATCGGGTAGAAAAGTTTCGTATTCCTGCGATTTACTATCGTTCCTTAGTCGAAGCGCTTCAGGCAGACGATAAAAGCATTATTGATGAGGCAAGAGAATTTTATAGCCTCGAATTAAAATCTCAATCTCAATTTGAACCCTATCCCCATCAGGCAGAAGCACTACAGGCTTGGAAACAGTCGGGAAGGAAAGGCGTGGTTGTCTTGCCTACCGCTGCGGGAAAAACTTATCTAGCCCAGTTAGCGATGGAGGCGACTCCCCGCACTACTTTGATCGTCGTACCAACCTTAGATTTGATGCATCAGTGGTATGCTCAGATCGAGTCAAACTTCCCCGATACCGAAGTTGGTTTACTCGGTGGTGGTTCGCGCGATCGCACGCCAATCTTAATTGCTACCTACAACAGCGCCGCTATCCATGCTGAGACTTTGGGTAATCGCTATGCCCTCCAGATTTTTGATGAGTGTCACCATCTACCGACAGACTTCTTTAAAGTAATTGCTGAATATGCGATCGCACCCTACCGTTTGGGCTTAACCGCCACCCCCGAACGCAGCGATGGCACCCACCGAGATCTCGATACCCTAATTGGTAAAATTGTCTATCGTAAAACCCCTGAAGAACTATCAGGCGGAGCCTTAGCAGATCACAAGATTGTTCAGATGCGGGTCAAACTATCCGAACAGGAACAGCTCAAATACGAAGAGGCGATCGCTATTCGGCGTAAATTTCTACGGGAGTCTAATATTTCTCTCGGTAGTCTCCAGGGATGGCAGCTATTTGTCCAAGCCAGCGCGCGATCGCCCCAGGGAAGGAAGGCAATGTTAGCCCATCGTCAAGCCAAAGAGATTGCTTTGGGTACAGATGCCAAACTACGGGTCCTAATCGATTTGATCGAGCGACATCAGACAGAAAGAATTTTGATCTTTACTAACGACAACGCCACCGTCTATCGCATTTCCCAACAGTTTTTGATCCCTGCCATTACCTATCAAACTCCCGTAAAGGAAAGACACGATATTTTGACTAGATTCAAAGCTGGAGAATACAAAACCCTGGTTGCCTCCCACGTACTCAACGAAGGAGTAGACGTACCCGATGCCAGAATCGCTATTATCCTCTCTGGAACAGGCTCGACGAGGGAATATATTCAAAGACTAGGTAGAGTGCTGAGAAAAGGCAATAGTAGCAACAAACAGGCAATTCTCTATGAGGTTGTAACCGAAAATACCAGCGAAGAAAGAACCTCCGAACGTCGTCGGGGCGAACAAAGTTATGAACAGCCACAGCATCGACAGTTAAAGTTGATTCCGAGTAAGCAAAAGCCAGTTAAGAAACGTGATTTAAGGGCAGCGGAAGAGTCGAAACCTTGGAATAGCGAGGAAGAATAATGTAATGAGCTGGAAATCTTGAAAAGCGATCTCCTTAGTTTCTAGAAGAGTATAAAAAACCAATTTAGCTACAGAAATAACACGATTAGCGATCACAAATCTGACTATTGCATCCTTCTAACTCTCCTGTAACTTTTGCCTCAATTGCCGAATAGCGGTACTGGTATTGCGATTATCTGCCACTTCAAAACAGTCTGTAAGCAAATCCAAAATATCTAGATCGTGAAAATAGCAACTGCGATCACTCACTGTATAGCCGTCGTTTTGTAACTGATAGATTGTTATGCGATCGCTTCTAAACAGCCAAACTTCTGGTACTCGGTAAGCTAAAAAATCATTGACATCGGTATAGCTAGTAATATCAACTTCAATGACTAAATCGGGTGCTGCTTCGGTTTGCCAGTCGATTCTTTTTTTGCCTGAAGCAGCTTGCCAATTATCTATGTAGCGGTCAGACCCACAGAGCCTATCGGCTCAAAGTCGCTTCGCGACGCTGGCGCATTAGCGCCGTTCGACGAAAGGCGCAAGGGAATGCTGACCAAGAAAAAAAGCAATAGTCTGGTTCGATACCGCTGGTTTGCGCTAGTTTCATCGTGATAGGAGTAAAAGCTTCGTACTCTTTGCCTAGATGATCTAGTATCGCTTTAATTACGTCGGCAATTAAACTAGCATTGCGCCCATGTTCGGGTAAAGGACTCATCAACCAAATTTCTTGAGGGCGATATTTAAGCCGAGGGATTGAGCGATCGCCTAATTGTTGGCTCAAAGTTTCATATTCTGTCCAACTTCCAGGTATTTGGAACACAGATCCTGGTGGTATTTCTATTTTTTCGGGGGAAATAACCGCGTACATATTGGTAGATTTTTTCGATGAGCCTTCTATAAAAGAATCACTTCTTGGGCGAGAATAACAGCACGGGAAACCAGCTACTCCGCATCACGTCATTGGCAAAACAGCGCACTGTCCACTTGATAATGCTGTTCTCATAATCATTGGCGATCGCGATCGCGCTAATATCGAAGTCTAAAGCAGTCATGGCGATCTCTTTTAAGGGATTACCCTGTTTGACCAAGGTATTTACCTCAATATCTAAAGCTTCTAATTCGGCTTTGACCTTTTCTAAGGTTTTCTCTGCCTCTTTAACTTTCTCTTCGGCAACTAATGATGCTCTCCTACCACTGTCATCAACCACAGTCATTAACATGCACTGTTTGAGAGAGTTAGCAGGACGATCCTGTGCATATCTTTTAATCTCATCAATCAAGTAGCGGGCGGTTTTACTATCGTTGTAGGGAATCAGTAAATAACGCCAAAGATGCTGACAGCGCAAAGCTAGCTCTTCACGAGTATAGGTAGTAATTAATTCTGGGCGAATAATATTTAGGGGTTGAGTAGTAAGCTTGGCTAGTCCCGCACTCGTGCTGCCAAAAACTTTTTCTTGCGCCAGAGTCTTGATCGGACTCCCCATAATGATTACGTCTATCTGATGTTTCTTTAATGCTCTGGGAATTGTGTCGAGGGGTTTTCCTGAGATTACTTCGACCTCCACATCTGCACCATCTACAGCACTATCTAGTGCCTTTTGCAGCCGCTCTTTTGCCTGCTGTGCTTTTTCCTCATCTATGCGAGGCACTTCTCCCTCTTCCCAGAGAGGAACACTATGAAAGAAAACTATCTTTTTCAGACCGCTTTGAGCGAGGTTGGGGACGCAATCGGTCAGGCGATGTAAACCATCGGTAAAATCCGTACAGATCAGGCAGCTTTGGAACATACAAACAGTAAATTTCTTCTTTTTAACCCTAGCAAAAAAAGGATTAACCGTTGCCACAATCTTAACTTTCTTATTTTTTCTTGAGTTTTACCCCAACAACCCCAGCTACTTTACGAGAACTTAGCAAGAGAAGGAGGCTCAACCAAAATTAATGGGCGATCGCTTCTATACACTAGGAGGAGAATCAATACCCCACTGATGACGAATAAAGTCCTGATACATATTGTCTTTCACGAGCATTTGCTCATAAAGCTTGACGAGAAATTCTTGGGCTTGCTCATGACTCATCGCTTTTACCTGAGTCTCAAATGAGCGAATATTGAACTTCTGTTCTAAAGATAGCTTGATTGAATCTGACATAAAACCACACTCCTTAGTTTGAATTTTCCTACTAATTTAGTCTATTTTAATGTAAGCTATTATTACGTTGGCTTGACAAAAGGATATTTCAGTTATAAGGAGCATTACCTTGAATTGTCAATCACTAGCTCTCATTGCAACTCTTTCTCAAGATAGAAATATGCATGAGGAAAGATAAATAAATTGAATAAATTGGTTAATGGGGTAAACATTCTGTAATAATCAGATATGTTGCGAAATTTAAAATTAAGTTCAACTTATAGCATTGATTGACCGAAGGTCAGAAATTATGCTTGAAATTTTGAGGTAGGATTTGCTTTAGGCTTTCAATTAGATCACTGTGATATCGGTTAAAAGTAAGTTCGAGTTCAATAAACAGCTCATTTTAAAATTGACTTTGTTGCTTCAAGACTCTGTTAGTAAGATGTCTGATAAAAGAAGTAGTTGATCTGGTTTATAAAAGTCCACCGACAAAAATTTTGGATAATTATTTTATATATTGGCTTAATTGCCCTTAAAAAAGCGTTCGCTCTGCACACATTTTTGGAATTCAACCAGCTTGGGAGATTATAATTTTATGTCTATTCGTTTGTACGTGGGTAATTTACCCAAAGAAGAAATTGAGCGCGATACTCTCGCGGCTATGTTTGCTGAAGAGGGAGATGGTGTTTCAACTAAGGTGATCAAAGACCGTAAGACAGGCAAATGTCGCGGATTTGCTTTTGTGACTGTAGCAACTGATGAGCTGGCAGACCAATTTATTGCAAAATATAACGGTCAGTCATTTATGGACAATCCGATTAAGATTGAGAAAGCATTACCTCGTTCCAAAGAAGATGGTGAAGGCACAGAGAGCAGCAATACAGCCGCTCCCAAACGTAAAAATGGTGCGAAAAAAGGTGGTAAAAAGCCTACTTCTGGCGCTCAAAAACAGCAGGGTAGTATTCAGCCCGATCCCCGCTGGGCAGATGAATTGGCTAAGTTGAAAGAAATGTTAGCCGCAGCCAACAAATAATCAGCAATATCTTGCTAAGGTAAGAAGAAAGTTTCAGTGGCTGAAATGATTCAGAACTAAAAAACAATTAATAACGGTGACAATGGCTCAGAAAAAACTTTGGGTGATTGGACACCGTAATTTTTTGCGCTTAATTGAATTGTTAATGTCTCAAGTTAAAAACCTTATTTTCAGCTTTAGGGCAAAGATCTGAGAAAATAAATGTCAGATCAAGCAATTAACATATCTAGATAGAGGAAGTTAAATCAATGAGCGATCCTATTAAAACCATGAAGCAAGAGGTAGGTAGAGCTGCTGCCGCAATGGTCAAGTCTGACTCGATTGTCGGATTAGGTTCGGGTTCTACTGCCGCCTACGCTATTGAGTATATCGGCGATCGCTTGGCAAAGGGAGAAATCAGCAATATTCAGGGTGTCCCCACGTCATTTCAGGCAGAAGTATTAGCCAAAAAGTTCAATATTCCCCTGGTAACTTTAGATGCTATTGACCATATCGATATTGCGATCGACGGTGCGGATGAGGTTGATCCCCAGAAAAACCTGATCAAAGGTGGCGGTGCGGCTCACACCAGAGAAAAGGTGGTAGATGCCCTCGCCCAAGAGTTTGTGGTGGTAGTAGATGAGGGCAAACTAGTAGACAAGCTTGGTTCGACTTTTCTGCTGCCTGTAGAAGTGATTCCGATGGCGGTTGCGCCCGTAACGCGGAGTTTGGCAAAGTTAGGAGGTAAGCCTGAGTTACGCATGGGTGTAAAAAAAGCTGGCCCCGTAGTTACGGATCAGGGAAATTTAGTTATTGATGTTAAATTTGACCATATTACCAACCCAGGAGAGATGGAAAAAGAAATCAATAATTTACCTGGAGTATTAGAAAACGGTCTTTTTGTCGGCGTAGCCGATTTAATTTTGATCGGTAAGATTGTTGATGGCAAGCCTGAAATTAGCCAGTTCTAAAACAATATTTGTAGGAGAAAACATGTTGTCAAAAATCATTGCCGCTATTGCGATCTCTCTAATTTTCTTTACCTCTGTTGATCGGGTTATGGCTGCTCCTGCTACTAATTTAGATAATGGCGCAGCGGTATTTAAAGCTAACTGCGCCGCCTGCCATGCCAAAGGCGGTAATATTGTCCGACGGGGCAAAAATCTTAAGCTAAAAACTCTCCACAAACGTCAGGTAGATACCGAAGCAGCGATCGCTTCTTTGGTCACTAACGGTAAAGGGATCATGTCGGCTTACGGCGATAAACTAACCGCGACAGAAATAGCCGACGTGAGTGCTTACGTCTTAACCAGAGCAGAGCAGGGTTGGAAGCAATTAAAGTAATTAATCATGAGTAATTAATAATTTAACCAGTGGTTTATCAAGCTAAGAATATAGTTGCTGATATTTTAGAACAGGCAGAACAGGGTGGAGATCTATCGATTGAAGATGGTATTCGCCTAGTTCAAGAACAGGAGACAAAGGCGAGACAGGCGATCGCTCAGACTGCTGATATTTTACGTCAGCGACAGGTGGGCGATACCGTTACCTATGTCGTCAATCGCAATATTAACTTTACTAATATCTGCGAACAGCACTGTAGCTTTTGCGCCTTTCGTCGTGATGCAGGAGAAGAAGGCTCTTTCTGGCTTGATAACTCGCAAATAATTGCCAAAGCACAGCTAGCGGTAGATATAGGCGCGACAGAAATCTGTATGCAGGGTGGTCTAAATCCTCAAGCAAAATTAAACGGCTTGTCTCTACCCTTCTATCTTGATTTAATCTCCCAAATCAAAGCTCATTTTCCCCAGCTACATCTCCATGCCTTTTCTCCCCAGGAAATTCAGTTTATTGCCAGGGAAGACAACGTTAGCTACAGGCAAGTATTACTAGCTCTCAAAGAAGCTGGGTTAGGCTCAATGCCTGGCACTGCCGCAGAAGTACTAGACGATCGCGTCCGTAAGATTATTTGCCCAGAGAAAATTAATAGCGCCACCTGGTTAGAAATTGTCGGTTTAGCTCACAGTTTGGGTATAACCACCACTAGCACCATGCTGGCGGGACATATCGAAACACCCCAAGAACAGATCGCCCATTTGGCAAAATTGCGATCGCTTCAGCAAACGGCGATCGCCAATAATTATCCTGCTAAGATTACGGAATTCATTATCTTACCTTTCGTGGGGCAAGAAGCTCCAGCACCGATTCGCCAGCGAGTTGGTCGGGATCAGCCTGTAGTATCTGAAGTACTTCACCTAACCGCTGTAGCGCGTATATTCCTTGGTAACTGGATTGTCAATCATCAACCAAGCTGGGTCAAAATTGGCTTAGAAGGGGCTAAAACGGCTCTAAACTGCGGCTGTAATGATTTAGGGGGAACCCTCATGGAAGAACACATTACAACTATGGCAGGAGCCCAGGGAGGGACAAATATGACCGTTGCTACCTTACGCCAGGCGATCGTCGATCTAGGTCGTCCTAGCCGTCAAAGAAGCACTGAATATAGACTTTTATAAAAAACTCGTAAAAAATACGGAGAATATTCATAAAGTTTAGGCTAGGCAACGGTTTTTAGCCAGCAAAACGTCGCAAATAACACAAGGTTAGTTTAAGATTGTTCTTGAAATAATTAAAGTTAAATCTAAAAATGAGAATATTAGTAACTGGCGGTGCTGGTTTTATCGGTTCCCATCTCATTGATCGTTTGATGAAGCAGGGTCACGATGTAATCTGTTTAGACAACTTTTTTACTGGTCACAAACGCAACATTAGACATTGGATCGACAACCCCTATTTTGAATTGATTCGTCACGATATTACCGAACCAATTCGTTTAGAAGTCGATCAAATTTATCACCTTGCTTGCCCAGCATCTCCCGTTCACTATCAGTACAACCCCGTAAAAACCATCAAAACCAACGTGATGGGTACATTGAATATGCTGGGGTTGGCGAAACGAGTTAAGGCAAGATTTTTGCTGGCATCTACCTCAGAGGTCTACGGCGATCCTGATGTCCATCCTCAACCCGAAGAATATCGCGGCAACGTCAACTGCATCGGCATCCGTAGCTGCTATGACGAAGGTAAAAGAGTCGCCGAAACTTTGGCTTTTGACTACCATCGACAAAATAATGTTGACATCCGCATCATGCGTATTTTTAATACCTACGGTCCGAGAATGTTTGAGCATGATGGTCGTGTAGTTAGTAACTTTATCGTCCAGGCTCTTCAGGGTACTCCCTTAACCGTCTATGGAGATGGTTCACAAACTCGGAGCTTTTGCTACGTTGCCGATTTGGTAGAAGGAATGATGCGTCTGATGAACGGGGAGCATATTGGACCCATTAATATTGGTAATCCTGGTGAATATACTATTTTGCAGCTAGCAGAAACAATTCAGAAGATGATTAATCCTGATGCGGAGTTAGCGTTTAAACCATTGCCCCAAGATGATCCTCGTCAAAGACAGCCAGATATTACCAAAGCCAAAAACCTGCTGGGCTGGGAACCTACTATCAATCTAGAAGAGGGTCTCAAAATGACCATTGACGATTTTCGCTCTCGTCTAGAAATAGCAAAGTCTTAATTGACTGAGGCTGATTTTTCTCGCTTTGGTTAGGGAATTTTAAATACAAAGGAATAAAAATATAAGAGGTTAAGTATTATGCGTGTATGCGTTATTGGTACTGGATATGTAGGATTGGTCACGGGAGTATGTCTTTCTCATATTGGGCATGAAGTAATTTGCGTTGATAATAACGAAGAGAAAGTTAAGCTGATGCAGTCGGGACAATCACCGATTTATGAGCCTGGCCTATCGGAATTGATGAAGTCTTCCGCCGAATCTGGTCGATTGACCTTTACTTCCGACCTATCTAAAGGTGTAGCTCACGGGGAGATTCTTTATATTGCCGTGGGAACTCCTCCCTTACCTACAGGGGAAAGTGATACTCGTTATGTTGAAGCGGTCGCTCGCGGTATTGGAACTCATTTGAAGAGTGATTACAAAGTGATTGTCAATAAATCTACCGTACCGATTGGTTCTGGTGATTGGGTGAGAATGATTGTGCTAGATGGCAACAAAGAGTCTGGCAGCACTATTGAGCCAAGCTTCGATGTCATCAGTAACCCTGAATTTTTGCGGGAAGGTTCGGCTGTATATGATACTTTTAATCCCGATCGCATTGTTTTGGGCGGCAACAGCGACAAGGCTCTGGCTATGATGCAAGATCTGTATAAGCCTTTGGTAACTAGAGAATTTGCGGAAGATAAGTCTTTGCCCAAAGTGCCTGTCGTGCTGACAGATCTAAGTTCTGCCGAAATGATCAAATATGCGGCAAACTCCTTCCTCGCTACCAAAATTAGCTTTATTAATGAAGTAGCCAATATTTGCGATCGTGTTGGTGCAGATGTAACTCAGGTAGCTAAGGGTATTGGTCTTGACTCCCGTATTGGGGGTAAATTCCTCAGTGCTGGCATTGGTTGGGGCGGTTCTTGTTTCCCCAAAGATGTTTCGGCTTTGGTGCATACTGCTGATGACTATAACTACGAGTCAGAATTGCTTAAAGCCGCTATCAATGTGAATCAGCGCCAGCGTTTATTGGCTCTAGAAAAACTGCAAAATGAGCTAAAAATTCTTAAAGGTAAAACTGTCGGTCTACTAGGGTTAACTTTCAAGCCCGATACCGACGACATGCGCGATGCTCCCGCTTTAGACTTGATCGAACAGTTGAATCGTCTGGGTGCGAGAGTCAAAGCCTACGATCCGATTGTGTCTCAATCAGGCTTGAGTCATGGTCTTTCTAACGTCATTATCGAGACTAATGCCGAAATGCTGGCAGATAGCTGTGATGCATTGGTTCTCGTTACCGATTGGAAAGAGTTTCTAAAATTAGACTTGCCCAAAATGGCAAAACTGATGAGCAATCCCCTAATTATTGATGGTCGTAATTTCCTTGATCGTGAATCAGTTCAGGCGGCGGGAATTCGCTATATTGGCATGGGTCGTTAGATCAGCTCAATAGCTCAAAACAATCAGTAGTTAGCAAAGTAGAAATTGATCTGCTTTGCTTTTTTTTGTGTTAGATCAACCTGAGTTCAGGTTAACCAGAGCCAAAGTGTCGCCACAGCTTAACTCAGCACCAAGAAGCACCCCGCTACAATACCTGCATGACAGGGTTTTGGCTTACTTCAAACTCATCTTAGATTAGTACCAGAGTTAAACCACTTTGGTCTTTTTTAATAGCTGCACAACTTATATATGACTATCCAATTTGCCAGAATTAACTCGGCAATTTTGGTTCAATTTGCTGATGAAGACAATCACAAATCGACTCCTGCCGATGCCCCAAAAATCTGATTATTATGAGCGCCAAGACCGCGTCTCGTTAACATGCAATAACAGTATTCAAGGCATGCAGAAAAAACATCAAGATTGGCTCACGAGGTAATTTCAGTAGCAATATATACGATAAAACGTTTTTATAAATGCAATTATTACCTCAAGATAAATACATCTTAAGAGCTAGATGATAATTACCTAGTTTGATAGATGCAAAAAGAGAGAAGTTAAGCGGCGATCGCTACCACATATATAGTAGGCAAATTTTAAGGCAAAAATATAAACATTATTAGCAACGCTACGCTTGATTGCTTCCTCTTTCACTTGACAATATTGTAGTTTTAGATTCATCAGGAAGACCTAAACAGTGTTTTTAACGGAATTCATTACCAAAGCAACCCAGGGTAGGTACAAAATCCTACATATGACCTGGTTTGCCTTCTTCTTATCGTTTGTAGTCTGGTTCAATTTTCCTCCTTTCGCTACCACTATCGGGCAAGACTTCGGACTAACCAAGCCCCAGCTGGGTACGATTGGCTTGTGTAACGTAGCTTTAACAGTACCTGCCCGAATTATTATCGGCATGCTGCTAGATAAATATGGTCCGCGCGTAACCTATTCGCTACTACTAATTTATTCAGCCATTCCCTGTTTGATTTTTGCTACTGCCCAAAGCTTCAACCAGCTTGTTATTGGTCGTCTGCTAATGGGGATTGTTGGTGCGGGATTTGTAATCGGCATACGGATGGTGGCTGAATGGTTCCCCCCCAAGGATGTTGGTACCGCAGAAGGAATTTATGGTGGCTGGGGTAACTTTGGTTCGGCATTTTCTGCCTTCACCATGGTCTTATTTGCGATCGCGCTTTCGGTTTTGCCAGGAGCATTCCAATTTGATGCCCCTGAAAGTTTTAAAATCTTATTTTTCCCAGCAGTCAATGCTGATATCTTAAACTGGCGAGCAGCGATCGCCGGGAGTGGGATCATAGCGGCGCTTTACGGCATGGTCTACTTCTTTAGCGTAAGTGATACTCCTCCTGGCAGAGTTTATCGTCGTCCTCGAAGTGCCAGAGGTTTAGAAGTTACTTCAGTCAAAGATTTTTGGTTTTTGATGTTGATGAACTTGCCCTTAACTCTGATCTTGGGCGTACTAGCTTGGCGTTTGACAAAGGTACAGTTTCTCTCTACGGGTGGGATGTTCATCGCTTGGGTAGTTTTAGCTGGTTTATATGCCTTCCAATCCTACAATTGTTGGGTAGTAAACAAAGATTTGCTAACTGGTGCTAAGCGTTATCCTCCCGAGGATCGTTACGATTTCAAGCAGGTTGCTCTCCTCGAATTGACCTACATTGTTAATTTCGGTTCGGAACTGGCAGTTGTGACCATGTTGCCTGCTTTCTTTGAAGGCACTTTTGGTCTAGATAGGGCTACAGCAGGGATTATTGCCTCTAGCTATGCCTTTATGAACCTCGTATCTCGTCCTGGCGGCGGTATCATCTCCGACACTCTAGGTAGCCGTAAGTGGACAATGGCGATCTTAACTGGGGGAATGGGAATTGGTTATCTTCTGATGAGTCAGGTTGGTAGCAGTTGGCCTCTACCTCTAGCTGTATTGCTAACGATGGCTTGCTCCTTCTTTGTCCAGTCTTCAGAAGGTTCTACTTTTGCCATGGTGCCTCTAATTAAGTCCCGTGTTACGGGTCAAATTGCTGGTAACGTTGGTGCCTACGGTAACGTTGGTGCGGTAGCCTACCTCACAACTCGTCTGTTATTGACCGAAGGTTCAGAAGCGGCAAATGGCGGTGAGGCAGTAATGTCGGCTGTAAACTCAGGCTTCTTCCAAGTTCTAGGAATTGGAGGCTTGATTGTGGCTTTCCTCTGTGCTTTCTTCCTCAAGGAGCCAAAAGATTCCTTTGCCGAACACCATATGGGTGACAGTGAAGATTCTGTTGTACCTGAATCTAGCCTCAAGCCAGAAAGAATTTAGCTTGTAATTAGCTAACAATTATTTTAGTGCTGAGAATTTCTTTGGATCTTCTCAGCATTTTTTAGTTCTTAAGATACATTAAGCTTAAGGTTAATTCAATATTATGATCGGTAGCAATTAGGTTTGATCAGAATAGTTACTGTATCGAGCTAAATAAGAATTTTTGGTTTTAAGAATAAATAATTCTATCTATCTATATTCAACTGGGAGAGAAGGATGAGCGATCCAATCAAAACTCTATGTCCTTATTGCGGTGTTGGCTGCGGTCTAGAGGTGCTGCCCCCCGCCCAATCGGGAAAAGCGACCAATAGAGACAGTCAGGGGAACCCCCTCTGGCAGGTTAGAGGCGATCGCTCGCATCCTTCAAGCAAAGGCAAGATCTGTGTAAAAGGGGGGACGATCGCGGAGTCATTGGATAAGAGTCGCCTTAAGTATCCCATGATGCGCGATTCTCTAGACCAAGAATTACAGCGGGTTAGTTGGGATGAGGCTCTAGAGAGAATTACCCAGCAGATGCAGCAGGTGATTGAAGAACGAGGAGCAGACGGCATCTGTATGTATGGTTCGGGACAGTTTCAGACCGAAGATTACTATATTGCCCAGAAATTGCTCAAAGGCTGCCTGGGGACAAATAATTTTGATGCTAACTCGCGGCTCTGTATGTCTTCGGCAGTGGCGGGCTATATTCAAAGCTTGGGATCGGATGGCCCTCCTGCTTGCTATGACGATCTTGAACTTACTGACTGTGCCTTTTTGATCGGCACTAATACCGCTGAATGTCATCCGATTGTCTATAACCGCCTGCGGCTACACCACAAAAAAAACCGCAAGGTAAAAATGATTGTGGTCGATCCCCGTCAGACCAAAACGGCAAAGGATGCGGATTTACATCTGGCAATTCAACCAGGGACAGATATGGATCTACTCAATGGGATTGCCCACCTCTTGCTGCGTTGGGGAGAACTAGATACCCTGTTTATCGATGAGTGTACTCAGGGCTTTGGTAATTTTGCGGAGGTAATTCAGACTTATCCGCCCGAACTAGTAGCTCGTCGTTGTGGAATTCGAATCGATCATTTAGAACAGGCAGCTCGCTATTGGGCAGAGTCCGATAATGTCCTTTCTCTCTGGTCGATGGGAGTCAATCAATCATCCGAGGGGACGGCAAAAGTCCGCACGATTATCAACTTGCATTTAATGACGGGCAATATTGGTAAGCCTGGGGCAGGACCTTTTTCCCTGACAGGACAGCCCAACGCTATGGGGGGAAGAGAAGCGGGGGGACTTGCCCATATTCTCCCTGGCTATCGCGTAGTCAAAAACCCTAGTCATAGAGCTGAACTAGAACAAGCTTGGCAATTGCCCACAGGTAGTATAAATCCCGCTCCTGGTCGAGATGCTTGGAGTATGATCACGGGGCTAGAAACAGGTGATGTAGGAATGCTGTGGGTGGCGGCGACCAACCCGGCAGTAAGCATGCCCGATTTAGTGCGAACCAAAAAAGCCCTGTTGCGATCGCCCTTTACTATCGTCCAAGATGCCTATTACCCAGTAGAAACTGCTAGCTATGCTCATGTAGTATTGCCTGCGGCTCAATGGGGAGAAAAATCAGGCACCATGACTAATTCCGAGCGAGTTGTCACTCTTTGTCCACAGTTTCGCTCGCCCCCAGGGGAAGCCAGACCAGACTGGGAAATCTTCGCCGAAGTTGGTCGTCGTTTAGGCTTTAGTAAAGAGTTTGATTTTGCCAATTCTGCTGAGGTGTATCAGGAATTCGTGCAGCTCACTCAGGGTCGTCCCTGTGACATGAGTGGCTTGAGCCATGGTAGACTGCGCCAGCAAGGTTCGATTCAGTGGCCTTGTCCCCTGTCAGAAGTAGGCGACCTCAGCGACGCTACTTTAAGCTGTAGCACCGACCGCAATATTACCTCGGAGTCAGAAGCTAAAGGTCTATTTAGTAACCTATTTCCCAGTAAAGAGGAAACTCCAACAGCTAAAAGACTCTATACCGACGGCAGATTTAACACTGCTGATGGACGGGCTAAATTTGCGGCATTCCATTCTCAAGGTTTAGCTGAACCCAGTAGCCCCGACTATCCCTTTGTCCTAACTACGGGTCGCCTCTACGAACATTGGCACACCATGACGCGAACTGGTCGCATCGACAAAATCATGAAAAAGCAGCCCCAGCCATTTTTGGAGATCCACCCCAAAGATGCCAAAAAGCTAGGGGTAGAAGAACAGATGATGGTAGAAGTGCGATCGCGTCGTGGTGAGGGACGTTTTCCCGCTCGGATCACCGAGGCTATTGCCCCTGGAACCGTATTTCTGCCGATGCACTGGGGAGCATTATGGACAGATAACGGTGAGGCAAATTCTCTAACCCATCCCGAAAGCTGTCCTATTTCTCTCGAACCAGAATTAAAAGCCTGTGCGGTTAGTTTAGCCCCTGCAAAATTGGACAATGAAGCAGAGGTAGAGAGAGAAAGCGAGCGCACTCCCGCCAGAACCTCAAGCCTGACGGAAAAATCTCTGTCGATTAAAACTTAAGCTAAGCCTGGATTGTAAAGTTTAGATTGTGAAATTCAGCTCAGGCAAGCAACTGTTTGAAAGACTCTAGAGGAATATCCAAATCCTCTGCCGCTTCCCGCAGTTTTGTTTTAAAGGTAGCTGTGTCTGAGGCAAAACCGCAAAGTTTAGCCGCCTGTTCCAACCCGCCTGAAGCATTAGCCCCCGCGCAGCTAGTCAATTCCTCTCCCGTCAGGGGTTCTTTACCAGAAAACAATTTGCGCTGAGATTCTCCCCAGAAAGCACTGAGCTTACAAATTTGCCTATTGTCTTCGTTTTTGATCGACCAGCGATAGGTCACCTTTTGGGGATTAACCCGAACCTCGACCAACTTTGCTCCCATGTAGTACTGCATTTGACTGAGAGTTTGCTGTCTTTCTTCGACGGGATCGTTTTTATTAATAATGCGTTCTAAATGAGCCTGAGTCGGTTTTGCCATCTTGAAAAATCTAAAAACTCTGAAAATTTGCTAGTTGTTTGAATTTAATTATTTTATATATTTACCCGCCAAAATCCTATTCTTAATAGTTTGACTAGACCTTTATCAAATATATTTTTGGTTGACTGATGCAAAATCTTCGGGAGTATTGCAGTTAAATAAACAGTGGCGATCGCTAATTTCTAATTCTCGGACAGGATGTTTCTTTAACCAAGTCTGGAAAGACGCTCCTCCCTCGGCAATATATTCCTTCAAAGAAGCAAGACAGTCCCGCCGATAAAAACCGCAAAGTGGCTCCCAACCTTTAGGGCTACGGGGCAAAAAAGCAATTTCTGTGGGTAACACTGTTGTCAAAGCAGATAACCACTGTTTTACTTGAGACGAAGACAAGTGAGGCAAGTCACAGGCTAGTAATAATACCCATTCCGTTTGGACTAACTTAATTCCTTGGGCAAAGCCAATTAGAGGAGTATTAGAAGTTGCGTCTAAAACCAACTGTTCTTGGACAGGCTGACAACTATGGGGCAAAAAGTGCTGATACTTTTTAATCCAAGGTGATATCACATAGGTTTGAGCCGTACATTCACTAGCTACTTGGCATACATGAGAAAGTAAAGTCCCTTTGCCCAATCTCAACAAGGCCTTATCTTGACCCATGCGGGAGCTTTCGCCCCCAGCCAAAACAATTGCCGAAATTTGAGCTTCGACTGATGTCGTTACATTGGACATTAAGCATTTATTGATAAATGAATAACATAATGAGCAAACAGCTATCTACTCCCCGCCAGACAGAAAAATATCTCCAGCTTTGGCACTATTATTTACCCGTTGTCGGTTTAGTTCCTGCTGTTTGGACTTTATATCGAAACAAAAATAATAGTGCGCTAGATTCGCAAAACAATCCCTTATCAGACCACTCTCAGCAGCAACAACGCTTAAAAGCCAGCCGACGCTCAGTTAATTTAACTTTAGCTTGGCTATGTTCCTATATTTTATTTTCTTATGGTGCAGGTAGCGGGACAGAAATTAGCTCTTTTCGCTTTCTCTACGCTAATGCTATTTCAACTACAGGCTATTTTGTAATCTGTACATTTTTAATGTCCCGTTTGGGCAAGAAAAAATTGTTTCCCATCGAATAAATGAACTAATTCAACTCAAATTGGTCTATAACTGTAGGGCATTTTGCTCAACCTAGCTGACCTTTCTGCTAATAAGCTAGTAAGCTAGCTAAAATTGTAGAGTATTATGTAACCCTTGCTAGGCAAAGAAAATACGCTACTAGTTACCAAAATAAAGCCGAGTTTTTTCTTCCTCTGTCGATCTACCCAATACTTTTACTCGTAAATAGCTGCTAATATTAACTGAATTATACTTGTGTCTATATTTATCTTAATTTTTCTTTAAAAAACATTATTTATTTTTATCTAGGTGAGGGTGTTCTGTGTCAGTAAGAAAAGCCTATCAATCAACCCCTTCGGGAAGAAAAACCGCTCAGTTCAATTCCGTCAATTACTCTTCAAAAACCAAGCAAAAGAAATTGAATAAAGGAAAAGCTATTTTAGTTGGGCTAGGTTTAGCTAGCGTTTCTCTTGTCTCGGCGGTAGTAGGCGCATTCTTGGCAGTTGCTGTATCAGATGTCCCCCCCCTCAAGCAGGTAGAGCTTAGTAGCGAAGAACAGAAAGTCTTTAGCAAAGCCGACATGGTGACGGCAAAAAATCTCAATTTGCCTGAACTCAAAAGACCTGTAAATATTTTATTTTTGGGGATCAAAGTTATTAGCTCTGATCTAGAAGGTAAGGGAATTGAATACGAAAAACAGGATGTTGGCTATCATCACCTAGTTAACTCGTTTGATGGCTTGAGTGACAGTATGTTGCTGTTGAGGTTTGATCCTGAAGCGGAAAAGGTGTCTGTGCTGTCGATTCCTAGAGATACTCGTGTCTACATTGAAGGATATGGAGTCAGAAAGATCAATCATGCCAACGATTATGGTGGCCCTGCTTTAACCGCTAGCGTTGCTAGCGAATTGCTGGGAGGAATTAAGATAGACCGTTATGTACGAGTCAATGTCCAGGGAGTAGAAAAGCTAATTGACGCTTTGGGTGGCGTGACGGTAAATGTACCCAAGGACATGAAATACAATGATTTCAGCCAACACCTATATATAGATCTTAAAAAAGGCATTCAGCACCTTGATGGTGACAAGGCAATGCAGTTTTTGCGCTATCGCTACGATGGCTTAGGTGATATCTCACGGGTACAGCGGCAACAGATGTTGATGCGAGCGGCTGTAGAGCAAACCCTCAAGCCAGCTACCGTAATTAAGGTTCCCAAAATATTATCGGTGATCCAGTCCCACCTGGATACTAATTTAACCGTCCGAGAATTGATGGCGCTATCCAACTTTGCGTCCAAAACCGATCGCTCTGGGATTAAGATGATGATGTTGCCTGGAGACTTTAACAGCGGCGATGAAAGGGTCAGCTATTGGCTACCCAACCACAGAAAAATCAACAGGCTAATGACGCAGCATTTTGCTATGCCGAGAGATGGCTCAGACTATGAGGTCTCTGGTAATCGTTACGCTACCCTCGATCGCGTTTCCGATATCAATAATCCTAGAATCAGAATTTCGGTTCAAGACAGTACTAAAAGCCAGAAGGCTTTACAGTCAGCTTTAGATATGCTGCGAGAAGCAGGCTATCGTCAGGTATACGCCAGCCGTAACTGGCAAGATCCCCTGCCTACAACGAGGGTAATCGCCCAGTCGGGAGATGATGAAGCAGCCTCAGAAGTACAATCTGTTTTGGGAGTTGGTGAAGTGGTGGTAGAGAGTACGGGGGTACTCAATTCTGATGTGACGATACAGCTAGGACGAGACTGGAAAAGACGACTCAATTTCATGATCGAAGCTGGTTTTGAGTTGGAAGGGGAGCGCTAACTTTAATTTTGTCTAATAGCAATCAGTTTAATTGAACAGTTTTAGCCCATAATCTATGTCTGATGTGAATTATATGAAAGACTTAATGTCCCTTTCTCTCCCACTGAAGTTATCTTAAAATACAAGATCCATATTGGGGGAACTTTCCCCCAACCCCCAATCTCGCGCATTACATGCGGCACAGACGAGCGCGAGGCGCTCTAGTCTTCTTTCAGAAGACGATGGGGCAAA
>JBCBWB010000149.1:0-12086 GCA_039817275.1 Cyanobacteria bacterium J06648_1 | reverse complement strand
TATTCATTTCAGGAAAAAGCCAAGCGGCGATCGCATCAAGCAAGTTCTGATTTAGTTTAAAGCTTTAGGGCTAAGGTTAAGCCATCAGCGATCGCTAGCATACTAATCTGCACGCGGTTGTCCTGATGAAGCTTTTGATTTAATTCTCGAATAGCAATCGTTCTTTTGTCGGTATCATTAGGATCGGCAACGCTACCAAACCAGAGTACATTGTCGATCGCCACCATTCCTCCAGGACGGAGTAAGGTTAAGGCTCGTTCATAATAGTTATCGTAGTTGCGCTTGTCCGCATCAATAAAGGCAAAGTCAAAGCTGCCAGATTCACCATCAGCAATCAGCCGATCTAAAGTAGCCAAAGCTGGTGCCAAACGTAAGTCAATTTTGTGCGTCACTCCTGCCTCATCCCAATAGCGACGGGCAATTTCCGTAGAGCGAGGATCGCGATCGCAGGCGATAACTTTTCCCGACTCGGGCAGTGCCAGTGCCACAACCAAAGAGCTGTAGCCAGTAAACACGCCAATATCGAGAGTCTTTTTCGCACCCAGTATTTTGATTAGCAACGCCATAAACTGTCCCTGATCGGGAGATATTTGCATAATGCTGGCGGCATGCCGATTGGTTTCCTCTCGTAATTTGGTGAGGGTCTCGTTTTCTCTCAGGGATACGGAGAGTAAGTATTCGTAGAGTTGACTGTCTAATCCCAGGCTGGCTTTACCCATAAAATTAGCAAAATAACGGTTTCGTTTCTATCAACATACAGCTAATTATGGAGTTGTCTATTAATCGATGAATTAAAAATATTAAAATTATCGAAACTATATTAATTAATTATTAGTAATTGTTTACGGTAAATTCACCTTGCGTGTAGAGAAAAGCAATACATTGAGAATCGTTAGCAACTATACTGGTTGAGCTTGCATAATCTATTTTAATTAATGTCATTCCGTTCTCTATCATCTTTAGAAAAAGATGAGTTCAATTTTGCTTTCATATTGGCTCATGATTTACAAAAATTTGCCGCTTTAGAGTGCATCGAGCTTATTCCTCAAGAGCGTCTTAGTATTATTAGTATTTGTATCAGATTAAATTATCGTAGTCGAGCAAACTCCCAAGATCTAACAGAAATAGAAAGTTTACTTGGTATCAATAAGACTGAACGACTAAAAAAAAATGCCGTGCTAAAAGCGAGATTAGAAACAGACTTTGTTAATAGTCAATTAAGGGAAGAATAAAAGCAGCAAAAATCTCTAGTTGACAGGCAAAATTACCAATCGTCGAATAGATGATGTAGCATTACGAGTGAGATTTTGGCACTGTAGAGTTACTTTGGGAGCGTTGCACAATTCATGACAAAGCAAAAAGTCGGTTTACTATTTGGTGGTCGTTCAGGAGAACACGAAGTTTCGATTACCTCTGCTAGAGCGATCGCTTCTGCCCTAGAACAAGGAGAAAATAAAAGTAAATACGATATCCTGCCCGTATATATAGATAAGAATGGTACCTGGCAACCCAGTAATTTAGCACAACAGGTTTTAGCTTCAGGAGAACCTTTACTCTTAACAGAAGCAGAAAACAACGAGAGGGACGCGACACAATTAGCAACTACGGGCTTTTCTTCCCTATCTCCCGTGGGACAGAGTAGCTACAGCGAGATTGATGTTTGGTTTCCGATTCTTCATGGTCCTTATGGCGAAGATGGGACTGTGCAGGGTTTACTCAGTCTGATGAATGTCCCTTTTGTGGGTTCGGGGGTGCTGGGTTCGGCTTTGGGTATGGATAAGATTGCCATGAAGATGGCGTTTACTCAAGCAGGATTACCCCAGGTGGATTACGTCGCTGTCAACAGATCGCAGGTTTACTCTAGCCCCTGTTCCGATGCGCGTTCCCTTGCGCCTTCGGACGACGCGGGGTCGCATCGCTTCCCTAAGCTGTGTGATGATATTGAAGCCAAACTAAGCTACCCGTGCTTTGTCAAACCCGCTAATCTTGGTTCATCCGTAGGTATTGCCAAAGTGCGATCGCGTCAAGAATTAGAAGAAGCTCTAGACAACGCCGCTAGCTATGATCGCCGTATCGTCGTTGAGGCAGGAGTCAACGCCAGAGAAGTTGAGTGCGCCGTGCTGGGGAACGATAACCCCAAAGCCTCTGTGGTGGGGGAAATTACCTTTGAGAGCGACTTCTACGACTACGAAACTAAATATACCGAAGGTGCGGCACAGTTACATATACCTGCTGATTTGCCCCCCGAAATTCGCGATCGCATCCAAGCAATGGCGATCGAAGCTTTTATTGCCGTTGATGCGGCGGGTTTATCCCGAGTCGATTTTTTCTACGTTGAGGCGACAGGAGAAATATTTATCAACGAAATCAATACCCTGCCTGGTTTTACCTCTACCAGCATGTATCCTCAACTTTGGGCGCATAGCGGTACGCCTTTTCCCGAATTATGCGATCGCCTAATAAATCTTGCCCTAGAACGTTATCGCGAAGCAAACGCTCATAATTAACTCATGATCAACAACCAAACAAAAAGTTGAAACTAGAACAATCTGCGCTACTCTAAACCTTGTGTCATTTTGTAACTAATTATTGAGGAGATTATGGAACGCACTTTTATTATGATCAAGCCAGATGGTGTCCAGCGTCACCTAACAGGCGAGATCATCCATCGTTTTGAATCAAAAGGTTTTACCCTCGTGGGGATGAAGATGATGCAGGTTTCTCGCGAGCTAGCAGAAAAGCACTATGAAGTTCACAAAGAACGACCTTTCTTTAGCGGCTTGGTAGACTTTATTATCTCAGCTCCCGTAATCGCTATGGTTTGGGAAGGAGAAGACGTCATTGCCGCAGCCAGAAACATTATCGGCGCTACAAACCCCGTATCCGCGGCTCCTGGGTCAATTCGTGGCGATCTTGGTGTAAGTATCGGACGAAATCTAATTCACGGCTCTGATGCGCCCGAAACAGCGAAGTCTGAAGTTTCCCTCTGGTTTAATGAAGCAGAATTGGTAGATTGGGAACCCGTCAGAAAATCTTGGCTCTACGAATAAGCTAGAACAGGACGATATTGAGGATTGAGGACGTAAATCATTAGCTATTTATTAGTAATCAGAATTACTAATTAGTCCTCATCATAATTATCATAATCTTGATTTGCCAAGGCAAACAGCCCAAAAATAGCACAGCTCATCAAGCCTAAAGCGATCGCCCAACTACTGCCGCCAAAGCTTAGATCTATAATCCAGTTGGTTACCGCCCCCGCGATGAGAAAAGGAATAATACTAAACACTGAGGCATAAAAAGCATTTTGCGCCTCTCTGGCAGCACGTGTCTCTTCAAATTCTTCGCTATTCGTATACATCCAGCCTTCTGCAAAATTAAACCATCGTTCAAGCTGTCCACTAATCCAGTTTTTGCCAGATTCAAAACCAATATAAAGCGCCAAAGACCAAATACAGCTTCCTGCCAAACTGACCGAATCTATTTCAAATGAGAAGGGAATAATGTTGATTTGCATATTTTTTTGATTTTTTTGACTTTTTAAAATTAATTTAAATACTTGTTTTTCTTTTTGTTTTATGTATTCTGATCTGCATTAAGGCGTTACCAACATCTTTGCCAAAACTTTAATTAATTCTCCTCTGTGAGCAGCTATCATATGTTCCAGTATAAGTACTTAGAGCTATATTGCTGGTTAGAGAATTTAACCTTATATTTAATAAAGATATTTAACATTCGGCGAAACATCGCTAATTAGATAGATATATTTCCCTGCTGTTACTTAAAAACTATTTTTTGTTTGTTTAACTATAGACTGAAAAACATTCTATATCGAAATTTCATCACCATGGTGAGCAGGCAGAAGCAAAATCTGCCAATCGCAAATCGTTATATTAATTGAACTCCCACACATGACCTATCGATTTCTTGTTCGCTGGAGTCGCTGGCTAGCCGTTATTGCTGCGACTTGTCTGATTACTTTTGGTGTTAATAGTTGGGGGAATATCCCTTCTCAAGCGTCGGACATGACAGAAAGCCATTTGGCTGTCCAAGATGTTTCGGCAGTATGGGCGAACGGCTCTTTTCCCGTCGAAAACTTTCAGTCTTACACATCACCATTCGGCTATCGTACATCCCCCGTGACGGGCAAGCGCCAGTTTCACAATGGCTTGGATCTCGCCGCGCCTCGTGGTAGCTATATTCGTAGCTGGTGGGGTGGCAAGATTTCTCAACTGTCTGACAATACAGCCTGTGGTACATCAGTAACTGTAAGTTCGGGCGAATGGCAACACACTTACTGTCATTTAGAAGGTCATGTTGACAGTTCTCGTAACGGTACGTTTCTCTTGGATCGAGCAGGAGGAATCCAGCTTGCTCTGGGTCAAGAAATTCCCGCAGGCGCCAGAATTGGTCGCATCGGCATGAGTGGTCGTACTACGGGGCCTCATCTGCACTGGGTACTGAAGCACAATGGTGGTTATGTAGATCCAGCTTTGGTACTGAAGGAAATGTTTAAGCGTCAAACCGTTTCTTCTGCTTCTTAGATATATGTTTTAGATTAGGAGCTTAGATTTTCGGGATCATCGCCGAGAAATCTACCGCACCGTATCTGGCAAATAAGGCGATCGCGCTAATTAGAAGAATAGTCGGAAATACAATCCTGGCGGTCAAAATTAGACGTTTGACCGCCTTGTCATTTTTGCGGATTTCAGGTTTGTTGCCGATCACCACGAGCAGAAGTTCTAAAATAATCAAGGCGTAGATCACGTAGAAAGCATAGTCAAGGGCAACTACATAGCCAATTCCTTCGGGTAAACCATCTAGCAGACTGAGGTGAAAGAAAACGATCGCCAGTAGAGTTCCACTGACGGCTTCGACCGAAATTGCCTCAAAGGGGAGATATAGAAGGAGGTAGGAAAGAGCGATAAAAAAGAGCAGTGGCAGTAGATTTTTGATACTAAAGTTAATCGTGTCGCGCTTGATGCCAATTACCGCATTGAATCGTGAATATTGCAGAGTAGAATCGGCGTTAAACAGACGTGGATTGCCCAAGGTAGAGTCATTAGTGTGAGTATCAGGAAAAAAGCTAACTTCCCTTACCTGCCAGTCGCTGATGGTGTCAAACACCTTTGCCAGTCGCCAGTTTTCTAATACTTCTTGGGCTACGGTATCTCGCATACCCACGACATCGACTACATAGATCAGGTTTTCTCGGGTTTGATTAGCGTGGCGAAATTTAACCGCTAGTTTCTGGCGATCAAAAGGATAGTCATGAAACCAAAATTCTTCCTGAAAGTCGGCTTTAACTCGATAGGCGCGATACTTGATGCCGTTAAAGTCTTCTTGGTCGATAGGATCATCTAGCTCTAGCTTCTCCCCCGAATCCATGCGATCTGTGCCGTAGTTGATAAATTCAATGTTGTCAGCGTCAACATTTCCCTGGAAGCGAAACCAGAGGTAGAAATCAACTAAATAAGATGAAGTTTTTTCATCCAGATTTCTAATTTCATTGATATCAATACCCGTGTAGACAATATTAGTGCGATAACGATACTTACCGTCTATGAGTAAAATTCTGCCTGAATCCAACTCTGACTGGAGATCTTCGACAATCTCAATATGATTAATCGGTTGCAGTTGGGTAAAAGCCGAAATAAACTTTTGCTGAGTAAAAGTGCCAATATAGATTGAGTTTTCCGAATTCCCCTCTTCATCAAAATATAGCTGACCACTCAAGCCAGCGATCGCCTGATCGGGGCTATCAATTTGGCTAAGAATTTCCTGTACCCGCTGCCGTTCTTGAGCTAGGCTGCTGCTCTCTCCTGCTGACTGAGCTTTGGCGATCGCTGCAACCGCGATCTTCGCCGCATCATAATAGGTGGCGGCAGTCCAGCCTGGTTCAGATTCATACTTGAGGATATACTCGTTGCGAAACTTTTGTGCCTGCTCGTTGGCAACATCAAAGATAATTGGCGCAACGGCATAGATACCTTCAGAGAAATAGCCAGGATTCTGCTGTTCTTCGGGGTACTTTTGGAATTTTTGAGCAAAGGCGACGCTACCCAATGAATCAGCCCCAATCAGAGGATATTCTAGCTGCTGACGCTTCATTTGTACGATCAGATCTACTACGTCTCGATTATGGGTCGCGCAAAAAATTATTTCTGGCTGCCCCTGGTTCGAGGTCTGTAAGTCTTGAATAATTCGCTGTTGTTGTTGGGCAAAATCAGCCTGATCACGGTCTAGCGCCCACTGGTGACTAATCTCTCCGCCCAGGTTAGTAAAGGTATTGGTAAAAGACTCTTTTAAAGTGATCCCATAATCATCATCACTGTAGATAATGCTGGCATTGCCATGCTGAAGAATCTTGTGAGCATAGTTGGCGATAAACCTAGCCTGTAAACGGTTGTTGAAAATAACGCGGGTGTACCAATCGTTGTCTTTGGTCACGGAATCGGCTGTAGCTGAAGCAGAAATAGCAGGAATACCAGCCTGACGATAAACTTCTCCTCCAGCCAGAGAGGTAGAACTATATAGATGCCCTAAGACAGCCAAAGCCTTACTATTCGAAATTTCTGTCGCGACCTCTTTTGCCCTGGTCACATTGTTTTGGTCATCGAAAATCTTTAGTTTGATCTTCCTGCCATCAATCCCGCCTTGTCGATTAACCCGATCTAGATATAGTCGAACCCCCTGAACCATTTCTTGTCCCGAAACATTATTCTCCTGTGTCGGTCCTGCGATCGCCAAATAGATAGCATCTTGTTCCTGTAACAACAAACTTGCTCCTAGAAAGAGAAGCAGAGAACAGAAAGCGATGCCGATTAATATCAATCGCTTATTCTGGCGAGAGGGTTTTTTCATATTGCAATAAATTTGGCGTTTGAATCGGATGTAGGAGTTGGCAATTTTAGTATTGGGGGGAGCAACTGGCGGCATTGCTAATCTTCGGTATTAAACCGAAAGGTAATATCTTCTGCGCTTTTAGCTACAAAGCGCCTGCGCCTTTAGTTGATTTACTTAGTAATGAAAATCATAGAATCATCCCGAACTTTGGCGACGCCCAACTTGCTGGCAAAGCTTTACTGATTATCCCAAATTGAATGAAAATAAAACAATCTGGTTGATTTTCATCTTGCCATTGTCTCTGAGAAAGTACATAGGGAAAATTATGTAGTTAAGGCAGGAAAATATGAGCGATAATTTTAGTTTTCGATCGCCATTCCTCTTTATTTGGGATTTTTCGATCATTATTCTGCTGATGAACTCTGGGCTGACTCAATATTTTCGCCGATTAATAGTTCTAAAGATTTAGGTATATTTTCTCTTAGACTAATTACCATGTAGAGAGTAGATTAGATTCGACTTAAATAATGGATTATTAGTTTCTGCGGAGCGAAATATTATAGTGGGTTTTTTTAATCGTTTTAACCTTTCGCGGGACATGGGAATTGACCTCGGGACGGCGAACACTCTGGTATATGTATCTAGTAAAGGGATTGTGTTGGAAGAACCTTCTGTCGTCGCGATCGAACGCAAAACAGAAAATCCCAGAGCTTTTGGCAAGGAAGCAAAGTTAATGCTGGGACGTGCGCCTGAAAATATTGAGGCTTTACGCCCCCTCAAGGATGGAGTAATTGCTGATTTTGACGCTACTGAGGCGATGATTCATGAGTTTGTCAAGCGTGCTTTTGAGGGTAATCCTCTGGTGCATCCCCGCATGGTAATTGGTATTCCTAGCGGCGTGACCAAATTAGAGCGTCGGGCGGTAATTGAAGCGGCTTCTAACGCTGGGGCGAGGGAGGTAGACCTGATCGAAGAGCCTCTGGCGGCAGCTATTGGTGCAGGTTTGCCCGTTTCTGAACCGACAGGTAATATGATCGTTGATATTGGCGGTGGCACTACTGAGGTGGCGGTAATTAGCTCTCAGGGAAAGGTGATTAGTGAATCGATTCGCATTGCAGGGGATGAGTTAACCGAGGCAATCGTTAATCAGGTAAAAAGAGAGCATAAGCTAGCAATTGGCGAAAACACGGCGGAAAACATCAAATTTCAGATTGGTTCGGCGTATCCTGTGGATGAAAGCGATCGCACGATGGAAGTACGTGGTTTACACTTGCTTTCTGGTCTACCCCGCACTGTAGAAGTATGCGAGTCGGAAATTCGAGAGGCTTTACAAGAATCCGTACGGAATATTATTGAGGCGATCAAACGTACTTTAGAACAAACTCCTCCCGATTTAGCGGCGGACATCATTGATCGCGGCATTATGCTCGCGGGTGGCGGGGCATTGTTGCGGGGGATTGATGTGTTAATTAGTCATGAAACGGGCATTGTGACTCATATTGCTGCCGAACCTTTAAAGTGTGTTGTTTTAGGTACGGGTAGAGTCTTAGAGGATAAAACTCTTGATCGCGTCTTTAGCGATAGTTCGGTCATGAGATAAACCTGCGATCGCCTTTTTAACCAATTTTTCGTATCGTCAGATTAATTAGGACAATTTTAGGATAACTATCATATGAGTCGCTGGTGGGATAGATATGGGTTTCGGGCAGTTGCCACTGTAATTGCCCTGCTGGTTGCCCTGTGGATTAAACAGACTCAGGGAGCATTGCTATCAGAAGCTTATTATTTTGTGGTTAGCCCATTCCAATCTCAGGCACAGCTTACCCTTGAAGATCGCCTGACTAACGCCAGGATTTTAGAACTAGAGCAAAATGTTGCCGAACTCCAACAGCAAAACCAGCAGCTAAAACAGTTACTTAACTATAACGATACCCAACCAGAATCAGGCATAGCCGCCCCTATAATCGGGCGTAGTCGCGATCGCTGGTGGAATCGTGTAACTCTAGGTAAAGGCAGCAAAGACGGGGTTAAACCTGGCTATATCGTCATGGGCATCGGTGGCTTAGTCGGTCGCATCACTCACGTTACTCCTCACACCAGTAAAGTCCTGCTTATCAGTGATAGTACTAGTCGCGTTGGCGCAATTCTCAATCGCGATCGCAAATTTGGCTACATCAAGGGTAAAGGATCGTCTGTCGTAACCATGCACTTCTTTGACGAAATAACGGATATCGAACCTGGAGATGAAGTTGCTACTTCTAGCCTGAGTAAACTCTATCCCCCTGGTTTACCTTTAGGCAAGGTTAAGTCTACAGAGAAGCAGAAAGGTGTGGAGGTGGAAGTAGAATTGAGCGCCCCGATTGATGTTTTAGAATGGGTTATTATTCAGCCTTTTGAATCAAGGTTGGGGAGAAAATAGCTAATAGTTGATTGATGATTGATAGCGAAGTGTATCCTTTGTGAAAAGCTAACAACCAACAACTAACAACTAACAACTAACAACCAACAACTAACAACTCCCCAATCAATGCATCGTCGAAAACAGAAAACGCTTGACCTTCTAACCGTAATAAGCTTATTATTTGTTGCTGCCTCTATCACTCTCTGCACTATCCTGATGGTAGTAGATATTCCTGGCATGGAGTTGTTAGAAGTAAATCCTAACTGGTTGTTAATCTGGGTAGTTGCCTGGAGTCTCAAAAGAACAGTTTGGCACGGGGCGATCGCTGGAATAATTATGGGCTGTATCTACGATAGCATCACCTTAAGCAACCCTTCTCATGTTTTTAGCTTTGTTTTGGTGGGAGTTATTACTTCTAGCTTAAAGACTCAAAAGTATCTCGGTGAAGACTTTATTTCTGTGGCTTTTGTTGTCTTTTTTATGACTATCTTTTCCGAAGCTGTTTTTGCTTGGCAGTATAGCAGGACTTATTTTATCGGTATCGCCGAAGCAGTGCAGAAGTATCAGCAGGTAGTTATTATTTCGGCAATTATTACTAGCTTGTGGAGTCCAGCCTTGTATTATCCGATGAATCTTTGGCAGAAAAGAATTCGGTTATTGCAGAGAAAAATGCAGTCTTAAAGGTAGAGATTTCTATTGATTTATGTTTTGCGAGCATGAAGCGAAGCGGTATCCTTTAAGAAATCTTTTAGGGCAGAGGCGTAAAGGCGCAAAGAGTTCTCAAATTGGCAATATAGTAGAATCTACTTTAGTAGTTATTATCTCGGTAATTATCATCAGTCTTTGGAGTTCAACTTTATGTTCTCCCATAAATCTTTAGCAAAAGAGAACCAGGTTATTACCGAGGAAAGCACAGTCGTGAGGGTTGAGTTGTTGCAACATTATCTTATTAAATATAGCTTATAGCCTACAGCCCAAAGCGAACAGCTTTTAAAAAAAACATGGTGTCTCATAATTCTGCTGTTATTGAAAATGCGATCGCTAATTTACGTCAGTTGGTTAAGTTGGAAACTCAGTCTGGCTGGCTAGATCTAGGGGATAGTCAGTCATCGGGAGATCTCGGTCAATATGCAGCTGCAACTCTGAATGATAAAGGCTACATCGTCTTTCCCCCAGGGAAACAGCTTAAGTACCTGGCGCAGCAAATTACTATCCCCCCCACGCTACAGGGATATCCACTACAGGGATTAAGTCTGAGGCTGGTTTTGACCTGGTGGGCGGATGATGCTCAAATATTTATTAACGGTGAGTTGGTACAGCAGGGAGACTTATTTGATTCTTCGGCGCGGGTACTAATTACCAATGATGCTCAACCAGGATCGACATACTTAATAACCATTCGTTTAGTAAGTCCTGGTCATGATATTGGGGCGTTAATGCGATCGCATTTGCTTTACGAGCATGAGGATTCTCAGATCGATCCTGGGATGGTAGCCGATGAGCTTACTGTTCTTTATAAGTACCTGTCGCAGTTTAACCCCGCAGGCTTGGATACGTTAGCGACTGTATTAGAAGGTTACAACTGGAACAATACTAGTGACACAGCCAAGTTTGGTAACGATCTCACTCAGCTACGGGCAAGTCTCTTACCCCTCGCTCAAGATATTAAACAGCGTCGCTTTAATTTACTTGGTCACGCTCATCTGGATATGGCTTGGCTATGGACAACCGATGAAACATATGAGGTAGCCGAGCGTACCTTTAAATCCGTTTTGAATCTCCAGCAGGATTTTCCCGCCCTAACTTTTGGTCATACAAGTCCTGCTTTATATCAGTGGATCGAACAGCATCGTCCTGAGTTGTTTGAATCGATCCAGACTGCGGTCAAGGCGAATAAGTGGGAAATATTAGGGGGAATGTGGATCGAACCAGAGACTAATTTGGTCTGCGGCGAGTCCCTAATTCGCCAGTTGCTTTATGGACAGGCATATTATCAAGAGAAGTTTGGCGCTGTTTCTACCGTTGCTTGGCTACCCGACAGCTTTGGTTTTACCTGGCAATTACCGCAAATTATGCAGCAGTGCGGCATTGAGTATTTTGTAACAGGAAAACTGCACTGGAACGATACGACTAAATTTCCCCATGGTTGTTTCTGGTGGGAGTCTCCCGACGGTACGAGATTGTTAACCCTGATGTCACCTCCCAACGTTACAGGGGTTATGGATACGAACCCGATTACGATGGTTAATTACGGCATTGATTGGGAAGTGCAGACTGGTTTGCAGGAGATTTTCTGGCTGCCAGGAGTGGGCGATCATGGTGGTGGACCTACTAGAGATATGTTGGAGGTGGCGGCTAAGTGGGATAAGTCACCGTTTTTTCCCCAGGTTGTATTTGGGACTGCTGGGGGGTATTTGGAGGGGATTAGTCTCGCGCCAAGCGGTCAGACCCCGCGTCGCCGTAAGGCGCAAGGGAACGCTGACCAAGACAGACGCAAAGGCGCGGAGAGAGAGAGAGAGGGGTTATCGGTGTCGCGGGATGTGAATGGTTTTAAGGTAGCAAAAGGGAATAGCCGACAGGAAAAAAGTAAAGCAGAGTTTCCTGTATGGCAGGATGAGCTGTATCTGGAATTACACCGTGGTTGTTATACGGTGCATGCCGATCAGAAATTGTATAATCGCCGCTGTGAAAGGTTGCTTTATGAGGCGGAGTTGTGGACGTGTTTAGCAACTTTACTTTGTAGGGACAAGTTTGATGTCCAGACACTATTACCCAATGTAGAGACAATATTACGAAAAGTAGGTGTTTGTCAAGCAGATCCCCAACAGTTAATCGAAAT
>JBCBWB010000148.1:0-12155 GCA_039817275.1 Cyanobacteria bacterium J06648_1 | reverse complement strand
CTTTTGCAGGTTATTTAATAGTTGCTTTATTTATGCCCTCGTCTACTAGGAAGGGAAATAGACAGATCTAACTTGATTGACGATTAGACATCAGATCATAATCGTTCGCTTTAGTTAACTCGTAATGGACAACCGATTTTACTCCTTGCCAGTAGGGTAGGGTCAGCAAATTTGCCAACGAAAGCCAACACCCAAAAAACAACTGAATCGAATACTGGTCGATGATGTCAATATCGATTAGGGCAGCGGAAAATCCAATAATTACAATTAAAATAAAATAGCTCAAAAACCAAATTGGAAAAGCAACCGCTAGAGACTGCAAAATAATGCCAAATATCTTAATTTTCTTGCGAGTTAGGATATAGCTTCGCCAAAATAAGCTAAATAAGTTGCCTTTACGAGCTTCAATAAAAGTTAAGTCAGTTAGAAATAGCTTGCTATAAAACCAGATTGAACTGGCAGCTATAAACAAAATCGCCGAGGCACCTAATAACAATTCCCAATTCTCGGTGCTAACCCAGCTAAGATCAATTGAAATAAACGCCCCTAATTGAACTAAAACATCCTCCAATAACCAGAAGTAAATTAGAGCATAAACAACAAGCAGCAAAACGCAGCAGGAAATGCCCAGAATAAGAGGAATAAGCGTAGTTAAGATACCTGCAAAGAGAAAGACAAATAAAGAACGTGGTGCGAAATAATTATTGTCAGCCAGATCTGCCGAGCCGTTTAATTCCTCAGAAGCTAATTTACTAATCAAAGCGGCGATCGCAAAATATCGCGCCCAGCCATAGATCGGTATCAGTAACCAGAGATGAGCCACCAGTGAGAGCTGGAGAAACTTACGCCAATTCTGTTTATAAACTGCAACCGCGACAGTAATCGTATTACCTAGGGTAAAGTCTGACTGAGAAATCATAACAGGTTACGAGCTTTCAACTGGAGATAGCGATCTACTAATTCCCCTGTAATGCGATCGCAAGGTGCATCTGAAACCAACACTCCTCTTTGTCTTAGTTGGGCAAAAGCTACCTGACGTTGCGCTAAAAGATCCAGCGCCACAGCGCGAGCATAACTATCCTGAGTATTATCGGTATGATTATGAGCAATTTGCTCTACCAAAGGATCGTTGAGAGTCACGCAGAAGGGCAGATAACGGGGAGATAAGCGCATCATGGCGCTAAGCAATTCACTCGAAGCCGTCACGTCTACCAAGTCGGTAATTAGTACGACTAAAGCCCGTCTAGTTTGCTGGGTAATCACTTTCGTTACCGCACCCAGATAATCAGGTTCTAACAGTACGGGTTGAATTGGCGTTAGCCGCTCGACTATTTTTGATAAATGATGGTTGCCTCGTTCGGGGGGAATCCAGGTAGTGATGTCGCGATCAAATACCGCTACGCCGACCTTATCCCCTCGGCTCAACGCTGCCATAGCCAAAGACAGAGTTGCATTTAAGCCATGGTCAAAACGTTTGAGTTCTCCCACCTTTGCCGTCATCAAACGTCCGCGATCAAGCAGAATAAAGACAGTTTGTTCTTGTTCAGGTTCTAAGACTCTGACCACAGGGCGATCGCGACGAGCCGTAGCTTTCCAGTCAATCAGACGTATATCTTCCCCTGTTCGATACTCTCGCAATTCGGCAAACTCAGTTCCGCTACCCATCCTTCGCGCCTGACGCATTGCTCCGCTGTTTTCAATACTGAGACGAACAGCTAGCTCTTTTAAGCCCATCAAATCAGGATATACCTGCACTTTCTGTCTGCCTGATACTTGCCAATCTCGCCAGGCTAAACCCAATTTCCCTAGCTGACGAATTTGAATATCACCCCACTCGTATTCCCCACGGCGATCAGGATGAATGATATATGTTTGTTCGCTAACGCTGTAGGCGGGAAGATTAACTTCTAGGGTATTCTTGTTGACTGTAAATTCTGGAGGATAAGCATCTTTAATTCTGGCGATCGCCTGATCTTGACCCGAAGTTATTTTTAGCTCAATCGGATTATCTCTGCCAACGGAGAGCTTGGGAATTTCCTGTCTCTCTAGGGCGATCGCATTATTTTTCACCTGAGAAGCATCGATAATAGTCGCCACTAGCAGGGCAAAATTGTAAATCCGCCAGAAATTCAGACTAACCTGACGAGTATTCACCAGATCTAATATGGCTGCGCCTATTCCACCCAAAGCCAATAAGATATAACAGCGTTTTGCAGGAATCATACTTGTGGAGATAAAAAATAAAGTCAGTAATCAGTAATCATCTAGGTACCGATATTTGCTGGAGAATCGAAGCAATCACCTCATCAATCTGAAGATTATCCAACTGTGCTTCAGGTTTAAGAATTAATCGATGGCGCAGCAGGGGAGTCGCAACTTCTTTAACATCATCAGGGGTAACATAATCTCTTCCCTCAAGGCAAGCACTAGCCTTAGTTGCGTTGAGCCAAGCCACAGCAGATCTTGGTGATGCACCTAAAAGTAGGTCGGGATGTTGACGGGTGCGTTCCACCAAATCAAGCAGATAATCGAGAATATTTTCTGCTACCTGAACCTGCTGCACCTGTTTTCTCAGAGCCAGAATATCATCTACTGTCGCGATCTTCTCTAGGCGATCTAGATCCACTTTCTTAGCTTTAAATCCCTGTTGGGCATTAAGCAACATCTGCTTTTCAGCATCCTTGGCAGGATAGTCTACCAGTAGTTTGAAAAGAAAGCGATCAAGCTGCGCTTCAGGTAAAGGATAAGTCCCCTCAAATTCCAAGGAGTTTTGCGTTGCAATTACCCAAAATAGAGGCGGGAGTTGCATCGTTTCTCCGTCCAGGGTAATTTGTTGCTCTTCCATTGCTTCGAGCAACGCTGCTTGAGTCTTAGGAGGAGTACGGTTAATTTCGTCAGCCAAAAGTATTTCGGTAAAAATCGGTCCCTGCTTGAGAATAAATTCTCGACTATTAAGATCAAAAATATTTGTTCCCAAAATATCCGAGGGCAAAATGTCAGGAGTCAACTGAACGCGGCGAAAGTCAGCAGCAATTAGCTTTGACAAAACCTTCACCAATAGAGTCTTACCCGTACCTGGTACTCCTTCAATGATCACATGACCGCCACTAAGCAAAGCAATCAAAAATTGTTTTACTAAATCTCCTTGACCGATGACGATGCGATCGATTTGTTGACTAAGATTTTGGAGCAAGGAATTACTGGGCATTAGATGCAATACTAGAAAATTAGTTTGGTCGATTCGTGGTCTCAATAGTCGTTTTAACTTCTTACCCAGCTGATGTAAAGCAAAGTACAACTTATTTAGATGCTGAGATCTATCGTTTTTTCGGGGTATTTCTTATAGTAATAGCTAGTCAAACTCTTGAACCTGATTAGAAAAGAGAGCTATCTGCAACACTTATAAAAAGCTGTTTGCACAAAAAACCCAAAGCTTGCTATACTAACCAAGTGCCAAATTAAGCACATTCGGGCGATTAGCTCAGTGGTAGAGCGCCTGCCTTACAAGCAGGACGTCACTGGTTCAAATCCAGTATCGCCCATCTTATATAGAGTCTATGTTTCAGAGATTTTTGATATCTAGCTTTACACGGTATTTGTGGTTATAGACCTAAAGTAGACCCACTCCTATTAGGAATACAAAAGTTGGATTACAGAATTAAGACAACGATAGTTTAACGGCTCAGTCACAATACCTATTTGTCGCGATTGGGATTAGGGCGATCGCATTTTATTTCTAACTTGATTTGATTTTGGGCAGAGACGTATAGGTCGCGGTATCATTTGGGACAGAGACGCAGAAATTTATTCTTATTAAAGCGATCGCATCTTTTCTAATTTAATTTTGGTCTCGCGCCATCCACAACCCTTCGAACAAGCACGCTATGCGCCAGGGTATTAACACCCGTGTATACACTTCGATAAGACGCATAGATGCAGAGAGTCGTTTTCATTAAAGCGATCGCATTAAAACTTTTAATAGGTATACTTGGGAAAAAATTAATTGACCATCGCAATTTGGATGAAAGTAAAGGATGCAATTAAAAAGCTAGAACAAGATGGCTGGTATCTCAAAAGAACAAAAGGTAGTCATCGTCAGTTTAAGCATCCATCGAAGTCAGGTACAGTTACAGTATCGGGAAAGCTAAGTAAAGATGTTCCTCCTGGTACTTTGAAAAGTATTTGGAAACAAGCACAGATAGAAGAGGATTTAAAATAATGCGCTATGCAGTGATAATCGAAAGAGGCGAAAACAGCTATTGTGCTTATGTCCCAGATTTACCTGGTTGTGTTGCTGTCGGGGATACTCCAGAAGAAGTACGAATTTTAATACAAGAAGCAATTGAGTTTCATCTTGAAGGCTTGCAAGAAGACGGAGAATCTATTCCACAACCCAATAGTTCAGTTGAATATATTGAAGCTAAAGTATCAGCGTAAAGATCTATGGAAGGCGATCTCTTTTTATTTTGTTTCGCGCAAAGACGCGGAGGCGCAAAGAGCTATTGTTTATTTTTCTGCCAATCTTCTAAAGCTGCAAGAAAAGCACTCTGCAAGGGAGATATGAATCGCGATTTTAGATATGTAAATAAGGCTTTTTCGGATGCACTAAATGCTCTTTTGACTAAGTTAGTATTGCTCTCTACCCTTTGTATGGCTTCATTAACAATCTTCTCTTTTCCTTGCTCGGTGTTTGGATTGTAAACTTGTTTAAGATTGTCTAATATTAATTGAAAGTCATCTCCTACTTGTTTTAATTCAGGAGAAATAAATGTATTATTACTAATATTTTTGTTACCAGCTATATTGTCGCCAGATCCGTAATGATTTTGATATGTTTTTGACATTAAGTATTCTATTTTGTATTCGATTGGTTGATTTGCTATTTGTTTTATTATTTCCATCAAATTTGTATGATACTCAGCGTTAATATTTTTAATTTCTTCATCTTTAATTTTTAATTGTTGCTTGTATTCTTTTTCTAGAGATTTTAGTTTAATTTGATATTCATCTTCAATAAAAGTTTCTACTCTTGCTTTGCTAAATTTTTTTGGTACTGCTACATGAATAACTACAAGATCGAATCTTACTTCAATAGCTTTTACGCATAGCTCGCTATTGTTGCATTCAATTCTAAACTTGCGAAAAGAATGTAAAAATGCTTCCCAATTTATGCCACTATTAAAATATAATTCTACAATTTCAATTGTTTTTTGATAAAGCTTTGTAAAATCACCTGGTTGATAATTTTTATGGTGAGGACGGCGTTCTTGTTCATTATGCTTGAGATAGATATAATCGCATATTATATTTTTCAGATTAGCCGAACTGATATTGCAATCTTTTATTAAAGCTCCTGTTAAAATAGCTCCTTCTAAATCTGTTTGAGCTAGCTGCGTACAATAAAAAGAGGCTTGAGTTAAATTTGCTTTGAAGAAATAAGCCTTTGTTAAATTTGTTAGAAATAAATTTGCTTTGGTCAAATTTGCATTATGCAAATTGGCAAAGAATAAATTTGAACGGGATAAATCACAAGCAATTAAACTAGTTTCTCTCAATTGAGCTTTGTCTAAGTTTGTTTCCACAACATATGCTCTATCTAGAATAGATCTACCAAGAGTTGCTTGATTTAAGTTGGCTTTATAGAATTTTGCCTCTGTAAAATTATTGTCTACCAATATGGCTTTGCTTAAGTTAGTGTTATTAAACATAGCTTTTGATAAGTCGAGATCTTTTAAGCAGCATTGACTCAAATCTGGCTCTATCTCTGGATTATCATCTCTCCAATGATTCCAAACTTCTACTCCTTGCTTTATTATTGCCAAATGTTCTGGATTTGCCATTATTGCTAATAAACAGAAACTAGTACATATCAATCAAACCTTTTGCGCCTTTGCGTCTCTGCGCGAAATAACCTCTACTCCCAACCACACAAAACACCATAAACCCCCCAGATAGCCATCGCTCGTAAATAGTGACTGGCTCTAAAAGTACCCACCGCTGTAATCGCTTCGGGTGTCCTAAACTGCAACCCATTCTCATACACTTGCTTAACTACAGTTTCCGTAACTCTAAATGCCTCATCCTTCATTCCCATCTGAATCATAAAAGCAGCGATGCCATAGTTAATTCCCGTCCAGACTTCTAAAGGATGAGTATCATCTGGATTAACGGGACTACCATCGGGTAATACACCGTTAGCTATGCCATATTTCCCGTCGTGGAATTTAAGGAAACAGGCATCGTAGATTTTATTCAGCGTGGACTTAGTATATTGTTCTTCTACTACGTCGGGTAAACCGAGTAAACGCGCATAGAATTGTCCGCAAAGCTGATCCGCCATGACTGCATTTGAGCCGCTTTCAGTATCGAGGCGATAGTATTCACCATTCCAAAGAGCATCATGGTAGAGCGATCGCGACTGGTGCAGCCAGCTATTATAGTTATCTATAGTAGTTTGGATAGCTGTAGGATAATTGACTGGCTGCAAACTGGGATTTGTCGGGGGATGATCCAGCAGAATCTTACCGATTTTAACTGCTGCTTCTAATGCCGCTATCCAGAGTCCGCCACAGTAGGCACTTATACCCTGTAGTCGCCAATCGTCAAAGGTTTGGTCGGGTGCGCCAGAGTTTTCGGGGATGCCATCATTATCGCGATCAAACTGCTTGAGATATGCCAGAGTGAGAGTAATGCTGTCCCAACATTCCCAGAGAAAGTCCGTATCTTTTTCCCCTGTTAGTAGATAGTCACGGTATACCTGCAAAACAAAATCGCTGGGTAAGTCTTTCCACTGGTTGCAGTCTTGATAGGAAGTGTAGTTAGTCTCTTCCCAAGGATGCTCGTTAGGTGCGCCAAGATCGTGGGGTGTTGCACCACCTTCTTTGCGGATGGCGCTAGAGCGATCGTAACCTACAATGCGCGGAGTATCATCGTGATGGGGAATAGCACGAGCAAAGGCTTCTAAGACTGATTTATCTAGCTTTGACCATAGCATCATCAAGCCAAATGATCCGTAGAGGCGTACGTCTAGGCTTTCGTACCAACGATAGTCCATGCATTCGAGTACCCCAAACTGTCCGACAGGATCGTTTTCCGTAGCAGCAGTCCAAAGAGTACCACCATCGGCGAGTAAATATAGCTCATTAAACAGCGCCATCTTAAGCCAGTCGGGTAAATCTTCTTTCTGTAAGATTGGGTTTTGCCAAGCTTCAATCTTTTCGCGCCACAGATCGCTATGCTTGAGGGAAGTACGCACCATACTCCAGGCATTCTTACCGTTACGCCCAAAGAAATCTGTATAGCGACGGAAGTAGTTAACCCCCTGCTTAAATTCCGTGACGGGCAAGTCCCAAGCCAGAGTAAAGGGAATCTCCTTCGTTTGACCTGGTTTAACTGTAAACCTAATTGCGATCGCACAGGCAATTTGTTCCCCAGGATCGGCAGGAGTTTCGTCCTGTAAATCGGGTAATGAGCCATCGGAGGCAAAGCTGTCCCAGACTTGAGATCCATCGCCATCGGGATTCCAACGACTGATATAGAATACCTCTACACTAGGATTGTAGACTGAGGCGATCGCAATTTGACCATCTCCTTCCCCTACCTCCTCGTGAGGCTGCACCCGATTTAATAAACAGCCAACCCGATAGTTGTCCTGTATCCACTCGTTATAATTACCCGTACTGTCGCGCCACTTGGGCTGATATTCATATTCAGGACTACCATCATCTCGTACTTTGATAGTGGGAGACTTAATGGCATTGGTAAACCAGCCGATTACATTTTGCCAGGTGAGCATGATGCTCAAGGTGATTGGCTTGTCCGTTGGATTGTGTACTTGCCAATCAAAATTAACTATTGGATAGCTAGACTCTTGGTAGTTTTCTGCCCAAACTGGCGAAGACTGTTCACAAGTAATACCTGCCGCATATACACCCTGATACTCATACCAACTGCGGGGATACAGGGCGCTATATGTTCCTTTCTCTTTTGGATACCATGACCAACGAGACAAAGTATTATCTTCTGGTGCTTCCGTACATAAAGCGTAAGCCTGAGTAGCCGAATCAGTTTGTTCAAACACGCTAAACTGACAGGCGGGAAGGGACTGAAAAATATGCTCTCCCCCATCCAAATGCCAGAGATTAAAATCTCCTCGGCTAGATCTGCCAATACAGCCTGCACCCATCCCCCCTAAGGGCATTCCATGCCAAGGTCCATCATCCAAATTGCTCTCGTAGCGTACCGTGTAAGGTTGTTCCCAGCCTTTGCCGATCGGGCGTTGCCAGGCACAATTAGGAATCTGGAATGACTGTTGGTTGGATGTCATATGCTCAAATAACTGGTTAAAGCAAGATTCAGGATAACAGCAAAATTGTAGATTAACCAGAATATCCGCCAGAAGTTTAAATTACCAGGCGACCGCAATATGCAAGTACACATTTTGCTATTAATTGATAATTAACAATTGACAATTATCAATTGATCAAAACCTGCTGTAATTTAAAAGATACGGGATTTTTTCGCTGCCGTGGAAATCCTCAGCCAGAGAAAATTTGAGATTCAAACTATTTAAATGACCCATTCCCAAGATATAACTACTTTAGCCCGCTGGATGGCATCAGACTTTAGTAATCAGGCGCAAGCCTACGCCAACCCACCTTTTTTTGCCCATATTCGCGTCTGTATGCGCCCCTTGCCCCACGATTTGCTCGACGGCACGAGCCTATTTTTAGAACAGGCTTATGACTTTATGCTTAACCAGCCCTATCGTTTGCGGGTGATTCGTCTAAGTTTAGTAGACGATCGCATTGAGCTAGAAAATTTCAAAGTCAAGGATCAAGAGCAGTTTTATGGTGCATCCCGTAATCCTGAGTTATTGAGCAAGCTAAGTCCAGAGGCGATCGAAAAGATGGACGGCTGCGATATGAATGTTACCTGGACTGGCAGCTATTTTCAGGGACAAATCAAGCCTGGGAAAGCCTGCATTGTTGAGCGCAAGGGCAGAATCACTTACCTAGACAACAGCTTTGAAATCAGCGATCGCCAATTAACCAGCTACGATCGCGGCAGAGATCCCGAAACAGATGAACTAGTTTGGGGTTCGATCGCGGGTCCTTTTGAATTTTTCCCGACTCAAAGCTTTGCTGATGAAGTAATTCCTGCTGACTGCTTACCGTCGTGAACGACTGGTGATTCTAGTTATTAGTCATTAGTTATTAGTCATTAGTTTTGTAGTACAATACTAATGACTAATAACACTAAGTCAATGCAAGACTTCACAAAGTTAAAAGTATGGCAAAAGGCACATACGTTTACTATTAATTTATACAAGATAAGCTCGACGTTTCCTAGCGAAGAAAAGTTTGGACTAACAAATCAAATACGTCGGGCATCTGTTTCAATCGAATCCAACTTAGCAGAAGGAGCAGGGCGTAGTAGCAGCAAAGAATTTAGCCGTTTTTTAGATATAGCTCAAGGCAGCGCGTTTGAAGTAAAATGTCAAATATTAATTGCTAAGGATCTAAGCTATATTGACAATCAAAAATCAGAGCTTCTCATGGAAAAAATCAATGAGGTGTCTAGAATGATTACGTCGCTAAATCAAAAACTAAAAACTAAAGACTAAAAACTAAAAACTAAAAAAATAATCCTTAAAAGACGAGGCTTTGAATCCACAATGACGGTAAACTAGGTAGCACTGTATTTCCCCAAAATAACCTTGCCCGAACTTCCAGAAGTAGAAACCGTCCGACGCGGCTTAAATAATTTAACCCTCAAACAGAAAATTCAGGCTGGAGAAGTTTTATTACCCAGGACAATTGCCTATCCACCCGAAGTTGAACCTTTTCTTCAGGGAATTACGGGAGTTGCGATCGCCCAATGGCATCGACGGGGGAAGTATTTGCTGGCAGAATTAAGCGAATCAGATTCAGACATTCCTGCTGGCTGGCTAGGGGTACATCTAAGAATGACGGGACAACTACTCTGGGTCGATCACGATGCTACTCTCCAGAAACATACCCGCGTGCGTTTCTTCTTTGCGGGCGATCGAGAATTACGCTTCGTCGATACTCGTACCTTTGGCAAAATTTGGTATTGTCCCCCCGAATTAGAGCTGGAGTCCGTTATTACAGGCTTGCAGAAATTAGGACCCGAACCCTTTGATGCTGATTTCTCGGTTAAGTACTTTACTCAAAAGCTAAAGAATCGCCGTCGGCTGATAAAAACTTTGCTGCTGGATCAGGCTGTGGTAGCGGGAATTGGCAATATCTATGCCGATGAAGCCCTGTTTAAAAGCGGTATCTTACCCGATACGGTAGCTGGCGATCTCAAGCCCAAGCAGATAAAAAAACTACATCAGGCTATTATTGATGTCCTGCAAACTTCGATTGATAAGGGAGGGACGACCTTTAGTGATTTTCTCAGCCTTTTAGGAGTTAGCGGTAACTATGGTGATGCGGCGCTAGTCTACGGTAGAAAAGAACAACCCTGCAAAGTATGCCATACCCCCATCGAGAAAATTAAGCTAGGGGGACGCTCTTCTCATTTCTGCCCTAATTGTCAAAGTTAATTGAGAAATCCAGCTTAGATTGTTTTATACGCCTGATGTGGATTAGCTTCGCTCCAATTTACTAGTTTTTCATAAAGGATACCGCTACGCATATAGCTTTTAGCCTTTCAGTTGATTTAACTTGGCAGTGAAAATTATGGAATCATCCCTTGATTCAGCAATGCCTAACTTAGAATCCATCATCTGTTTACAAGTAGGCTCGAAACTAGAATGTTCAATGTTCAATGTTCAATGTTCAATGCTCAATGTTTAATGTAAAAAAGTTGCCACCAACAAAACCAACCCGCACCAAGAAATATACAGCCAGCAACAATCAAGCCTGTAAAAAGGTCGTAGCGAGAAGCGATCGCACCTATGGTTGGCGCAACTATGGCAAAAGCAACACGGAATACGAGACTGTTGAGGGAGAGGATTGTTGCCCTAACAGAAGAAGAAATCTGCTGATTGATTCGGTTAAGGATTAGCGGTGAACAAAAACCACGCACGAGATAGATAATTAGGATGAAAACTATGCCCCAAACTTGGGTAATGCTGCCCAGGCAGATATAAGCAGCAGCTAAAGTAAATACGAGCAGGAAAATAGCTAGCCTGATGCCCAATAGACGCTGGAGGTGGTGGGAGTTAAGAGATGCCAGACTCATCCCTAGATGAAATACTGCCCATGCCCAACCAAAAGCCTGAATCGGGATATTGAGCTGCTGGAGATAGTCTTGTGACAGCCAAACGATCAGAAAGCTGGCGCTAGAGAAGGTGCTGCTGAGGAGGATTAGCCATCTCAACTTGGGACGTTGCCAGACATCAATGATAATCTTCTTGAGCTGATTTAACCGCTGAGTTTGCACTATCGGCTCATGGCACTCAGGCTCGACTAAAGTTAACGCCAGACAAAAATAAACTACTAGAAAAAACGTCTGGAGATAGAAAGGATAGACCAAATTTACGGCGGCGATCGCTGCTCCAATTATGCCACAGACAGCCTCGCTAATCCCCGCGATCGCCACTAATCTGCCTTCCCAGCGCTGATAGTATGCCTCGCGACCAAGCTGTATTAGGGTATCGTAGCCCAGGGCGGTATTTGCTCCTGAAATTAGACTTCCCGCTACTCCCGCCAAAATTTCGGCGATCGCAAATTCGTTAAACGACCCTCCCGTACAGTAAATTAGCCAGCTAGCAATCCAGACTCCACTGCCAACCACCAAGCAGGCTTTTCGACCCCAAAGATCCGCTAAGTAGCCAGAGGGAACTTCTAAAAAGAGAATTGAGAGGGATAAAATAGTTTTGAGCAGCACAATTTGCTCGATGTTTAGCCCATAGCTTTCGTAGAAGAGGACAATAGTGGGAATCGGAAACCAGGCAAAAGCTAGCCCTCGTAGAATGTAGAGTTTAGTTAGATTGGCAGAGAGAGATTGCTTCACGCGATTATTTGAGAAGGAGATAAGCCAGTTTTTTATTAGCCGATACTTTAAGAATGTAGACTGTTTACTCATCTATCGTTTATTGAATGTCCGAACTTAGACCCGAAGCTAAATTTGTCGAACACCCCCGATATGGTTGTCAGCCTCGTTTGACGGGACTTAATCCTCAA
>JBCBWB010000147.1:0-12486 GCA_039817275.1 Cyanobacteria bacterium J06648_1 | reverse complement strand
AAGGAAATATTGGTTTTTTAGCTGAGTGCTGTTGTTTTTTGAGAACGAGACAGATTTTAAATAAAACAGATTGTTTAGCCTCCTTGTTTGAATGTGAGTTAACCTGTTGTTTCTGTCAGGAGAAGCTCTAATTAGCTTCTATATTTAATATAGCCTTTTCCGCTTTAAAAGAGAAGCAAATGAAACATCCTTTAACTTAAAATTCCTTTTTTAATAATTAATATTTATGGTTTAAAAATAATAAATCGATCTATAATAAACTTGAGCTTGGCTTGTTTGTAATCTATTTCAATGTATTATAAGTAATTATACTCTGAACATCTTGGCGATCGCACCCAAAGAGAACAACTTTTAAAACATAAGTGCAAACTAATATTCTTGAAGGCTAACTTATTAACTAAAAAACTTGGGCAACAATTGTGGAGCTTGCCAGAGAGCATAGCCAATAAAGAGAAAAAGTATTGTATTAATTAAGGTCAGAAAATACCCAATCCACATTAGTAAGCCATCAGCTTCTAGGTTCGCTACGGATAACAGCAAAATGGTAATAGCAGGAGGAGGGTTGGTAAAGGGAATAGGCGACATGAGTAGAATCGACAGCCAAGCAATGCAAACGGCATTGGTTCTTTTGACGTAGCCATGATTAGCTATTCTGTGCCAGCGGGGTCGTGTAATTTTTTCTAGCCAAATAGTAATACGTCGAATGTTTTTGAGTAACTTTTGACTCAAGCTACGGGAAAATTTGAACCTAGCTATTCTCTGCGGCAGCCAAGGCTTTTTTCTACCCAATGCCATTTGAATTGCCAAACAAAAACAAGCGATACCCATTACGCCAGATAAACCAGGAGGCATGGGAAAGAGAAAGGGTAATACCAACAGGCTAATAATTAAGCTAATTCCGCGATCGCCTGTTGATTGAAAAATTTCGGCGATCGTTATGGGTTTAGCCGCCAATTTCGCGAGCAGAAGCTCAATCTCTTGAGAAAATTTGAGAGACATTGGTTGTTTGAGTCTTGCACATTACCAGCAGCAGAAAATTCAGAACGTAATCGTTATTTGACTTTCAATCTGTTTATTTATCATCACATATTTCTCATATTGTTATGTTTCTAGGCACTTTTAAGAATTGCTATGAATATGATTTTAGCCATGACTGTTATGCAAGGTATGAAAAATCGAGATGAAATAGGGGATTGTCAACTAGAGCGTTTTATATTTAATTCCGCCTAGCTACTTAGTTGGACAGTTACTTACAAAATAAAAATATAGTTTCACAAGTACTTCACATTTGTCTTTTAGTCTAAAAACATCAAGATTACTAAGCAAGTTTCGCAATTCAGATTGTTTTTTCTATTCTTTAAATCTCTAGTGAAAGAATAAAGATTAAATAATTTTGTAATAATAGGTGTTCACTTTAAAAACTGGTGTTTGCGAACAAATATTGAAAAAAGGCACTATTGTTTTAAATTGCTACAGGCGTTATTCATGTTTGCTGAAGCATACGTTTTAGTGTTTCTTAGATATGAAATTGGTAAGCCTCATTGTATTTCTTGAATTTTACCAATTTTCATCTTTCACTAACCTTATATTCAATAGTTGAGGATAAAAGAAATGGTAGTCGATAATAATACCTCCAGTCTTCTTGATATCGGACTCTATGACACCGATACGAACGCCCTAGTCACCACAATTGATGATGGCGAAGCAATTCCAGCTAGCACGCTGCTAGATCGAAATTTGACGATTGCTGCATTTGTCCCAGAGGATAGTCTGCTGTTCGGGAAAGTCGAAAGTATGTTGCTCGACCTCAATGATGGTCAGGTGACTCGGACTGAAAATGTTGAACCTTACGCTTTGTTTGGCGACAACAGTGGTAACTTCTTCGCTGCTAATGACCTTTCTTTAGACGAAAACAACACAATTGCCTTTGAACTTTATTCTCACCTTTCGATCCGAGTCAGCCACCTCCGCCAACTGAAGATGAAATCAAATATGAGGTAGGGGCTGATACTCAGACCGTTATCAACTTACTAGACTGGTCTGACCCCAACTTATCACCTTTAAGTCTGAGTTCGGGTTGGCAGAGTAACGCAGGTGAAGTCGGTGAAAACGGGCTAGCTTTTAGCGATAACTTTGACATCGCATTCTATGTTAAAGGCGATCAAAAACCTCTGACACTTTACGATACTGAACTTGTGATGTCCTACGAAGAGCTACCAGTTTTCGGTAACGGAGAAGATATTACTGGCACGGATAATGACGACATCTTGGTCGGAGAAGGAGGTAATACCTTTGAAGGCAAGGCTGGAGATGATTTATTTGTCTTGTCATATGAAGCGACAGAAATTTTTACTAGTACAATCGCTGATTTCAACATTGAGGAAGATGCAATTGGTCTTATTAATCTGGGAGTTACGGTAGACAACTTCTCAGATAGCATTACCCAGCAGTTTACCCCAGAGGGAGATCTCAATCTCAGTCTGAATGGGAATACCTTAGCCACTTTGGCAGGTGTAGGTACAGAGCTAACGTCAGATCGCTTCTACTTAGCCTAAGTTTTGCTAACCTGATTGACGAATAGAAGTGGTTGAAACGTAGATTAGAAACAGGGCAGAAAGAGGATAAACAGCAGGAAATGCTAAAAGCCCGATCAGAACATTCATTAGCCCTGTTTCACGACTCATCATTCACATCTCAGTCATTCGCTCGGACAATACCAACAGTTAAAGAAAAATCTCTATATCCGTTTAATTACTATCCTTTCTTAGTTCCCGAAGAAAACAGAATGCTGTAAAAGGGGATAAATATCATGATAATGAGAAAAACTTTAATTTGTATGTTCTTGATATTAGCAGGTATAGTTGCTAGTTCAGGTGTTGTTCGCCATGCCGAATCATCAACGCCTAGTGTTGCCCAAACTGATAATATTGAGGAGTTGCTTCAGCAAGCCTATGAAGCTTACTTATTGCGAAATTATCGAAATGCAGAGATAATTTATCGTCAGATTTTAACGCTCGATCCCGATCTTAATACTAAAGCCTCGGTATATTACGCCTTGGCTAAAATTCAGGGAATTCAGGGAAATCTACCAGAGGCGATCGAACTGTATCAAAATTCTCTTCAAGCCAACCCCAATTTTTTTGTCAGCCATGTCAATCTTGGCACTGCTCAATATGAAACAGGGGAAACTAATAAAGCATGGATAAGTTTGCAAAAAGCTGAGAAACTATTGCCCAAAAGAGTTGAATCTTTAAAAGATTTATCTTACTATACGGCTTTGTCTTATGGACTAGATCGCATAGATCGCTTTCCCGAATCGATTCAAGTTATTCGCCAAGCAATTAATCTCAATCCTTACGTGGCAAATGGAGCGCATTGCCAGTTGATGTATGAGGCCTTTATACCTTTAGGCATTTCTGTAAGATCGAATTTACGACAATACAGATCGGCTCGTTGTGAGTTGGGCTTATCTTCAGTCAAAGATCCGACGATTCTCGTTAAAAGGGCGATTGAACAGTCAAAATATGCTGAAGTTCATCAAAAAGTAGGTTTAAATGAATTTATGTTCGTACCTCCTCGCCAACTTTTTCAACCCGATTATCCTAACGACAGGCTAAATCTAGCTTATTCGATAACCCACCTCAATTTAGGCATCAGTCTCTTGAATCGAGCAATGATTACAGACGATTCAACATCAATGAAAGAAGCGATCGCCTCTTTCAAAACTAGTATCAAATACGATGCAAATCATCCATGGACTTAATCTCTATCTGGGAATTGCGCTGCTTGCTGATGGGCAATGGTCAGAAGCTATTGATGTAACGGAGAAAGCCTTACAGCTATCTAATACAAAAGCTACTTATGGTTTGCCTACTAACAGTTACTCCTGGGCGCAAAACATCATGGGCTACGCTTATCAGCTACAGGGAAACTCCGATGCTGCGATCGCCCAATATCAAAACGCCCTAGAACTGGATAAAACTTTTGCATCCGCTAAAAACAATCTTCAAGACTTAATTTAGTTAGAATATGTCTCCTCACAACATCTTCAAACTTTTGACTTAATTTCAAAAAAGAATTGAATACAGAGACTCTTCATAACTGTAGGAGCAAAAATTAGTCATGGTGCGATCGCTCATCAAAGAAACAACCAAAACCTATGCAACCCTCGACGGTAATGAGGCAGTCGCCCGCGTAGTCTATCCACTCAATGAAGTTATCGCCATCTATCCCATAACTCCTTCTTCGCCGATGGGTGAATGGGCGGATAACTGGTCATCTCATAATAAAAAGAACCTCTGGGGAACAGTACCAACTGTTGTAGAAATGCAGAGTGAAGGCGGGGTTGCTGGTGCGGTTCACGGTGCATTACAGACGGGTTCACTGACGACGACTTTTACCGCCTCTCAAGGATTGTTGTTGATGATTCCCAATATGTATAAAATTGCGGGGGAACTAACGCCGACGGTATTTCATATTGCTGCTCGTTCTGTTGCAGCCCAAGCACTTTCTATCTTTGGCGATCATAGTGATGTGATGGCAACTCGCGCTACGGGGTTTGCGATGTCGTGTTCGGCATCGGTACAGGAAGCGCAGGATATGGCTTTAATTTCTACTGCTGCTACCTTACGCTCGCGCATTCCTTTTTTACATTTCTTTGATGGTTTTCGTACTTCTCATGAGATTCAAAAAATTGAATTAATAGATGAAGCGGTAATGCGATCGCTAATTGATGAAGATGACATTATCGCCCACCGTCAACGAGCCTTAACCCCAGATCGCCCTGTGATTAGAGGTACGGCACAGAACCCCGATGTTTTCTTTCAAGCTAGGGAAACAGTAAACCCTTACTATCAAAACTGTCCCGAAATTACCCAACAGATAATGGATGAATTTGCCCAACTTACAGGTAGACAATATCAATTATTTGAATATTATGGCGATCCGCAAGCCGAACGAGTAATTGTGTTGATGGGTTCGGGATGTGAAACTGCACAGGAAACCGTAGATTATCTCAACCAACAGGGAGAGAAAATAGGTGTGGTTAAAGTCAGGCTATATCGTCCTTTTGATATTCCCAGGTTTATCGAAGCATTACCTAAAACCGTCAAAAGTATTGGCGTACTCGATCGCACTAAAGAACCAGGCAGTGCAGGCGAACCATTATATCTCGATGTGGTCAATGCTCTCGTAGAGACGCGATATATCGCGTCTCTACCCAAGGTGGTGGGGGGCAGATACGGCTTATCTTCTAAAGAATTCACGCCAGCGATGGTTAAGGGAATATTCGATAATCTGGCACAAGACAAACCGAAAAATCGTTTCACTATCGGCATTAACGACGACTTAACTCACTCCAGCCTAGAATACGATCGCAACTTTTCTACCGAACCAGAGGAGATTATACGAGCCATCTTCTATGGCTTAGGTTCGGATGGTACTGTCGGGGCAAACAAAAACACGATTAAGATTATTGGCGAGTCTACCGATAACTTTGCCCAGGGTTACTTTGTCTACGACTCTAAAAAATCAGGTTCAGTTACAGTTTCCCATTTGCGCTTTGGTACGCAACCGATTCATTCTACCTATCTAGTAAATAAAGCTAGCTTTGTTGGCTGCCATCAGTGGAACTTCCTCGAAACATTACCCGTTCTCGATGCGATCGAAACAGGGGGAACTTTTCTAATCAATAGTCCCTATAGTCGAGAAGAAGTTTGGCCGCAACTACCGCAGCAAATTCAACAGCAGATTATTGATAAACAGCTTAAATTTTACGCCATCAATGCCTATAAGGTTGCTCGCGAAGCGGGAATGAAGAATCGAATCAATACTGTCATGCAGGTATGTTTCTTTGCCTTATCGGGTGTATTGCTAGAAGCAGAAGCGATTGAAAATATTAAACAGTCGATTCGTAAAACTTACGGTAAAAAAGGCGAACAAATTGTCAATATGAATTTGCAAGCGGTAGATGCAACTTTAGATAATCTGTATGAAGTTGAGATCGGCAACGTAGGGGCGAATGACCATTCGCCCTCAGAGAATTCTACATTCGATGCTATACCCGAATCTATTAGAAAAGCGATCGCTCGTGAAGGGGACACTATACCCGTTAGTGCTTTACCTTGCGATGGCACTTATCCCCCTGGAACTTCTAAGCTAGAAAAACGTAATATTGCCCAGGAAATACCCGTATGGGATAGTGATGTCTGCATTCAGTGTGGCAAATGCGTCATGGTGTGTCCTCATGCAGTAATTCGCAGTAAAGTTTACGAACCACAGCAGCTAGAGAATGCCCCTGCTAGCTTTAAATCTACCGACACGAGAGATCGCGATTGGAAAGATTTGAAATTTACCATTCAAGTGGCAGCAGAAGATTGTACGGGCTGCGGTATCTGTGTCGATGTCTGTCCAGCTAAAAACAAATCACAACCGCGCTTGAAAGCGATTAATATGCAGCCACAGCTACCCTTGCGGGAACAAGAACGGGAAAACTGGGACTTCTTCTTAGATCTTCCTAACCCAGACAGAACTAAACTAAATCTGCACAAAATTTCCCAACAGCAAATGCAAGAACCCCTGTTTGAATTCTCTGGGGCTTGTGCGGGATGTGGCGAAACCCCCTATCTCAAGCTGATGAGTCAGCTATTTGGCGATTGCGCTTTGGTAGCAAATGCGACGGGCTGTTCTTCGATCTATGGTGGAAACTTACCCACTACTCCCTGGACGCATAACGCCGAAGGTAGGGGGGTTGCCTGGTCTAATTCTCTATTTGAAGACAATGCTGAGTTTGGCTTGGGTTTCCGTGTTTCGATTGATAAACAGGCTCAGTTTGCTGCCGAGTTGCTGCAATCTTTGGCTAGTGAAGTGGGAGAAGAACTAGCTGCTAGTATCTTGAACGCGGAACAGAAAGACGAAGCAGATATTTACGAACAACGCGATCGCGTTACTCAATTAAAAAATAAATTGCAAACCATCGTAGAGACGTTTCATGAAACGTCTCTACCTAAGATATCGCAAATAAAACAACTGCTATCTCTCGCCGACTATTTGGTGAAAAAAAGCGTTTGGATCATTGGTGGCGACGGTTGGGGTTACGATATCGGCTATGGTGGACTCGATCACGTTCTCGCTAGTGGACGGAACGTTAATATTCTAGTGATGGATACCGAAGTCTATTCCAACACTGGCGGGCAAATGTCCAAAGCTACCCCTAGAGGTGCAGTAGCAAAATTTGCCGCAGGGGGCAAACCCTCACCAAAAAAAGACTTGGGCTTGATGGCAATGACCTACGGTAATGTCTATGTTGCCAGCGTGGCGATGGGTGCCAAAGACGAACATACTTTGAGGGCATTCCTGGAAGCTGAAGCTTATGAAGGCGTATCGTTAATTATTGCTTATTCTCACTGTATCGCCCACGGTATCAATATGACTACCGCCATGCAGCAGCAAAAAGCAATAGTCGATTCGGGACGCTGGTTGCTCTACCGCTACGATCCTCGACGTACAGAACAAGGCGAAAATCCATTGCTACTCGATAGCAAATCGCCGAAAAAGCCTGTTGAGGAATCGATGTATGCTGAAAACCGCTTTCGGATGTTGATGCACTCTCAACCAGAAGCAGCTAAAAATTTCATGAAACAGGCTCAGGAGGATGTTAATACCCGCTATGGGATGTATCAATATTTAGCAGCTAGGAAAGCAAACAGACGTTAGAAGTAAATGATACATTTTTCAAGACTAAAAGATTGTATTCAACCTCACAAATTCCTCAGACTCTTTACTTAACCTGAGAGTGAAATCTTATTCGGTCTAATTTTTAATAAATTCTTTTTTACCGATCGCATTTAGATTTCTTCAGCGATCGATTCTTCACCATCAAGCAGGGGGCAATAATTATGAGAAATTTCTCAGACCAAAGGTCTACAAGTTCTTTTGTCGCGACTCAGCATCAGTCTGAATCGAATTTAAATCTACGAAAAGCACTAGAAGATGAGTTTCCTCTTGATGGTACAAAAACCGAACAGCTAAAATTTTTGCTTAATTATGCAGTTTTAGCCCCGTCGAGTCACAATACTCAGCCCTGGCAATTTAGCATAGTTAACGATGCAATAGATCTATATGCCGATCGCACTCGCGCTTTGCCTTCAGCAGATCCAAACAACCGCGAGCTAATAATTAGCTGTGGCGCAGCCTTATTTCATCTTCGTATTGCCATACGCCACTTCGGTTATAGCGATCTAGTAGAGATCCTGCCAGAGCAAAACCAGCCCAGTCTACTGGCGAGAATTAGGCTTGGCAGCAAAAGAGTTGTTCGACTAGAAGAAAATTTCTTGTTTCGAGCAATTGGTAGACGCTATACAAATCGGCTTTCTTTTGAAGATTGTCAACTACCAAAATCTTTACAGTCAGAACTAGAAACTGCTTGCTGTAGTGAAGGTAATTATTTACAAATAGCGACACAGATTATTCCCGAAACTATCCGCCAAGAAGTTGTTAATTTAATCGTTGCAGGCGATCGCCTGCAAATGTCAGATCCTTCATTCCGTCAAGAATTGTCACAGTGGATTCATTCTAGCAATAGTCATGATGGCATAACTGCCCAAGCTCAGGGACTCAGCCGACGACTAGATCCTCTAGCACCTCTAATTGCTTTCGCAGTTCGCTCGTTCGATCTGGGTGAATCTCAGGCGGATAAAGATTACCGATTGGCGATCGCTGCTCCAGTTTTGATGTCGATCTTTAGCAACGGCGATACTGCAGAAGACTGGATCGCAACGGGAGAAGCTTTGGCACATTTGCTCTTAAGAGCCAGAGTTGATAATGTTTGGGCATCTTTCTTCAATCAACCGATTCAAGTTCCCCAACTGCGATCACGCTTACAGGCTTTATTTCCCAATAACGGCTATCCACAAATCATACTGCGCTTGGGTTATGCCAAAGAAACAGGGGCAACTCCTAGAAGATCTGTAGAAGAAGTTTTAAATGAGGTTGATGCTTAGTTGTTAGTCGTTGATAGTTATCTCACTAACCACAAACCAAATTATTGGAGAAGTATCGGAATGAATTGGCAAAGAATCAAAAAGTTAGTCTTAGTTTTTATCGCCGCTCTTTTGGTAATCACGATCGCTGGAGTGGCTGTAGCTCAAAATGATAGCGATGTCCAAATTTTTGAGATGGGTGCTAATGTTACCGTCGCCGAAAAGCAGGTTATGACTGACGCTATGGCTGTTGGCGGTAACGTTACTCTGCTCGAAGGCGGACAGGTTACACAAGATGCGATCGCCATTGGTGGAGATGTAATTCTTAAGCCTAATGCCCGTGTCGGTGGGGATGCGGTGGCGATCGGCGGGCAGATAATTAAAGAACCTGGAGCGATGGTTGGCGGAGATGAAGTAGTTTTATTCAGCAATGCGGAAGTATTATTTGATCGCTTTGGCTTGCTTGGCACTTTCTATCTGGCTAATGCTTTATTTTCTCTTATCTTTTCGCTGGTTATCTTCGCCTTTGGTGTATTTTTGCTTTTACTACTCCCAGGTCATCTTCAAAATATTGCTGCCACGATGCAGCAGCGCCCATTTAAAAGCGGGCTTTGGGGACTGGGTGGTGTCGTGGCGATCGCCCTCTCTACGGCTTTATTTGCGGGTAGTGTCTTCGGCTTTCTACTAATTCCCCTGGCTAACTTAGCTTTTACCGTTGCTGGTTTGTTGGGTGCAATTGCTACAGCCCTTTGGATTGGTCAGAGAATCTTTGCCCGTCGAGAAAAGCCTTTTGTTCCTTTCTTAGTGGGAATGCTGATTCTGGCGCTCGTCAGTCTGATTCCCATAGCGGGAGGACTAATTGTATTGATGCTCAATCTATTTGGCTTGGGTGCGGTGTTGCTATCTCGCGTGGGTACATTACAGCCAGAAAATATTAAAGAGAAATTCGATTCGTTACCAAATTTGACCCAACCATAGGGAGGATAAATTTAGAAGTCAGAACTCAGAACTCACAAAGCGCGAAGTTCGTTGCGCGGGTTCCCCGCGTTGAAGAAACTTCGTAAGAAGGCGCATAGTTTGCCGCATGTAGTCAGGAGTATTAATCACTAACCATATGTCTTCTAAAGGATAGACCTTCGGATAAAGCGGTATTTTTTAGGACTAACCACTACCTACTAACCACTAACAATCTTATTGTGACTATAGAGCGATCGCAATTTACTATGAATGCAACCTGGCACGCAAAAGAAGCGGCAGAGGTTCTAGCTGAATTAGGTTCTAGCAAACTGGGACTTTCTCGCTCTGCCGTTCGGGAAAATAGCGCTAAATATGGGCAAAACATTCTGAATGAAGCTCAACCTCGTTCAGGATTTGTCATTTTCCTCAGCTATTTTTGGTCGGTTCCCGTCGCTCTTTTAACCCTAGCGGCAATTCTCTCTATTGCTACGGGTAGTAAAGTTGATGCCTTGGTGATTATGGGCGTGGTCGTAATTAACGCTATTTTAGGTTATGTTACTGAAAGCAAATCCGAACGAATTATTCTCTCTCTAAAAAACCTCGTAACTCCTTCTGCTCTAGTAGTTAGAGATGGTGAGTCAGTTGAGGTGGATTCTCAAACCATTGTCGTCGGGGATGTTTTAGTTTTTAAGCCAGGAAGCTATGTTGCCGCCGATGCGAGATTAATTGAAAGCTCTAAAGGATTCTTAAAGAATACACCTTCGGACATTGTACCCTTGTGGTATAACCGCTTCGCAGACGATCGCCTGAGTATTGATGAATCGGCACTAACAGGAGAAAGTGTTCCCGTTCTCAAAACCTGCGAAATTCTTACAGATAATAATATTCCCCTAGCCGAACGCAGCAACATGGTTTACGGCGGTACTTTTGTCACTGGAGGGCAAGGTTTAGGAGTGGTAGTGGCTACGGGACAGCAGACGGAAATGGGCAAGATTCAGGCTCTAGTTACAGATACTCAAATTCCGCAAACTCCTTTAGAAATACAGCTAGAGAAGGCTGGTAGTCAGCTAGTTTTATTGTCTAGTGCGGTGTGTATCATAGTCTTGGCACTGGGAATAGTACGGGGTTATGGTTTTGTCGAAATGCTGCAAACTTCGATCGCCCTAGCCGTAGCAGCAGTCCCCGAAGGATTACCCACCGTCGCTACAATTACCTTGGCACTGGGAATTAATAAAATGAGACAGCGAGGGGTTTTAGTGCGTCGTCTCGATGCGATCGAGGCTCTCGGTTCGGTACAAACTATCTGTCTCGATAAAACGGGAACGCTGACTGACAATAAGATGTCGGTAGATTCGATTCAAACTCTCAATAACAAAATTAAACTTGATCGCCGTAAATTAAGCAGCATTAACGACACCGAACTTTTACAGCTAATTAAGGTTGCCGTTCTGTGTAATGAAAGTAAGGTCGATCGCGATCGCCACGGCGAATTAAATATTACAGGTTCGCCTACCGAAAATGCTTTAGTGCAGATGGCGGTTGATGCTGGTTTAGATATTACTACCTTGAGAACTCTTTACCCATTGGTAGAAATAAATCATCGGGCAAACGATCGCAATTACATGGCAACAGTCCATCGGTTTAATAAATCTCATAAATTTATTGCCGTAAAGGGTAATCCAACCGAATTGTTGGCACTCTGTCAATATAAATTACAAAACGATCTACCCGTCCTCATCGATGAAATAGATAGTCAAGCAATTGTCTCTGCCAATCAGCAAATGACTAATGATGCTCTACGAGTACTGGGAATAGCCTATACGGAGATAGATGCAGCTGAAGAGATCGACTTAAATAATCTCACCTGGCTAGGCTTAGTCGGTATTACCAACCCGATCAGAGAGGGAGTAAAAGAGCTTATTCGTGACTTTCACCATGCGGGCATTGATACCGTGATGCTGACAGGCGATCAAGAAAATACTGCACGGGCGATCGCTCAACAGCTAAACATTGATCGAGAACCACCCTGTAAGGGCGAACACAGCCCCGAAGGGGCAGATCATCGTCGCAGAGCTAACGCTCAGATCGTCGTCTCCGACGACTGGCGACTTTTTCAAAGTCGCGCACGACTGGGAAGCTTTGCTTCCGTGTTCGCCCCTACCAACAACGTCTTCGCCCGCGTTACCCCTGCCGATAAACTAAAAATTGTTAGAGCCTTCCAAGCAGAGGGAAAAGTAGTGGCAATGACGGGGGATGGAATTAATGATGCCCCCGCCCTCAAAGCTGCCGAGGTGGGTATTGCCATGGGCAAAACAGGTACAGATGTTGCTCGCGAAGTTGCCGATATTGTCCTGGCAGACGATAATTTAGCCACGGCGATCGCTGCTGTGAGTCAAGGCAGAACGATTTACAACAATATCAAAAAGGCGCTTCACTTTTTACTGGCTACCAACCTCAGCGAAATTATCGTTATGGTAATGGCTAATTTGCTAGGACTAGGTTTACCCCTCAATGCGATCCAGCTTTTGTGGCTTAATTTAGTTACAGATAT
>JBCBWB010000146.1:0-12602 GCA_039817275.1 Cyanobacteria bacterium J06648_1 | reverse complement strand
CCTTGCCACGATACATTACCGCCACGGAATCGACTAACTCGGCAATTACCCCCAAGTCATGGGTAATAAAGATCAGCGCCATGCCTCGTTCTGCGCAGAGATGGCGTAGCAGATCCAAGATCGTCGCCTGTACCGTCACATCTAATGCCGTAGTTGGTTCATCGGCAATCAAAACACTAGGATTACAGGAAATTGCCATGGCAATTGTTACCCGCTGTAGTTGCCCACCCGATAGTTCGTGGGGGTAGCGTTTGAGAATCGACTGCTTAGATTGATTAATATAGTTGCTTAGTTGGCGATCGCTATAGTCAGGATTCTCTTGCAAACCTTGCTGCTTCAGGGCTTCGTCGCTCGGTAAAAGCTGTACTTCCTGGAGTAAGGCGATCGCTTTTCTTCTGGCATCCGCTGATGTTACCTTTTGATGGAGTAGGATCGCCTCGGTAATTTGAAACCCGATATTGTAGACGGGATTTAAGGCGCTCATGGGTTCTTGAAAGATCATAGCAATCTCCCCCCCTCGATAGCTGCGGCGTTCGGCTTCATTTACCTGCAACAAGTCCACAGGCGACTTACCTTCAGGCGTAAACAATACCTCTCCGTGAGTAATGCGCCCAGGAGTAGGTACTAAACCCATAATTGCCAAAGACGTAACCGACTTGCCCGAACCCGATTCCCCAACAATACCCAGCTTTTCTCCCTTGTGTAGCCTAAAAGTCAGATCTTCCACCGCCACGACGGGTTTATTTTCCGTCGCAAATTCGACTCGCAGATGGCGAACATCAATTACAGGTTCGGTCATAATTTAGCTTTGGTCAAAGGTTATCAGAATTTTAACCGATACCTTACTAAATATGGGTTGCTTCAGCACAGAACAGTGACAAATAGAAAGTTTAAATTGTGCGGCGATCGCAATTCTCGGCTAATTTGCCAATTATTCAGCATCAAAAATCAACTGTTAAATGCTAAATGCTAAATGCTAAATGCTCAATGTTCACCTTTGTCGTTCTTGAACTAACTGAATCACCAAGTCGGTAAACACAGGGTCGTCAATTCGTTTAGCGGCTTCGATTAAAATATCTGATTCTGGTTGAGGATCTTCTGCGGTTTTGCGAGGCATAGAAACCAGCAATGAAAGATGACTAATCAAACGATCTAACTCATCTCGAATGCGCGATCGCTTGGCATATAGCAAGCTGGCAGTACGACGTACAGAACGTTCTCTTTCAAGCTCTACTAGTAAGATATCTCGCTTCGATGGCTCATTCATCGCTCTATTCCCACGATATTGTGTTGTTTTAAACCAGAGAATCTTGCTTCAGGCTAGATAACTACGGCTCAAAGACTCATATCAGCATTAAAGCTAATTAGCATCCTCTTGAACAGGCTTATATAAGTTAAACCAGCTTTCAGTTACACTTCGATATTCCTTGTTAAATATTGCAATCTTTTTTAGTTATCAGCAAACATATTTGAGATACTAAGCTAGTAATTATACTTATTAGAATTCGATTGTTGGTTGACACAGCAGGTAAAATTTTAAGGTTAAGTAATAACGGTAAAGACTGACTTTGATTCCTAACCCAGCGAGTAAAATAGTCCAGCGTTTTGCCCTCAGTGGTTGGACTTTGTTAGTTATGGCGATCGCCTTGACGATTGCACTACCAATCTTATTTGTCTTTAGCAGTGTCTTTACCGATTCTGGAGCGATCTGGCAACATCTAGTCGCGACGGTTTTACAGGACTATATTTTAAATTCTTGCTGGCTGATGCTGTTGGTCGGCACAGGGGTTTGCCTGATCGGCGTTGGTACGGCTTGGCTGGTAACTATGTGTCGTTTTTGGGGGAGTAGCTGGCTCCAATGGGGATTACTGCTGCCTTTAGCTGCCCCTGCCTATCTATTGGCTTATGCCTATACTTCCATGCTGGGTTATTTTGGTCCAGTACAAACTACTCTCCGCAATTTGTTTGGCTGGACAACCGTGCAGGATTATTGGTTTCCAGAAATTCGCTCTCTGTGGGGAGCTGCGGTAATGCTGCTGCTAGTGTTATATCCCTATGTTTATTTGCTGGCGCGGGTGGCATTCCTCGAACAGTCGGTCTGTACGATTGAGGCAAGTCGCTCTTTGGGCTGTAGTCCTTGGCGCAGTTTTTTTACGGTAGCATTACCTCTGGCTAGACCAGCGATTGTGGCGGGTTTAGCCTTGGCGCTGATGGAAACTCTCAACGACTTAGGAACGGTGGAGTATTTTGGCGTGAATACCTTTACTACGGGAATCTATCGTACCTGGCTGGGTCTGGGAGAAAGAGCCGCTGCCGCGCAGCTAGCGGCGTTTCTGATGATTTTTGTCTTGCTCTTAATTGTCTTAGAAAGGCGATCGCGCAGTGCGGCACAGTATTACGATAGCTCTAGCTCAATTGAGCGGCTAACACCGTTCCAGCTCAATCTTTGGCATAGTTTGGGGGCGCTGATATTTTGTTTATTGCCAGTTTGTTTGGGGTTTATTGTTCCTGGTAGCTATTTGTTACAGTTGACTCTGAATAATCTAGATACTGCCTTCGAGGGGGACTTTTGGAACTTAGCTCAACATAGTTTTGTCTTAGCCAGTATTACGGCGATCGCTGCGGTGATAATTTCGCTTTTGATGGCTTATGGACGCAGATTAAAACCAAACTGGCTCATGAAAACAGCCGTCAGAATTGCCTCCATGGGCTATGCTATCCCTGGCTCAGTAATTGCGGTGGGAGTTTTAATTCCCGTGGCGGGGCTAGACAATATTATTGATCGCTGGATGCAGTCCACATTTAACATCTCTACGGGCTTGTTGCTCTCAGGAACAATTTTCTCCCTAATTTTTGCTTATTTAGTGCGTTTTCTGGCGGTCGGCTATGGTTCAGTAGAATCGAGCCTAGACAAAATTTCTCCCAGCCTCGATGATGCCTCTCGCAGTTTGGGATATGGCTCAACAAGCACTTTGTGGAAAATCCACACTCCCCTAATGTCTGGTGGGCTGTTGACTTCGGCGATGTTAGTTTTTGTAGACGTAATGAAAGAGCTACCTGCTACCCTGGTGATTCGTCCCTTCAATTTTGATACTCTAGGAATTAGAGTTTACCAGTATGCTTCTGATGAAAGACTTGCTGAAGCTGCTGCTCCTGCTTTGGCAATTGTGTTGGTAGGTATTATTCCCGTAATTCTATTAAGCTGGCGGATTACCCGCTCCCGTTGAGCAGCTATCAGTTCTTAGCTGGGAACAAAAAGAGTCTTGATTATTCTTAACTAGGCTGGTTGAGATATGACACGCCCTACGAAATTAACTTCAATCTTTGACCTTAATTGTATAGGCTCGAAAGTCCTTATCAATTCCTTTGAGCTTAAGATTCCGACCCTGCCCCCAATGGGCATTTTTATCGAGAGCATTAGCTGTTGCTTCAGAGATCAAGATACTGTTGGGAGTAGCGACACTTTGAAGACGGGAGGCAATATTCACTACTTTTCCCACGGCGGTGTAGTCTTTCCTTTGTCCGCCACCAAACATTCCGACCACAGCCTTACCTTGGTGGATGCCACAGCGCATTTTAATAATTGGAATTTGGCGATCGCTTTTTTGAGCTTTGGCTTGCCAACGCTGATTGAGCATCTGAAGATAAAAATACATCGTTTTAGCGGTAGAAACAGCTCTTCTTGCCTGTTCGGGGCAGGATAGATTTTCGGGAGCGCCAAACATTGCCATGACTCCGTCGCCGATAAATTTATCTACTGTACCTCCTTGATCGAACACGGCTTTGCTCATTGCTTCAAGATATTCATTGAGAATTTCTGCCAGAGGTAAGACTTCTAGGCGACTCGACAGGTTAGTAAAGCTGACTAAATCGCAAAATAGTACGGTAATACGACGGGGTTCGGGGGTTAAATCCAGAGATAGCCGACCAGTTGCCGCTTTGTTGACGATCGCGGCGGGGAGAAACCGTTTGAGAACCGACTCGGTGAGATAGTAATTAAGTTTCCTGACTTTTTGCTCTTCTTTTTTGAGCTTTTGATACAGTTTTGCTTGCTGTACCGCGATCGCTGCCTGAGAAGCCACGGCTTCGGCAAGCTCTATTTCTGAGTTGTGCCAATCACGAGAGGTATCCGACTGTCGCAGGGTAATACTGCCAATAATTTCGTCTTCCACAATCAGAGGTACGATCATCAAAGCTCTGGCTTTGGCATGCCAGGGAAGCTCATAGCGAGCCAAGTTTTTTTGCTTTTCGAGATCGGTAGACTTAACGGTTTTCTTCTTGAACAGCAGAGCCTGAAGGATCGGATTTTCGGCGATTGGGACGCTAGAGTTAGTCGCCTGCTGCCAATCGGGGGAGTCGAGAATAATTTTTTGGGGTTCGTGAGGATTATATAAACCAACGCAACGGACAAAGCGATCGCTTTTTGTCCAGAGAGATAAAGTACAGCCATCTACCTGCAAAGCCAAACCCAGCTCTTTGGCGATCGCCGAAAATATAATTGGGGGTTCGAGACTGGAGCGGATCGTGGCAGTGATGCGATTGATTGTCGTTTCTCTTTGAGCTAGCTCTGTGACCTGTTGGTGAGCCAAAACCTGATTGATGGCGATCGCTGCCTGAGAGGCAACTGCTTCGGCTAGTTCAATCTCGGCTGCCGTCCAGTGACGAGAATCGTCAGACTGTCTGAGAGTGATACTACCAATAATCTCATCATCAAAAATCAACGGCACAATCATCAAAGCTCTCGCTTTGGCGTGCCACGGCAGCTCATAACGTGCTAGAGCCTTTTGTTCTTCGAGATCTGATAAATCAATTGTTTTTTGCTTGAATAGTAAGGCTTGAAGAATCGGATTCTCGGCAATAGGGACGCTTGAAGTAGTCGCCTGTCGCCCCACGGGAGAGTCGATCACAATCTTTTGTTGTTCGTGAGGATTATATAAGCCAACGCAGCGCACAAAATGATCGCTTTTTGTCCAAAGGGAGAGAGTACAGCCATCTACCCCTAATGCCGAACCTAATTCTTTGGCGATCGCCGCAAACATTACGGGCGGATTTAAACTTGAACGGATAGCAGTAGTAATGCGATTAATCGTAGTTGCCCGTTGAGCAAGTTCCTGAAGCTTTTTTGTCGCCAGCATCTGAGAGAGCATCAGGCTAGCTTGAGTTGCCAGAGTCTCTAGGACGGCTATATCGGCTTCTTCTAGGCAATTTTCTAAACTAAAATGATGAATAGTGAGAGATGCCTCTAAATTTGCCTGAAAACATAAGGGAATAGAGATAATCGCCGCAATATTAGCTTGAAGACAGGCTTGATAACTGCTGGTTGGCAACTGTTGAGGTTCTACACTGTACTTTCTGATTCTTATAGGGCGATCGCTAGCCAGCTCAGTTTGGGAAATAACTGTTAACTTGAGTAAATCTCGATCTATTTGCGGGACTTCTGCGTTAAGTTTTTGGTAGAAGAAATGCTGCTCTAGTTCGCAGTCAGAGATCATCTGCTGCTCTTTGGGTATGGGCGAAGCGGCATCCTTAAGGGCTAATCCATCGCTATCCGACAGAGATACGGAAGTCGGTTCTGGGCCCTCAGACCTGGGATTAACTTGACGCAGATAGAGAATAGCAATATCTATATCGAGTAATTGAGCAATCCCATCAACAATGGACTGACCGATATTTTTCCAAGACAAATTCTGCATTGACTTGCTGTATTCATATTGATGAAGCATTAATTCAATTTTGGTTAGGGAACAAAAACAATTAGCAGATAAAAACCATCAAGAATTGCTAGCTCGAAACGATACAAAATCAGCCTCTATTTACTTAAAGATGGCAAGTGTCAATCGACTAGAATATAGTTTTATTGTTCCCAAACTAATTCTAAAAAATACACAGAGCGGGATCGGCAGCTACAATAACTGGCAAAATTGAATCAAATTTTTATTTAATGGTTTTAAAATCTCTCGACCAGAATATTAGTCACAATTTAAACTTAACGATTCATCCTGCCACTCTCGAAGACACTAGAGCAATCAGCTTGATTCTGGCGCAAAGTTTTTATCGTTTCCCAGAGTTTGCTCAGTGGGTTTACCCCTTCTTGCGATTTACGATCAATGAGGATTTGCGTTATCGATTGCGCTCTACATCACCCTACTACCGCTGTCTGGTCGCCAAAACGATACCAGCTAGCAACTCGGCAACCGAGACAGAGGGGCATCATTGCGAGCCAGTTATTGTCGGCACAATTGAACTTACGTTGCGCTCCACACTCTGGTCTAATCAGCCCCAATATCCCTATATATCTAACCTCGCGGTGGCAGAAGATTATCGCCGTCTGGGTGTTGGTAGTCAGCTATTACATGCCTGTGAGCAGACAGCTTTAGACTGGGGTTATCAAGAAGCTAGACTTCATGTCTTAGATCGTAATCAGTCAGCTAAGCAGCTGTATTCTCATAATGGCTATCAGATTTCGCAAATTGAGCCAAGCTGGGGCAATTTAGGCCTGTGGTTTGACTATTCCCCACGTCTACTTTTAAAGAAAACAATTCAAACATCATAAAGATTTAGTGCTGATCATAAAATTATGATGTTAGGTTAGTTTTATCGAGCATCGATTCAAGTTGTCTGCCGAGACGATAGTAGCCTAAGAGTGAACGAGCAAAATTCAGACCACCAGCCAGAATTTAAGTTTAGAAGAGGTGACTCAGATTCGCGTCACGCTGCTGTATCTGCTTCCTCAGAGGCAAAAAGTCCTCCCAGATCTCAGGATTCCTCAATCTCTACCGCCAGCACCGTGGATCTAGAAAATCAAGCTAGAATTGACGACCAGGATATTTGCCAACAGGTTCAGCTGCTACTACAGCAGGGAGAATTATTAATTGTTAACCCGCGTCGTAAAAATGGACTGATTATTTATAAAACCTACCATGCCGAATTTGCAGGTCCAGGAGCAATTATTGGTGGGCAGTTTGACCTTGATGTAGCTCAGCTTCTAGCAGTAGGTAATATTTCTCTAGTTATTCCTGAAAATTCTCAGGCAAGAAAGCAGGCCTATAAAATGCGACGGCAGTGGGTGCGATTAACTAAGCAAATCATTGATAATCCTAGAGCCACAGAAAGAGCTCAGGTAATTCTCAATCAGTTTGAACACTGGTTCGATGTGGAGACAGTGGCGGAGCTACCCGACGAAGCTCTAGCTCTGTTGGTGGGGGTTTTGCCCCAAACCATTCGTAAGGTAAGAAATATTGAGTTGCTTTAGAGGGTTGCTTTAGGGTGATAATAAAGCAGGTAGATTGACAACAATTTCCGATTTCTCTGATTCAAGTTAGACCGAGCCAATTAATCTATTTAAGCTGATATGTCTGAACCAATCACTCCCGCAATTAGCGATCGCATTTGTAAACATATGAACGAAGACCATAGTTCGGCGATCGCTCTTTATGCCCAGGTATACGGCAGCGCGCCGCAAACGGAAACGGCGCTGATGGATTCTATCGATCCTCAAGGAATGAATATTTTGGCGCAAATTGGCGGAGAAACTGTACCCGTCAGGGTGGAATTTGACCACTCCCTCAAAGATGCGGAAGACGCTCACCACACCCTGGTCGCCATGATTAAACAGGCGCGGACTGCTTCTTAGTAAGTAGTTAATATCATCTTATTTATCATCTCGTTGCGAGCGATAAAATCTAGCAGAACAGCATGAATTCTTATCCCACAGCCCGTCAGTCGATTTTGGATGCTTTAGAACGTTTGATTGAAGTCGTCGCTCAATTAAGATCTCCTGATGGTGGTTGCCCTTGGGATCTAGCCCAGACTCCCCAAACCTTGATTCCCTATGTAATTGAGGAAGCCTATGAAGTAGTGGACGCCCTACAGACAGGAGAGCAAAAAGCGATCGCCGAAGAGCTGGGAGACCTGCTGCTTCAGGTGGTGTTACAGGCTCAGATTGCCAGCGAAAAGCAAGATTTTAGCTTAGAAGATGTGGCGACAGGAATTACGACTAAGCTAATCCGTCGCCATCCTCACGTCTTTGGTGATGTTCAGGTAAATAGCGCCGCCGAAGTAAATCAGAATTGGGAGCAGATCAAAGCAGCAGAAAAGGGCGAAACTCTCGAACAGGCAAACATACTCAGTCGTAAGCTGGATCGTTATGCTCGTAGTCTGCCACCGCTGATGGCGGGAATGAAAATCTCGACTAAGGCTGCTGCTGCTGGTTTTGAATGGGAAAATATTGAGGGAGTCTGGGGGAAATTTTCTGAGGAGTTGGGAGAATTTCGCGAGGCACTGGCGACCGAAGATAAGGCGCATCAAGAGTCTGAGCTGGGAGACCTGCTGTTTACGATCATTAACTTAGGGCGGTGGTATGGTTTGGATCCCTTTGCGGCTCTACAGGGTACAAACCGCCGCTTTATTCAGCGTCTAGAAGTGATGGAAAAATTCGCCTCTCGTCCCCTTGCGGAGTACGATCTAGCAGAATTAGAATCTCTCTGGCAACAGGCGAAAGCGCAACTCAAGAACGATCAACTAAGTTGAGTAGCTAACGGCAAAATCGAGACTCAATTTAATTAAGCTGCACAAAGAAAACACACAACATGACCACATACGATTGGATAGTAATTGGTGCAGGGATAACTGGTGCTAGTCTGGCTTATGAGCTAAGTCAACAAAATTTTAAGGTTCTACTGCTCGAAAAAGACCCTCAACCAGATAACGCTACTGTCTATAGCTATGGTGGTCTTGCCTATTGGTCAGGAACAGACGAACTGACTCGAACTTTGGGTCAGTCGGGAATCGAACTACATCGTCATTTAAGCGACGAACTTGATGCCGCGACGGATTTTAGAGAATTAGACCTGGTTCTGACTATAGACCGTCAAGACGATCCAGAGGCGATCGCCGAGAACTACAGTCGCTTTGCCATAACTCCTGAGTTACTTAGCGTCCAGGATGCTTGCGTTTTGGAACCCTTGCTCAATCCTAATGCTATATCTGGCGCACTCCAATTGCCCCACGGTCATATTCACGCCCAAAAAACCACCGCTGCTTATATTCAAGCCATGATCCGTAATGGTGGAACAATAATTTATGAACGAGTCATCGAGCTGGCACGACAGGAAGATGCCGTCACGGGAGTGATTACCGAGGCTAATCGTTATTCAGGCAAGAATACGGTAGTCTGTGCTGGAGGATTATCGCGATCGCTTTTGCAGCAGTCGGGAATCAAGAGCCTGACCCGTTTTACCTTCGCCCAGCTGATTAAGACTCCACCTGTAGATTTAGAGCTGGCAACGGTAGTTATGCCCGCGGTACAGCAGCGGTTTCAGCTAGAGGCTCAAGGCACTGATGTAGATCTGGAGCAATCTCTGCGCCAAGAAATTCACCAGGTTTTAGATCCAGGCGCAGTACAGTTTATTGACGGAAGCCTCTGCCTGGGGCAAATAAGCGCGATCGCCAACGACCCTAGCAGTTTTGCTTGCCTGGAGGCGAACATGGCGGAGGCAGAAATTCGCGAACAGGTCGGTAATGTGTTGCCTTTGCTAGAGGATATTCCTGGGACTTATCATAGTTGCCTGGTTGCTTTTAACGATCATGGGATTGCCTTGGTCGGAAACTTAGCTTCAATTGCTGGACTTTATTTGTTTACTGGTTTTACCAGCACGCTTGTCTATGCTCCGATCTTAGCCAGGCGTTTCGCTCTCAACATGACGGGTCAAGAGGATCAGATTATTGATTCTCTAAAGTCAACCTTAGCAAAATCTCACCTGTAAGTTAATTTTCACCTGTAAATGGATGGTCTTGGACTCAAGATGCTACTAAAAAACCCAGCGCTTAGAGCGCTGGGTAAAAACTTTAGATTTTGAATTTATTCAAAACAGGCTGAACTGAATTATTTAACTGCTACACCACGATAAACCAAACCAGATGGCTTTGTTCTTTGTTTTTGGTGATGAGAAGTCCACTTGCGACCTCTAAATTTTCCTTCAGTTACTGTTGTAGCTTCTGTACGAGAGTTCTGATCGTAACTAACACCGCGGTATTGTAATTTCATTATTTCGCTCCTAATTTTTAGTAGAGATTAGTAAGCGCGTTCCTTCGGGTTAAACCTTACTTCCGTTCTTCGCTTTGGAAGAATGAACGATATGTTTTTGCTTATGTAACTATTGTTACAGTTTTTTCTCAAAAAAACAAGCGTCTAAATAAAGCGATCGTGCAAAAAGCTCAATTATTGGCTGAAGTTATGCAATCTAAAGAAGAACCCTTACTTGCAATCATCTAATCCAATTGTCTGAAAGTTGAGCAACACAACCTTAGATCAATTTCAATACGTCTAATGTGAATTAGCTCGATAACATAAATCTTTAGAATCTCTCGCATCTATAGAGTGTAAGAGCGCTCGTCGATCTAGTTGTACTTTTGCAGATTCGAGCTTTCTAATATATTTTCAAGTTCCAAATGTTAAATCTCATCAAGCCGATAAGTAATACTCTTGTACGGAGGGGTATGGGGAAGTCGTTACGTCCCCATCAGGGGGTTTGGGGGAAAGTTCCCCCAATATGAATCGTGCTATTCTTGAGGTAAACTCAGTACGATAGAGAGGAACATTGAGCCTTTCATTTGATTCACATTAGGGGTTTTCAAGACAAATTATTTCTCGTTGAAATTCTGTCTGCTAAATCGTGGAGTAAGACATAAAAGCAGGGGATCACAAATAGAGTTAGCAGAGTAGCTAAGGCTAACCCCGAAAAAACGACAACTCCCAGAGGCTGTAAAAACTCTCCACCCTGTCCCAATCCTAATGCAAGAGGAAACATGCCCACCACTGTCGTAATTGTAGTCATCAAAATCGGGCGTAATCTTTGAGGGGCGGCGATTAACATTGCGGTAGAACGATCGCCAGACGAAGCGAGTCCTTTGGGGCATTTTTGGCGATCGCGAACTTGATTCGCCAGCTCTACCATGATGATAGCGTTATTAACTACAATACCGACCAACAAGACAGTGCCGACAACGACAGTAATGCCAATTGCCGTTTGGGTCAGATAGAGTCCCCAAATACCACCAGCTAAAGCCAAGGGGAGGGTAAACATAATTACCAGAGGATCGACCAGAGAATTATACTGTACTGCCATAACCACAAAGACCAAAAATGCGGCTAGTCCCCCCAGGATGGCAAAAGAAGACTGAATTTCCTGGTTGCTTTGAGCTGTGGCGCTGGGTAAGCGACTAACTCCTGATGGCAGCTCAATTCCCTGGAATATTTGCTCTAGTTCGATTAAAGCGTCGCTAAGATTAACATCTTCCTTGAGACTACCGGCAATTAAAAACACCTGCCGTTGATTGATTCGCTGAATTTCTCCAGGTGCTTGACCATCAGCGATTTGAGCGACATCTCCTAAGCGCACTAGACTATTGTTGACGAATAAGGGTATTTGAGCCAGTTGAGCAGGATCGCTGATTGCCGCTTCATCTAGCTCTACCCTAATATCTACCAGACGTTCTCCTCTTTGTAGCTGGGTTGGCACAGAACCTTCCAGCGCCGTCGTTAAGGTACTGCGCAGATCTTGGGTGTTTAGGTTAAGAGATCTGGCTCGCTGTCGATCTAGGCGAATTTGAATTTCGGTTTGAGGCGGATCGGCATCGGGACGAAAGCGCGACAGGGTAGCCTGTTGTTCTAGGACATCTAATACCTGTTTTCCTGCCTGTTCGAGTAGCTGGGTATTTTGTCCCTGAAGCACAATATCAATATCAGCACCTCGCAGGGGCGAATTATTCAAAGATAAGCCTCTAACGCTGCTGGCAGAAAGACGTAGGCGGATATCAACCAGGTTAAGGCGATCAAACTCAGCAGATACTCGCGATATATACGCCTCAATATCCGTATTGGGTTTAAGAGTAATGGTGCTAGAACCCCGCAGGGAGTTTTCACTGGTGCTGCTGCCAAAAAGAAAGCCGCCAGAGGTGGTAAAGGCATATTCAGTCTCTGGCTGAGCCAGCAAAATACGATCTACCTCTGCCATAATGCGACGATTGATTCTTAATGGAGTTCCAGAGGGAAACAGAGCGATCAGCCTAGCTTGTCCTGTATTGATGCGGGGTAAAATTTCTTGGGGCAGGCGGTCAAAAATCAACAGGCTACTGCCGCCCAAGAGGAGGAAAGTTAAGCTGATAACCAACAATCGCTGCCGTAAGACTTGCTTGAGTATTACACCGTAGCCTCTAGTCGCGGCTAAAAATTGGCGGTTAAAACCTTGTAAGAGCCAAAACTTACCAATAGAACTTGTTTGGCGGATTGTTAGCAGGCGAGAGGTGAGCATTGGCACAACCGTCAAAGCGATCAATACTGAAGCTGCGATCGCAAAACTGACGGTTAAGACTAATTCATTAAACAGGAGGGAAATAAAGCCCCCAATCAGCAAAAAAGGTAAGACTACGACTAAATTAGTGCTGGTGGAAGCGACTAAAGCCGATTCAATTTCTTGGCTGTGGGTAATGGAGTTGGTAATAGACTGTTGCAGATCAAGCCTGTTTAAATCAGCTTTTCCCAGACTCATCCCCGCTCCTGTGGCAATATTTTCTAGCATGACGATAGAGTTATCGACCACAAT
>JBCBWB010000145.1:0-12735 GCA_039817275.1 Cyanobacteria bacterium J06648_1 | reverse complement strand
CAGATCCTGAGCCGATATCTCCGCATTAGCCAGTGCCTGGGCGATAACTCGCTGCTGCGCCAAACCATTGGGAGCAGTCAAGCCGTTACTACGCCCATCTTGATTGATTGCCGACCCCTTAATCACCGCTAAAATGCGATCGCCATCTCGTTCAGCGTCTTCTAAGCGCTTGAGAATTACTACCCCACAGCCTTCGCCCCTGACATAGCCATCGGCAGCATCGTCAAAGGTTTTACAGCGACCGTCTGCCGCCATCATCCCTGCTAGCTCGAAGGTTTGAGTCAGTTCGGGGGATAACATTAAATTGACCCCACCAGCGATCGCCTGATCGCACTCCCCCATTTTTAAACTCTGGCTTGCCAGGTGTAAGGCTACTAGAGAGGAAGAACAAGCAGTGTCTACCGCCATTGAAGGGCCTTTCAGGTCAAATAGATAAGAAAGTCGATTAGCAGCGATGCTGTGGGCATTTCCCGTGCCGATATAAGCATCCACATCGGCTCCATAGTGAAACCTGAGCTGAGAGTAATCACTGCTGCTGATGCCAATAAAGACTCCCGTGTTGCTGCCAGATAAATCATGATTGGCGAGCGCCGCATCTTCCAATGCCGACCAGCTCACCTCTAGCAGGATGCGCTGCTGAGGATCAATACTCTGTGCCTCACGGGGAGTAATGCCAAAAAACTGTGGCTCAAAGCGATCAACATCTTCAATAAAGCCGCCCCAGTTTTTACCAGACCAGCGATCGCTTTTACTAATCGCGTCTCGCCCATCCCGCAATAGCTGCCAAAACTCATCAGGGCTATTTGCCCCAGGAAAGCGACAGCCCATGCCGACAATGGCAATATCAGCCTGCTGCTTCGGTGTAGTTCTACGGACTAAGTTAACTTTGTCCTGATTACCGTCTGGCGAGCGAGCCAGGTACTTAGCTAGCTCAACTATATTGGGATAGTCATAAACCACAGTAGGAGATAGCTTAATCTCCAGCCAGTCTTCTAGATCCGCCGACAAACCCACTGCCGCTACCGAACTCAAACCCGTGCTAGCAAAAGGCTCATTAATATCAATTGTGGCAGCGGCAACCCCCAACCGCTGCGCCAGACTCTCAACCAGCCAATTCTGAATTCGCACCTGCTGAGACTGACTGTCATGAGCCAGGCGATCGCTTTCCTCTAGCTGTGGGCTATTTTGCTGTTGCCTAGCGCTCTTATTATCTGTTTGCGCCTTATGTGTTTGCGCCCCCGCTAACGGATATTCCCCAACACTATTTAACTCACCACTCAAATATCCCGCTTTACAGGCATGGCGCTGAATTTTGCCGCTGGAGGTTTTGGGGATACTGCCCGTTTTTAGTAAAACTATCGCTTGGACTGGTAGCTCATGATTTTCGGCGATCGCTCTGCGAATTGCCTCCGTCACCTCCTCGACATTCAGCTTGCGGAGAAATGTGCGTTTAATTTCTGGCGTAACAACTAGCTTTTCTTCTCCCTCAACCTCTACCGCAAAAGCCGCCACGTTACCTGCGCGAACTGCTTCATGGGCGAAATCTATCGTTAATTCAATATCCTGGGGATAATAGTTACGCCCGCGAATAATAATCAGATCTTTTAATCGCCCTGTGACATATAGCTCACCCTGGCGCAGAAATCCTAAGTCTCCTGTTCTGAGCCATCCTGCTTCTTGAGTATCTGCCAATACTCCATCAAAACTATACTCACTCAATTCTGGACGCTGCCAATAGCCCTGAGCGACGCTGGCGCTTTTTGTCCAAATTTCTCCGACCAAGCCATCAGCCAACTTTTGTCTGGTTTCGGGTTCGACAACTGCCAAGTTTTGTTCGGGAGAATTGCTGCCGCTGCTAACTAGGGTAATGCTGTTGTCATCCTGGGCAGCTTCTATTGCTTTATTTTCTTCTAGCTGCTTAACGTCAAAGGTAGCAACTATCGGCTCGACACCTCTTCTATTGCCCGTAATCATTAGGGTAGATTCTGCCATGCCGTAGCAAGGATAGAAAGCTCGACGACGGAAACCGCACTCGCGAAAATAATCGCTAAAGCGATCAAGGGTAGCTGCTCTAACTGGCTCGGCACCAGAAAAAGCCAGCTCCCAACAGCTTAGATCCAAAGTTGCTTTTTGCTCTGTAGTAACACGCTCAACACAGAGATCGTAGGCAAAATTGGGGCCGCCGTTAGTTTGTCCACGATAGTGGGAGATTGCCTGTAGCCAGCGGTAGGGACGCTGTAAAAAGGTCACAGGAGCCAGCAGATACATTGATGAGCCGACGTAAGCAGGCTGGATAATCGAGCCAATCAAGCCCATGTCATGATAGGGAGGAAGCCAGGAAACCAGTCTATGTTCCCGCTGGTTACCAAAGCAAAATCTAATCGCCTCCGAATTGGCGATCGCATTCCCATGACTAACCATTACTCCCTTAGGTTTACCTGTCGAACCGCTGGTATACTGCAAAAAAGCCAGACTATCTGAGGTGAGATCGGGATGCTGCCAGCTCGCCGCCGAATCTATGTCGAGGGCATCTGTCGCAATAAACCGTACCTTTTCTGTGGCATTGTGTTCGGCAAACTTGCTAGCTACCTGCGCTTGAATAACTTCCGTAGTGAGAGCGAAGCTAGCTGAGGCATCTGCCACAATCGACAGTAAACGTTCAATCGAACGATTGGCTCGGGGAGGATAGACGGGAACGGCAACCACACCTGCATAGAGACAGCCTAGGAAGGCGGTAATAAAATCCAATCCTGGCTGAAAGAGCAACAAGGCTCGTTGTCCTTGAGCATGACGATCTTGTAAGACAAAAGCGATCGCCTTTGCTTTCTCATTGAGTTTCTGATAAGTAAGATGGTCGATCTCAGTTGTGCCATCAGCCAAGAAAGTAAATGCCTTTTTATCGGGCTGAGTACTCGCCTGCTCTTGTAATCGGTCTATTAGGGTTGTTTGCTTGCTCAATCGATTCCTCTCTTTGCCACCCACGAAGCTAGATATATATAACTAGCTTATCCAAAAGCGCGGTACGTTTGTAAAAACTCGCTAATGAAATAATATCTCAGACAAAGAATAACCGATAAAGGTATAAAAATATAGTAAGAAATAAGGGATATCTGATTAGGATTACATAACCCATCAAGGATCAGCAAGGCCAAAAAAAGTAAGTATAAAAAAACTCCCAGTAATAATCTACTGAGAGCCGAGAGCGGGAACGCAAGTGCGTTCGTGTCGTCAACGACGACTAGCGATGCGGTAGCATCGCGCAGCTAATAACTTACTTCCCTTTAAAAGAGCCAACCCAGGATTTTAGTTCTTCTCTGGCAACTTCGCGTCCACCCAAGCCAAAGGCAAGAGCGATCGCCACAGCGATACCACCAAGAATTAAACCAAACGCCAGGTTAACAATATTAGGAGCGATACCCATGCGATTAAGTGCCATCGCACCCACAAGAGTAATAATTGCAATCCGCGCCGACTGAGCCAATAGACGAGACTGAGAAGTCCCCGAAGATAGGATCAGGTTGTAGGCCAAGTTAGCTAGATATAGACCAATACCAAAGACGATTACGCCGATTAAAACTTGACCAGCGATCGCCAAAATAATGCGGAATACATCTTCTAGGGCAGGAATACCCAGGATGTCAACAGCGGTGAGAGTCGCCACCAACATGATTGCTACTAAGCAAAGCAAGCCAACCAGCTCAGAAGGTGTTTTTGAACCCACGGTAGGTTCTGTTTGAATCATGGTGGGTTGTTCTGTTGCCATCCCTAGATCGACGGGTTCGCCCAGACTAGAGTCGTCGGGAGTGGTACTAGTACCAGGTTCGGCAGAAGCAATACCCAGCCACTGTAAAAGATTGTTGAAACCAATGTTGGTAAGAATATTGGTGACAAATTCTGAGACAAACTGGGCGGCAAAATAGAAGAAAGCGAGAACTACCCCTGCGGCAAATACTTTGGGCAGTAGATCAAGCACCTGATTCAGCATGTCTGTAGCTGGTTCGGAGATGGCGCTGATCTGAAGCTGTTCTAAAGCTGAAATAATCCCAGGAATCAGAATTAGCACAAAAACTATAGTTCCAATGATGGACGATAGAGACTGTCCTCTGCCTCCAGCACCTAAACCAGCTTTGCGTCCGATATTATCAATACCTGTAGCCGCTAATAGATTACTAACAATACGTTTTACTATGTTGGCAATAAACCAGAACACTGCCCCAATGATTACGGCTCCTAAAATATTAGGCAACAAAGCCAAAACTTCGTTGAGCATTCCTTGAATTGGCTCAAGAGTGCCGTTTAGCTGTAAAGCATTGAGTACGGCGGGCAAAAACAGTAGGAAGATAAACCAGTAGAGAGCATTACCCAAAGTATCGGTAAGAGAAAAATCTCCTGTATCAGCACTGGTAAGCCCCATGCGCTGCTCGATATTTAAGGCTCCCAAACCTCTAGTGACAATAGTTTTGACTACTGTTGCTACTAACCAGGCAATACCTAACAAAGCAGCCGCACCCAAAAGCTTGGGTATAAAGCCCGTAATCTGATCTAAAAGCGTATTTAGAGGTGCAGATACTGCCTGTAACTGGAGGGCATTTAATGCCGCTATGATTACAAACAGCATGATGATCCAAAAGATCAGTGTGGCAATCCAGTTTTCAATTGGAAACGATTCGCCGCCTCTTTGTCCAGTGACAGCCGCCGCGATCTTATTATCAATATCGGTGCTGTTGAGGATTTTTTTGACAACGCCTTTAATGATGCTGGCAATGATCCAACCAACAATAAAGATCGCCACTGCCTTGAGCAACCCAATTAAAGATTGACCAAGATCAACCCCCAAAGGAGCTAAAATTTGGTCTAGGGGGTTTGCCTGTGCCAGTAGCAGAGGATCTAGTGACGAAATACTACTAATTATTTGTGTCATGTTTTTTTAGTCTTAATTCATCTAGTCATTTCCGCATAAATGTTAGCGGGAAATAATACAGATGTCTTGTTCTGCAACAAGCAAATATATTTTTCTGCGATAATTATGCCAAATTAATTTGCCAAAGCTTAAAAAGTTAATAATCTTAGCTTTTTTTCAGCTAATATGCTGAAATTTAACTTAATATTTTCTTTCTTTTTTCCCTCTAAATTAAGCAAAAACTGACTTTAATTGGCGAGATGTTTTAAGATTTTTAAATTGGGTCACTGTAACTTAGAGTGTTTTGTTAACTGTATCTATATCTATGCCGTCTCAAGTTTTTGAACAATCCATCAGGATCAAAGCTAGCTCTGTAATTACGGAAGAATGTTTGACTGACCTAAAGTTGATGCATCGTTGGCTCAATCCCATGTTGCAATGTAAACCCATCGGCACTTGGAGTACGAAAGTTGGGAGTCTGAGCCGCTTTACGATCAAGATTCCTCTACTCCAGCCCAGTTTACGGAGCGTTGTGGCAGAAAGAGAGCCTGGCTTAATTGTCTGGGAGTTTGATGGCTTTTTTAAGGGACGCGATCGCTGGGAGTGTCAGCCGACGAATACAGGAACATTTTTGCTCAACCGTTTTGAATTTGAAATTCCTAATCCGATTGTTGGCTGGGGATTTAATACTTTTGCCGCTAGGCTCACCAAAAGGGACATGCAGGCGCAGTTGAAACGTCTCAAGCGTGTTGCCGAAGAAGTTTATCGTCTGAGCGATAATTAGTTACCGTGGTTTTTAGGTAGGGAGATCGGTGTCGGTATTTTAGGTAAGTAGCTGCTGCGTGATTGTGGGTAGGGGAACTTGATGAAAGTATTGCTGCTGAAATTTTTCTTCTTTAACTGCTGAGAGGAAGTTATTTAATGCTAGTTGCGGCTCTGTTTTTTGGATATTTTCTGTTAGAGAAAAGCGATATTCATCTTCTTCTATTTGATGTTGAAAACCAAATTGATACAGGGCTTTTAGACCTAAATAAAAGCTGCGATCGCTCAAGTTTAATTTAGTTTTAATTGCTAATTTAGTGACGGGTTTTTGAGTGCGGACGAGATACTTAATAATTCCCACAAGCTGCTGCCAAATAGCGATCGCATCAGCGGTCAATTCGGGTTCGTAAGCCAAGACCAAAGAGCGATCGCCAGACTTTGCCTGTTGATATTGGTGGCGGAGGACGCTCCAGCTTTCGGGGCAGTTTTGTAATAGTTGAGCCTGCTCTAGAGGAATAGTTAAATTGTCTAATTCGATGGGGTTAGAACGACGATCAATTAGCTGATGGTTCAATTCCAAATCGGAATTCCAGAGTGAATTTTCAGCCACTGAACTAAGGGCAATTAATCTTATTTCATAACGTTTGCTAAAAGTATTAAAATCCAGTTCGGCGATCGCATTACACTTACCTGTAACGGGAATTTCGTCTTTATAATGTCCCCACCACAACCCAGGAAAACCCTGGCTACTAGTATCATCCCAAATGTTAAATGTCGTTTTAATATACTGAATCTTTTTGCCGCGACGATCCTGAATATTTTTATTCCAGGCGTTTTTAAACCAGCAGTTTTCAATCAGCAGCTTGGGAATAGGATTGCCCATCCCATAGGGTTCAAGCTGTCTTAGCTCATCGAATAAATCTTGACCCAGATCCGCCACTGTCACCACCAGATCAATATCCACCTGGGGGATTAACTCACTAATATCGGTTTGCTGTCGTAGCTGTTGATTCATTCCCTCGCGCAATAAGTCAAGATTAGCCATCGGCAGACTCAAACCCGCGGCAAAGGGATGCCCTCCAAAACGATGCAGCAAATCGGACTGGGATTTTACTAGCTGATATAAATCAATACCGTTCACCGATCTCGCCGAACCTCTTGCCATGTCGTCATTGTTGCTACCACCGCTACTCAAAAGCACCGTGGGACGACCATATTCCTGAGCGATTTGTCCCGCTGCCAAACCCAATACTCCCCCCTGCCATTGGGGATCTTCGAGAACAATTACCGAGGTAGTAGATAGATCTAGCTGTTCTAGCTTTTTGGTAACCTGCTTAATCGTGTCTTTTTGTAACGACTTACGGCGGGTGTTGGCTAATTCCGCCTCTTCTGCTAAATGCTGGCATTTCTGCTGCTCCTGACTGGTTAACAATTCGACACAAAAACTAGCGTCACCATGAATCCGACTTACTGCATTAATTCTGGGTCCCAAACCAAAAGAAATATCCGTCGGGCGATCGCCATTTCGCTTACAAAACTCCAGTAACTTAGCTACTCCAGGGCGAGTCATCGTCTGGGGATTAGTTTGTTTCCTGAGCTGTTTAATCCCCACCTGTGCCAGATAGCGACAGTCTCCTTTCAACTCCACCAAGTCGGCGATTAAGCCAATTGCGACGAGATCTAATAAATTCTCAATCGGCTGACGAGGAATATCGGGCAAGGCATCATATAGTCCCTCAACTAGCTTGTAGGCTACTGCTACCCCAGATAGGTTATACAAAGGATGATCCGATGCAAAATAGCGGGGGTTAATGATGGCGGTAACTTCAGGACGCTGATCGGGCAGGGTATGATGATCGGTGACGATAATATCGATTCCTAATGAGCTAGCGTAGGCGATCTCTTCTAGATTAGTGCTACCCGTATCGCAGGTGACGATTAGCTTTGTCCCTGTGGAGTTTAACTTATCGATCCCAGAACAGTTCAAGCCGTGGGATTCTGTCATACGGTTGGGAATATAATAGTCAAGCTGAAGCTGCTGGGGAAAAAACTGCCCCAAACCATCCCAGAGAACACTAGTGGAAGTAATCCCATCAGCATCAAAATCACCCCAGATAGTAACTTTTTCTGCCTGGTTGCGTGCCTGAATCAATCGAGCGATCGCCCATATCATTTCTTTGCCAAAAGCACTGGCGCTAGTCGGCTGATACGATCTAGAATCCAAAAATCCTGGCAGCTTTGATAAATCTCTAATGTTCCGCTGCCACAAAAGTTGGGCGCAATACTTACTGTCTCGCCCAGTAATTCTTTCCACCCCCATAACAAATTCTGGCGGTGCGGTTTCGGTTGATAGTAGTTGCCACTTTTCTTGCATTGAATCCCCGAACGTAGAGTCGATCTACGATGCTGTATGACGCAGTTGATATTTAACGATAGTGTGATCAAGCAAATTCTGCACTAGAAAATTTTTTAGTAAATTTGTATTATTTAGCCTAACTACTGTAACCACCTATTCTGATCGAGGTATTCATTTAAGCTCTTCTAAGGCGATCGCTAGACTAAACTTTGTGCATATCTCAAGTCGCCCCAGACATATTCTAATTTAGACGATAAATTACCGATGGAGTTGGGCAAATGAGTTTACTAATTACCTTGACTATTGCTAGCGTTGCGGGATATCTCAAGCTGACCTTAACCGAAGAGATTGAGGCCGTCTCGGCTGGCTTGGTTGCCTGTCTTTGTACTGTTCTTAGCTTGATCTTTGCTCCTCTACTTTTAAAATTAGCTTTACTTGTAGCTTTACTTCTCTTGCCCAAAGCCAATCTGGTCTAACCTACATACCTTTGAATCCTACTTGAGTATCCATTTCCTTCAGTGAGCGCTTTTGCTTCCCTGCGCCAATCTGACTGAGGATAATTCCGATTACAATGACGCTACCGCCAAGATACTGAGCAATAGTCGGCACTTCTCCCAAAATCAGAAAGGCAAACAAAATGCCCGCGATCGGACTAATTGAATTAGCTAAAGAAACATCTGCCGCTTGGGTATACTTCAAACCCCGAAACCAAGCAAGCTGTCCCCCCACCACAATCACCGCACCATAAAGCAGCATCCATTGCCACAGAATCGGCTCAAAAGCATCCTGAAAGTGTTCGATGCCATATACTTTCGCCGTCAGGGAAAAGAAAATAACTGTTCCCACTGCGGTGCGAAAGATAGAGAAAATGCCCAAAGAAATATTCTCTAGCTTGATTTTACTAATAATGTTGGCAACAGCGAGGGCGATCGCCCCAATTGCCGTCATCAATTCTCCAGCGCCGATCGAAAACCCTGCCATATTAATCGTATCTACACCAGCTGGTTGCAGCACAATGGTCAAAACCACCCCCATAAAAGCCAAGATCGCACCGACAACGATCTGAAGATTGACGCGCGATCGCAAAATTAAAACTGATAAAGCCAGGGTAATCGGCGGCTCAATTCTACCAATCAGTACAACATTATTTACCGCCGTGCGTTCTAAGGCAAAAAAGAACATTGCTGGCGCTAAGGCTCCAGATAAAGCCGCAACCGCAATTAAACTTAGCCAATCCGTCAGCTTTAAGCGATTCAAAGCCCCAGGACTCCATTCTCGGCCATATACTGCCGCCAAAGCAATCAACGCACAGAGATTGCCGACAAACAGCACGTTACAAAAAGAGATCGGATTTCTACCATCAATTAAATTCGCCGCACCCAAATCGATCAGTCTTTGAGTTACAGAGTTAGAAGCCGCAAAAATTAGAACTGCAATCAGCAGGTAGCCACGTCCAGGGATTTTATTCAACAACATCAACTAAGTCCAGGTAAATTACTCCCTCGTTATTAATTTACCTGAGTAGAGTGAGATCAACTTGAGCTAGAGCTTAAAATCAGGCGATTATGCTTAATATCGGATTGATCTTAGCGATCGCCATTTAAAATATATAAAGGTTTGGTGGTCAGTACAAAAACCATTTGTTTTCATTCTCTTCCCAAGAAAATGCGAGTTACGCTGGTTATTTATTGTCAGATCCAGAATATTGCTTAGGCGCAATGTGCGATCGCGGAACTTTAGAGCAAATAGTCTTACAGATTAACCACTATTTAGAAAACTAGTATTAGTGTAAGATTACTCTTATTTTTTTAGGCGATCTCCATCCACATAATTGAACTACGATCGCAATTCCCAAATCTCTTAAGCAGCTACCACCAATTGATATGCGGCACTGGCGATCGCCCAATCTTCTTGAGTATGAATTACTAATATTTGTACTGGTGAATCATCAGCAGCAATATTTTGATCGACAGGTTGGGTTTCGTTTTTAGTTTCATCTAGCTGTAAACCCAAATAAGACAAGCCCTCACAAACTTTTGACCGCAGGGCTGCTTTGTTTTCTCCTACCCCTGCCGTAAACACCAGAACATCTAAACCATTGAGGCTAGCCACCATAGCGCCGATCTCTTTTTTGAGTCGATGAAGATAGATTTCATAGGCTAGTAATGCCTGCTGGTTACCATTGGCGATCGCCTTGGCGACTTTTCTCAGATCGTGGGATATGCCGCTAACTCCTTTTAAGCCCGACTCCTGGTTGAGTATCTGATTCACCTCTGCCACGCTTAAGCCATCCTCCTGCATTAAATAAATCATAATTTGTGGATCAATTGAGCCACTACGGTTGCCCATCATTAATCCTTCTAGGGGAGAAAAACCCATGGTCGTATCAATACAGGTGCCATTTTTGACGGCGGATAACGAACAGCCGTTACCGAGATGACATATAACAACCTTCAGTGTTTCTAAAGGCTGCTGCAAAATTTGGGCAGTACGCTGGGCGCAATACTGATGACTAGTACCGTGAAAGCCATAGCGCTGTATTCCTTGTTGATAATAGTGATAGGGAATCGGGTAAACCTTGGCATATTCGGGGATTGTGGTGTGAAACGCCGTGTCAAATACCGCCACTTGAGATACTTCAGGTAACAGCGACTCAATTGTTTTAATCCCTGCTAAATTGGCGGGATTATGGCTGGGTGCGAGGGGAATCAAATCGGCGATCGCTTTTTTTACTTCAGCATCAATTAATACTGGCTGACTATAGTTTGCTCCGCCATGTACGACCCGATGCCCAACTACGTCTATTGCTGCTAAACTAGCCAAGACCTTAGTTGTTCCCTGAGTTAGAGTTTCTAAAAGAATTTTTAAGGCGGTATGGCGATCGTCTAATTCAATTTTTTGTTCGATACCGTTACTTTCAACTGTTAAAATACCTTCTTGTTCGGCTCGCCAATCAATACTAGCCTCCCACAAAGGTGCTAAAGGTTGTTCTGGGATAGATTCGCCTAATTGATAGAGACAGCTTTTCTGACTACTCGAACCAGCATTGAGAACTAATACAATCATGATCATCTAAATAACTGTATGACACTCTGAAAGTCTTGCCCGAGAAAACAAATAAAATTCTTGATTTCCACAGGCGAGTATTTGCCATCACGATCGGGCGGTTTTCTAAGGCGAGATGGGCAACGAAATAAAATCAAAGAGCTTACCATTATTTCTGAGTACGATCTAAAGTTGATAGAACTTGGGCAACAGATTTTAATAGTTAGCTCTAACATTTTGTACCGCTTTGCTGACGGTTTCTGTAATCCGCTTTACTCTTGTTTCCTGACGCTTGGCGTTTTTGATCCACTCCAAAATACCTTTTTTGACCGAGGGCGGAAAAGCCAACCAGTTTTGATAAGCGATCGCGTTGTTGGTGCAAGCCGATTTTAAATCATGGGGAAGTATCAAAGCCTCTTTATATCTAATTAACCATACTCCCGAGGTTCGGTTGTGATTATTCTCCAGCCACTTTCTTAGTTCGCTACGAGTTTTTACTTCCAGGCGCTCGGCTTTTTCTAGAGGTTTTGCCATGGCTAAGAATGAACAACAGCAATATTGTTAACTCTGCCGATAAATTATTGCGGTAAGGCGATCGCTCTTCTTCAGCTTTGCCTAGATCTAAATTTAAAATATAGCTAGGCATTGAAGCATTATCTAACCAAACCCTAGTTTAAAAGATATGAGTTAGTTAGCCTGCAAGACGGCGTTTGCTGATGAATATTCTGCTATCTCAACGGGTACAGGTTGAACATGCCAAATATCGTCGCAGTATTCTTGGATGGCGCGATCGCTCGAAAATTTACCCATCCGTGCGACGTTGAGTATAGACATTTTTGTCCAGGCTACTTTATTGGTGAACGCCTCGGAAACTCGACTCTGACAGTCAATATAGGATTGAAAATCAGCCAAAAGTAAATAAGGGTCACTATTTAACAGGTTATCGACAATCGGCTGGAATAGTTTTTGGTCGCCGCCAGAAAATTTACCCGCCGCTAGGGCATCGAGCGCCTGTTTTAGTTCGGGGTTGTTTTGGTAATATTTACGGGGATTATAGCCCTCGGCTTGGAGCTGTTTTACTTCATCACTTTCTAAGCCAAACAAGAAAAAGTTCTCTTCTCCCACTTCCTGTCGGATTTCTACATTTGCACCGTCGAGGGTACCAATAATTAAGCCGCCGTTGAGAGCAAATTTCATATTTCCCGTACCTGATGCTTCTTTCCCCGCCATCGATATTTGCTCGGACAGATCCGCCGCAGGATAAACCCGTTGAGCTAGTTTGACGTTGTAGTCGGCAAGAAATACCACCTTGAGGCGATCGCTAACTTCAGAATCATTATTGACTACTTCTGCCACCGAGTTAATCAGCTTGATAATCAACTTTGCCATATAGTAGCCTGGCGCCGCTTTCCCGCCGAAGAAAAAGGTGCGGGGAACGATCTCTAAATCGGGATTTTGCTTCAGACGATTATAGAGGGCAATGATATATAAAACGTTGAGATGCTGACGCTTATATTCATGGATGCGCTTAACCTGGATATCAAACAATGATTCGGGATTGACGCTAACTCCTAAATGTTTTTGAGTATAGTCGGCTAAATCCTGTTTGACTGTCTGTAGCGTTTCTCGCCACTGCTGTTGAAATTCAGAATCATCGACTAAAGATTCTAAC
>JBCBWB010000144.1:0-12789 GCA_039817275.1 Cyanobacteria bacterium J06648_1 | reverse complement strand
TTCCTCTTAATCTGGGTTCCTCGACAACAGACAGGATTGGCTTATACAAGTCGGATCATGATTTGATCTTGGATCTTGATCGTAATGGAGTGGTCGAGCGGCAACAAGATTTGGCGATCGCCGATTTCTTTGTGGACTTCAACCCAGGATCGGGATTGGTAGAAACTATTAATCATCTTTCTGGCACAGAAATAATAGATTATTTTGCCGCGAATGCTCAGTCTACAAAACCCATTTATAGCTTCTTGCGTACTGACCACAATACTTATTTTCACACTTCCTCAGCAGTAGAAAAAGCGGCGATAATTGCCCAACTGCCTCACTTTACTTATGAAGGAGAATTATTTGCTTCCGCATCTGCTCTGGAGCTAGACCCCTTAACGGGAGCAAAACCTGTTTATCGTTTTCTCAACCGCACCACAGGAACACATCTGTTTACTACTGATGCCGTAGAGCGAGACTACATCACCGATAATCTAAATAGTTACGATTATGAGGACATAGCTTACTATGCCTACGATCGCTCTCAAGCAAACACAACTGAGCTATATCGCCTCTACCATGTCGCTGACGATTTTCACCTATTTACCACTTCTGTTACCGAACGAGATGACTTGCTAGAAAGTGATTCTCAATTCAGAGTTGAAGGGCAAGATGGAGTCGCTTTTTATATTCAGCTAGCCAATAATTAATTAATCAATCGTTATTTCCATACATTGGCGCTAGCCAATGCTTTTTAGTACATCTGTAGCATGACTGCTGGTTTGGACATTGCTGTCAACCTGAGCGATTTTACCTTCAGCATCAATAATGTAGGTAACACGTTTGGCATAGCCACCACCATCAACATCATAAGCTTGGGTAATTGCGCCATCGCTATCGACTAAAAGCTGAAAAGGCAAGCCATATTTTTCCTTGAACTTTTGATGGGATGCTTGGTCGTCTTGACTGACACCGAGAACCACCATGTCTTTATTTTGATACTCGGCAAAACTATCGCGAAAGCTTTGCGCCTGTTTGGTACATCCTGGGGTATCGTCTTTGGGATAAAAATAAAGCACAACTGTTTTACCTTTAAAGTCGGCAAGAGAAACGCTATTTCCCTGATCGTCAGTAGTGGTAAAAGCTGGAGCTGTAATGCCTGCGGATAAAACCATGTTTTAAGATCTCCGAATAAAACCTTTGGTACTTTATAAACTCTAGCGCAAATAGATCTCCGAACATCAAGACAATTTTCGATCACTAAAGCTTTACCCAGGCTTAATCAGAGTATTGTAAATAAATAGATAAATACTAGTAAAATAATTTGCAATCTATATTTTTACTACAAGTTTAATTATTTAGAGCAAAGTCAAACAAATTAAATATTTATGAATAATCAAACTCCCCGAATTGAGCCGCGTGCGGGAATGGAAAGAAGCTTAGACAGTGCTTTTTATTGGATTGCAAAAATTTTGGCTTTTGCGATCGCTGGTGTCCTATTTTGGATCACGATTCAGGTGGCGATCGCCGCCATGCCAGCCGTCCAAGAATTTGGTCTAAAATTCATGTCAACCAGCAGTTGGAACCCTGTCCGCAAAGAGTATGGAGTGTGGCCCGCAATTTATGGCACTCTGGTTAGCTCTTTTATTGCTCTAGCAATTTCCGTGCCGATCGGTTTGGGAGTAGCAATTTTCTTGAGCGAAGATTATTTTCCCCCCGCGGTTCAAAGGGTAATTGTCTTTTTGGTCGAGTTACTGGCAGCCGTACCTAGTGTCGTCTACGGTCTGTGGGGCATTTTTGTGCTGATTCCTTTCCTCAAAGGCTTTACTCCCCTCAGAGGGCCAGGGATGCTTCCTGCCGCGCTAATTTTATCAGTGATGATTCTACCGACAATTGCGGCGATTGGTCGTGATGCAATTACCAACGTCGATATTGGTTTACGACAGGCTGCTGTTGGCTTAGGGGCAACGCGCTGGGAAGCAATTCTCAAAATTATTCTCCCCGCCGCCTCTTCGGGCATTATTGGCGGCATTATGCTGGCTTTGGGTAGAGCATTAGGCGAAACCATGGCTGTAACCATGTTGATCGGCAACTCTAACAGGGTTAATACCTCGGTATTTGAGCCTTCTAATACAGTTTCCTCCCTATTAGCCAATCAGTTTGCTGAAGCTAGCGGCTTACAGGTAGCAGCCTTGATGTATGCGGCGCTAATTCTCTTTTTTATCACTTTGGTAGTAAATGTTTTGGCTCAGCTACTGGTTACCAGGCTCCAGAAAATCTAGATATTAATCAGCATTTATAAAGATTCGATTCCAGCTAATTAAGAAATACAATGGCAACATCCAAAATAGCAAAATCAGGCTACGGCGAGATCAGTCTCAAGCGTAACCCTACTTCCCCCCGCACTCTATTCGGTTTAATCATGAGTGGTATTGCGGGTTTCTTTACCCTCTTAGCAATTATTCCTCTCTTCATTATTCTGAGCTATTTAATTACTAAGGGAATCGGTTCTTTATCCGCCTCTGTCTTTACAGAGCTACCCCCTCCTCCTCTAGTTGATGGTGGCGGTTTTGGTAACGCTATTGTGGGAACTATGCTGATGGTCGGAATTGGGGCATTAATTAGCGTTCCTCTGGGAATAATGGCGGCAATTTATCTCTCAGAATTTAATGAGGGGAAAGCGGCTGAGTGGATTCGGTTTGCGACTAATGTTCTAAGTGGCGTGCCTTCAATCATCGTTGGCGTATTTGCCTACAGCGCCGTCGTGCTAACTTTTAAAACCTATTCAGCTTGGGCTGGAGGTTTTGCCCTCTCAATTTTGATGCTGCCGATTATTGTCCGTACCACCGACGAGTCCCTCAAGCTAGTACCCCAAGATGTCCGACAGGCTTCGGTGGGCATTGGTGCAAACCAGTATCAAACCGTGCTGCAAGTTGTTTTGCCAGCCGCCCTACCCGCCATCATTACAGGCGTTACCCTGGCGATCGCTCGTGCCGCAGGGGAAACTGCTCCTCTCTTGTTTACCGCCCTATTTACCCAGTTTTGGCCTAACTGGGACGAGCTATTAGTTGAACCGACAGCCTCTTTGGCCGTTCTGGTATATAACTTTGCGATCGTTCCTTTCCAAAACCAGCAGGAATTAGCCTGGGGCGCGGCATTTATTCTCGTGCTATTGGTTTTAGTTACCAGCATTATTTCTCGTCTGGCGACAGCAAAACGGACGTATTAAGTTTAAGTTTTTAGTTTCTAGTTTTTAGTACACAGCGCGTTGGCGCATATTTTTAGTTATGCTCTCCTCAATTTAGCTCGGCGAGGAGAGTTTCTCATGCAGGTCAAATAGTTAGTTTTCTTCTTTGATCTCTTCTTTCTTGGAAAAGCCCCAGGTGAAGAAGATGGCGACTACCGCAATTGTGACCCATTCAGGAATTAGGTAGTCTGGTAACCCAACCTTGAGCAGCAGACGTAAGCCGACAAAGCCAACGGTGATAAATCCTGCATCTTCAAGATAAGTATATTCTTGCAGCCAGCGAATAAATAAGCCTGCCAGAAAGCGGAGGATAATGATGCCCATAGTTCCTCCCGCCACAATTAACCAGGTATCTTCGGTAATAGCGATCGCGGAAGTGACACTATCAAGGGAAAAAGCCAGATCGGTAATGGCAATAGTCGGGACAATTTGCCATACAGATTTAAAACCTAAAGCTCTTTCTTCCTCTGTCTGATCTTCTCCCGTAGAAAAATAATCATAAACTAGCCACAGCAGATATATTGCCCCTAACAGCTCGAACTGCCAATATTTAATTACCCAGGTAGCGGCGAAAATAAGCGCGATTCGGAGAACATACGCCCCGACCAAGCCAATATTGAGCGCTTGCTGCTGTGACTTAGGATCTTTGACGCTTTTGGCGATCGCCGCCAGGGCGATCGCATTATCCGCAGATAATACAGCTTCTAAAACCACTAAAACCAAGAGTATCAGGTAAACTTCAACTCCTGCATCGGTAAAATAATCAACTATGTTTTCTAACATTCAATAATATTTTTTTAAAATTAAAATGAAAAATCTTGGGATGAAAAATTCTATTCGGCAGATTTAGTCAGAGATTACTCCGCCGTCCACAGCACGTACGTGCAGTCCGCCGCTGGGCGGCTAGGGCGCAAAGCGTCCGTGGATACACCTTCGGATATAAAACGACGGACACATGCGGCACAGCGCGTCCGTGCAGCAGCCCCGCAGGGGGGCTAGAGGCAAAGCCTCGTTATGCGCCTTTGTGCTCTGACCGTTGGTCATTTTCTCCTCAATTCAACCAGTTTTTGAATGAGCTTTCTTCTTAATTATGTTGCATCTTGTTACAAGATGTTTCGCAGAGGGGCGATTTTGCCGCAAATTGGTGATGAAATAGCTTATTGTTCAAATAAAACATAAGGAGTAATAATCACTATGCCTCTAACAGATACTCAAATATTTATCGCCCTAGCCATTGCTTTGCTACCAGGAATTATGGCGATTCGCTTATCTACAGAGCTTTATAAGTAAGTTTTGTAGCTCAAATTTTGTAGCTTAAAATAGATTTGCTGCTTAGCAGTTGAGATCTTAGGGTGGGGCTTTAGGTTGGCGAATATAATTCACAGTTGTTAACCTAGAGTCCTCATTAGTAGGGGGCGTTAGAGTGATGAGTTCTGGCAAACAAGTTGATAAACCAGTCCGTCGCGGTTCCCGCAAGCGCCACAATCCTTATCGGGGAGTAACAGCAGAAATTAGCCTTAAGCTGATTTTGAGTTGGGCTATTGCCATTGGTGCGATCGCTTCTTTTTTTAGACTGCTGCCCTATCACCTTACACAACAGGCAAAGCTAAAAGAACTAAGAATCCAGGTACAGGAAACAGATGCCAGGGTGACAAAGCTGCGAGAACAGCTAAATCACAATTTCGATCCACAGCAGACTCAAAGTTTGATGGAGCAATATAGCACCTTAACCACCCCCAATCAGAGTCGGATCTACTGGCTAGAAGATAAACACGAAGACGACAGAGTAAATCAGCCAAGGCATTAGTTTAGTAATCAGTAGTCAGTAATTAATCTTTGGCACAGCGGAATCCCGCAAATATCTGTCGGACTTGAGGATGATACCAGTTACGGAAACTAGTTCTTAGCCCCTCCTTACTAGTCGCCCAGCTACCGCCACGCAAAACCCGATGCTCGCCATCGAAATATATCTTTGAGTAGCCTAGATAAGGATAAGGAGTAAAACCCGCATAGCCATCAAACCACGAGGCTGTCCATTCCCAAACGTTACCGAGCATATCCTGACAACCATATCGGCTGGCTTCTTCGTAGGTATCAACGGGGGTTGTATGCCCGATCAAACGACCATGATTACAGTTAAAAGATGCTCCCTGGGCGGCTTTTTCCCATTCGACTTCGGTGGGCAATCTTTTCTGAATAAAATTAGCGTAGGCTTCGGCTTCGTAATAACTCACCCCTGCTACAGGATGATCTAGCCAATCGGGATTATTTGACCAATATAACGGCTGATTGACGGGATATTGTTGTAACCATTGCCAACCTGCTTCACTCCAGTATTTGGCCTGCTGATAGCCACCAGAAGTCATAAACTTTAAGTATTGCTCACAGGTAACAGGATAACGATCAATCATAAAGGTATCTAAATATATCTCATCAGCAGGACGTTCGTTGTCGAGTGCGTTGACCGCATTACAGCCAAGCATAAACTTTCCTGCCTTCACCTCCACCATTTCGCTGCTGTCTGAACTTAAGGTAGCTTGGGTCTTATTGGTCTTGATAACTAAGGAAGAATGGCTAAAATCGACAATATCTAAATTTTGCTGTCGATAAAGCTGCCATAGAAAAGAAATGGTTTCACAGTGTTGACCTTCATGTTGAATCAGCCAGCGCCACAGCCTTTCTTGCTGAATTATGGGTGCAGTTGCTAAATACTTTAGGGTTTTATTCCTAACTGTCTGTAAATACTGTTTGATCGTGGCAATGCAGGGTAAATTTTGTCGTTCATGCTTAGGTAAGCCATCTGCGGCAAATAAAGGCTGATACGATTCGGGAACAGCCAGAGGTGAACCTGCCAGGTATTCTAGGAGCCAATATGCCTCGGTAAAAGCTATATGACCAAAGTGCCAGCCGATCGGGCTAAATTCTGAATGAACCTGCTGAAAAAAGAGCGATTCATCAATTTGAGCTAGCAAATCTAGGGTATTGAGGCGAGCCTGCCCAAAAGTTCTAGCAATAGAATCCCTACGAAATTGAGTTGATAATGACTTCAAGATTTTCTCCTACACCAATGAGGCTTTTTTCAGGAATGCTAGTCCAATTTCCCTCAAATAGGGGTTCTGAGGCGATAATTATTCCAGTTCCTAAAGAATGCTCTTTTGTATAGTATAGAGTGGGGCTAGCTTCGCGGTTAGAGTAGCGGGAGGCAGCAAGCTCGGTACCATTGGTTAAAACTATATTGGCAGAAAAATCAATGTTGTCGGGACTAGCTAATTCGATCAGTTTGATAATCACCCTATTTAAAGCCTCTTGTAAACTCAAATGGCGATCGCCTTCTAGTTCGTTGACAATCAGCGCAAAAATATGTTCTGAGTCCGTAGTGCCTTCAATCCGTCGATAGGCAAAATCGTCGAGTTTATTACGAATAGGTCGATAGAGAGTCTGACGAAAATCATCAATGAAGCCATTATGGACAAACAGCAAATTCTGATGAGAGAATGGTTGGCAGTTGATCATGTCTACTGACAGGTTAGAAGTAGCACTCCGCACGTATCCCAAATAGCAAGAAGATTTGATATAGCGTCCCAACTGCGGCAGGTTGGCATCATTCCAGATTGGTAAGATATTTTTATAGGCATAGGGCGGATTATTTGGCTCGCCATACCAACCAATACCAAAACCATCAGCATTGAGTAGTCCTGCGGTCATTTCCCGCGGCTGATAGCTCTGAACCACCAAAGAATGTTCTGGTTTGAGTAGTATACGATCTAGTTGAATTGAAGAACCCAGATAACCTAATAATCGGCACATTGTGGATGATGCTTGAAGTAAGATAGCTTCGTTAATAGTAAACGTTTTTGGCGTTGCTGATTTAGGCGAGGAAACTGATGTGAGAGGATACCCACACAACCTTAAAGGGTATACTTCGATAAGGCACAAAAACACAAAGACACAGAGGCGCAAAGGTACAAAGACAAAAAGACGCAGAGGGATAAATAGTCTGTGTTCGACGTTTCCACACAGCTAAAAGCTCAGGCGCAGCCCCTTCATCGACGATGAGCAAACCAGGTTTGTAGCTGTTTACGACATGATGATTCTTGAATCCCGGCTAATACCTGTAAACGATGGTTGGAACAGCAACTATCAGGTAGATTAGCAACGGTACGTATCGCTCCTGTTTTAGGATCGTCAGCACCATAAACTAGCAAACCCAGGCGAGAATGAATAATTGCCCCCGCGCACATCGGACAAGGTTCTAAAGTCACGTACAGGGTACAGTCGGTTAGATAAAGACTATCAGTTTTTCTGGTTGCCGCACGAATCGCTAGCATCTCCGCATGGGCAGTGGGATCTTGTTCTCTGGTTTTACGATTGACGGCGGCAGCTATTAATTCACCTTGGCGATCGCAAATTACGGCCCCAACGGGTACTTCTCCCAAATCGGCTGCGGTCTGGGCAAGTTCTCGGGCATAGTTCATCCAGCGACAGTGAACTAAATAAGCATCATAATTCAACTGGGAGGCAACATCTTGCGTTCTCTGCTGTCTCTTTTTATTGTTCATCGAGCAAGCTGGCAATGATCTGTAGAATTGCAGATATGTTAGCAGGGAAAAAGCATTAAACTAGTCTCAAGTAATAAATAAATTTAAGATCTGACTCTAACAAGTTTAATTCGGAATTTGTACCCAAAAGTTTTAACTCAGCAACAAACTCAGTAATCTAAACCCAGTAATGAATATAGCGGAAATATCATCTCTTCTGGCTCGCCTGTTTCCTAGCGAAGATATCAACCATGAGGTAGAAGAAGCCTGGCAAATTAAAAATGCTCAAATTCACCTGCTGGTGATCCTCTCAGAAGATCGCAGCTGGCTCAGATTACTCTCTCCTATTGCTAGCGAGGCAGAAGCACAGTCTTTGCTACCCCAGCTATTAGCCGACAATTTTGACCAAACTCAGGAAGTCCGCTATGCCCTCAATCAAAATGTTCTCTGGGGAGTATATCATCATCGTTTGGCAAGTTTGACTCCAGAAGATTTAGAAAGTGCGATCGCTTCCCTGCTTAATTTAGTCGAGAAAGGTTTATCTCCCTCCTTCAATCAGTTAATTGAAAAGCAGATCGTGCAAATCGTTAAGGCGGCTAAGGCTCAGGGACAAAGCCTCGAATCTACCTATCAAACCATTGATCGCTTCTATCAGGAAGGAGTTATGGGTGGCGTAGATCAAGATCCTGCCCAACGAGAACAGTTTTTGGCAGCTTGGAAAGCCCAGCTAGAGCGTTTATGGTCAGAAGTTGAGGTTTGATTGATTATTTGCCAAGCTACATGAGGCATAGACGCTTTGCGCCCCAGAGCGCGAAATAATCTATTTAACTATCTATCTACCCAAGACAATTCCATGAAGCAAGAATTCTGGTACATACTTAAACAGCAAGATGGAACCTGCAAGATTGAGCAGTTGGCTCACGAACAAACAAAAACCCCAGAGCAAGAGCAGTGGGGAGCTTATGAAAGTCAACCCGAAGCGATCGCCAAAAAAATTGGCTTAATTCGGGCGGGGAAATGCCAACCTGAGTAATCCGCTTCCCACTCTGGTTAGATAGAATTCTACTTTGTGGCTTGGGGCGTTCCCGATTTTCTTGCCTGGATATCCCGATCCAAAATATCCAGAGCTTTAGAGAATTGAGGATCTTCTTCTGTACCTAGTTTTGCCGAACCCTGGCTATATAGTTCCTCTAGCTGCGCCTCGTCCAAATCGACAATAACATCAGGGGGAATTCCCTCTTTATTAATATCCGTACCGTTGGGAGTCAAATATTTAGCAATAGTTACCGCTAGCCCTGAACCGTCTCCCAATGGACGTACCGACTGGACTAACCCTTTACCAAACGTTTTTGTCCCCAGCAAAGTCGCTCGTTTATTATCTTTGAGCGCTCCTGAGAGAATTTCGCTGGCACTAGCCGAACCGCCATTGACTAAAACCACCAGAGGTTTATCCGTTAGAGCCTTGTTCTTGGCTGATTCGCGATCGCTAATTCCTTTACGATTGACGGTCGAGACTATTGTGCCTTCATCCAGCCACATCCGCGCAATATTAATGCTCGAATAAAGCAAGCCACCTGGGTTAGAACGAAGATCTAGGACATAACCCTCGACTCCTGCCTGTTCTTGCTCTTTAATCGCCTTCTGCATGTCTTTGGCAGCATGCTCGTTAAAAGTAGTCAGACGAATATAGCCTATCTTGCCCAGCTCCGTATCTTTAACGCTGGCTCGGACTGGATGAATTTCAATTCTTTCGCGGACAATATCGTAGTCGCTTTCACTGCCGTTGCGATCGATGGTTAGGGTAACTTGACTACCTCTCTCTCCTCTAATTAGCTTAACGGCATCGTTGACATCCATACCTTTAGTGTCTTTGCCGTCGATTTTAACAATCAAGTCTTGAGCCAAAATTCCTGCCTCAAACGCAGGTGTATCTTCGATGGGCGAAATGACAATCAGTCGATCTGACTCCTCATCCTTAGCAATCTGAATTCCGACGCCAGTTAATTCCCCAGAGGTATCAATCCGCATATTCTGAAACTCTTCAGGGTTCATGAAGCGAGTGTAGGGATCTTCGAGCTTACCCAACATTTCCCGAATTGCTTCGTAAGCCTCTTCTTGCCCTTCATAAGAAGCGTCTTTAATATATTCCTGGCGAACCTTGAGCCAATCCGTATTATTGAAGTTGGTGTCAACATATTGATGGTTGATTATTTGCCACACTTCATCAATTGTTTCCTTGGGACCGCTTTGGATCAAAGCCTGACTCTGAGATAAATGAATTCCTGCGCCCGCAACGGAGAGTACTGCCACAGTTGTTCCCAAAACCAGTCCTTTCTTTGTAATTACCATACGCTCAAAAATATAATAAATTTAGCCAGGTTTTCCTCAGCCGTTTCACGGTAGAGCTAAATCTAGCAGTCAACCAAGATGTAGCACGACTAGAGTTACTATTAATCAAAGTCTAATCTACCACACATAACTTCGAAGTTTAGTGCTTTTCGGGGTTTACCCCCTGGCACTTAATCTCTCGGTACTTCTCAAGTATATACAATAGATTTCGACTCAGGCTTAAAACTAATAACGCTCTCTATACGGCTACCTTATTTGCTCGGATGTATTACTAGCATCTTTTAAATATAGCAGTTAATATAATTGCTAATTGAATTGACCTCAGCCATTCGTATTCTAGCTTAACCACCTGGGACTGCCTCTATATTGTTATGAGATTTTGATTGTCTTCTATGAGTATATTTCCCCCGCCGCAGTTGCAATACAAGTTGGCTCTAATTGAGATTCAGCAAGGTCGTATGGCTAAATTAGCTCTCTGGCGTTCTTGCTTAATTATTTGCTGTACTTTGGGCTTGAGTTTGGCAGTAACCCTACCGAAGTCCCAGGTCAAAGAGCAGAGTCAGGTTCGGATCAATGGTACTAAGCTGGTGAGCAACGATACTATTTATCAGGCTCTAGATTTTAGCTATCCCCAGTTTATTTGGTCAATCAATGGTATTGATTTAGCCCAAAAGATTGAATCCATCCCTTCTATTGAAGCAGCAAAAATAAGCAAGCAAATCATTCCACCCACTATTAATATTTCGCTGCAAGAAAAGACCCCAGTTGCGATCGCCACCTCTCAAGGCAAAGTAGGATTTCTCAACTCTCAAGGGGAGTGGATTGGGCAGGAATTTTACACCAATGCCGACAGCAATTATCCTTTACCCAAACTTAAAGTAATAGATTATAAAGTAGAGCTTGCAGCAGCCTGGAGAAAACTATATCAACAAGTCTTACTTTATCCTCAATTAAAAGTTAGTGAAATTCACTGGCATTCTTCAGGGGGAGTATTTATCGAAACCAAAATAGGTCAGGTTTTTCTTGGTTCCAAATTGTCCCGTTTAGAACAGCAGTTCAAAATTATTTCTCAACTAAAGAACCTGCCTAATCATCTCGAAAGCAGCAAAATTGCCTATATTGATTTGAGTAATCCAGGGGTGAATTTAATTCAAAGGTACTAGCTCGCGGTTAATTCCGCTGGTAAATACGTAGATTCACGGAGATGAGAACTTGTCATTGCTTTTTGTTCCGTAATTTCTTGGAGGATAGTTACCCTTATGTGTTTAATAATTACAAAAACTTTAATATTTTTCCAGACTAAAAATACCCAGATGATAATAAATTGAGTTAAGCTACCAAATTGAATTCTGGAATAGAAAACTAAGCGCGGAAACCTTGATGCACCCCCATGTCTTTAGAAAAAAGAAACGTTAATACTTTCAATAATGAAATTAACTATAGCCGTTCTGATTTATCCTCAGCTTTAGGGAATAACTCTTTAGGTAGCAGTATGGGAATACCTTTTAAGGGTAGTAATAGTAGTTCCCAAATTCCCAAAGAAGAAATTAGGAGTAATAAAATAGTGCCAAGTAATGTCGCTAAGATCAAAGTAATGGGAGTGGGCGGCGGTGGCTGTAATGCAGTAAACCGCATGATTGAAAGCCAGGTGTCGGGAATTGAGTTTTGGGCAATCAACACCGATGCTCAGGCGCTCGACAACGCCATGGCTCCCCAAAAGTTGCAAATTGGACAAAAAATAACTAGAGGTTTGGGAGCAGGGGGGAATCCTGCGATCGGGCAAAAAGCCGCAGAAGAATCGCGGGATGAGATTGCTCATGCCCTAGAAAACACAGATTTAGTCTTTATTACTGCGGGCATGGGCGGTGGTACGGGTACTGGTGCAGCACCAATCGCCGCCGAAGTGGCAAAAGAAATGGGCTGTCTGACTGTCGGTGTGGTGACTCGACCTTTTACCTTTGAGGGTAGAAGACGCACGAAGCAGGCCGAAAAAGGAATTGAGGCCTTTCGCAGTCGAGTAGATACTTTGATTGTGATTCCTAACAATCAGCTATTGTCGGTTATTTCGCCCGAAACTCCAGTACAAGAAGCTTTTGGCGTGGCTGATGACGTTTTACGTCAGGGTGTGCAGGGTATCTCTGATATCATTACCATTCCTGGTCTGATCAACGTTGATTTCGCTGACGTTAGAGCGATTATGGCTGATGCTGGCTCGGCTTTGATGGGTATTGGTCTTGGTTCTGGCAAGTCTCGGGCGAGAGAAGCGGCAGTGGCGGCGGTTTCTTCGCCACTATTAGAGGCATCAATTCATGGTGCGAAGGGCGTAGTGATCAATATCACTGGTGGTTATGATTTGACCCTGCACGAAGTAAATGCTGCGGCAGACAGTATTTACGAAGTAGTTGATGAAGATGCCAATATTATCTTTGGTGCGGTAATTGATGACACGATGGAAGGCGAGGTCAGAATTACGGTCATTGCGACAGGGTTTGATAGTGAGACGGAAGAGTTTGAGCTAGAAGAGCCTCAAGCTGAATCAAATAATGTTTTCCAGGGCATACCTGCGGCACCGCAGCCAGATCGCAATCGAGTCAACCGAGATAGTGGTCGAATTGAAATTCCTGATTTTTTACAGCGACGACGCTTTCCCAAAAACTAAGAGTTAAGGTAAAT
>JBCBWB010000143.1:0-12866 GCA_039817275.1 Cyanobacteria bacterium J06648_1 | reverse complement strand
CTGCCGATTCCCCCAGAATATTTACAGCCAGACACCAAAGTCGAGGTTTAAGTCACTGCCAAACGTTCGCTAGGGGAAAATAGTAAGGTCAAAAAAATGTCTACCAAGACCGAGATCGAGACTGTATCTCGTTCTTAAATGTTAACTTCAAGCTTAAGCTACAGTTTTCATGGCGACGGCGATCGCTTTTTGCACGGTAGCCTCTTTATCAGCCAACACAATCGATTCGGCTGTGGTTCTTTGGGCGACTACGGCACAGACACAGGCAGCTTGAAAACCATACACTCCAGCCATCTTAAACAGGGTTCCGACTTCCATTTCATAATTTAAAATATTGAGCTGGCGATAGGAATCGGTAATGCCTTGCAGCCAAGGCTGAAGCTGAGGATTGGCAGAAGAGTCGGTGCGTTCTTGTCCTTCGTAAAAACTATCGACGGAGGCAGTGATGCCTAGGTGATGGATAATATCTAGCTGACGAGCAGCTTTAACTAGGGCGACGGTCAAAAAGGGATCGGCGACGGCAGGATACTCTGGGGGAGCAATATCCAAAGCTGCACCTTGGCGACACAAACTCGCTTGAGATATAACAAGATCGCCAACGGCTACGCCAGGCTGAATTGAACCACAAGTACCAACTCGAATAAACTGCTTAATACCTACCTGTACCAGTTCGTTGACCACAATACTCAATGAGGGCGCGCCCATGCCGCTTGTTGCGACCAACATCGGTTTACCGCTGGGTAAATTACCCAGATAGCTATTTAGTCCTCGGTATTGCGACAGCAACTTAACATTTTCTAAATAAGTCCGAGCGATGTAGTGCGATCGCTCTGGTTCTCCCGATAAAATCACCGTTTGCGGGGCATTTGTCCCCAGATCTGACAGACCAAAACCAATATGATATTTCATTTTTGACTGGCTATAATTCAAGACAATTAAATTTCCCAGACGAGAAACCTGTCGCCGTACTGCGGTAACAGAGAACGCTCGTCAAATGTGTCACGTTAACACGGATGCTCGATCACCAATAAAAATTGACTGATACTGAACGATGGTAACTCTTGAAAAATTTTCCACAATTGTCTCTAGCTGTAGGAACAGCTCTGTAGGCAAACATTTGCCCAATGCCCTGTATGTTCATAGTGATGCTTTGGCTCAACTAAACCCGATTCTCAAAGACTATGAGAGTCGGGCAAGGAACTTTGTCAGTAATTTTGACTGCGCCACCATTATTAAATTTGGCATTGATCGACCAAAAATTTCCTATTTATACTATCCCGACTTTGATCGCGACCCGCATCCTCAACTGCATCAGAGCATTTTGGTAGATTTGGAAACCGAGCAAGTAACCGTCCGTCAGTACCACAACTCTCATAATCCGCCAATCTTGCATCGCAAAGAAACTTTTGTGGGCAAAAACTATCCGCTCTATGAAACCTTTGCCGAACTAACCAGAGAAGAAGTGGCGCTGGGCTTGTTAGATAATTCCCGCCATATCGGTACTTTACAAGAATGGACTCGTTTACTACTACAGCAAGGAGTTACTTTGATCGGTCATCATGTTGCCTGTCCCGTTGATTCCCCCGTCGCCAAAAAACAAACCGTTTTGATTGAGCGGCACAAAGCGGCGTTAAAACGCTCAGAACTATCTCGCCCTGTACGAATTGCCTTAGAGGCTGACCTGTTCCAAGAAGGCAGCACCTTTTTTGACTATGGCTGCGGCTGTGGCGAAGATATTAAGCAGATCGAGAGCCATGGTTATACTGCCTCTGGCTGGGATCCCTACTACCGTCCCGATACTGAGCTAAAAGCGGCAGATGTTGTCAATCTCGGCTACATCATTAACGTAATTGAAGATATTGCCGAACGGAGAAACACCCTCATCGAGGCCTGGTCGCTGGCTCAAAGGGTCTTAATCGTCTCCGCTCAGGTTTTAGTTGACGATCGCCGTCGAGGATTGGTCGCTTATGGTGATGGCGTAGTAACCAACCGCAATACTTTTCAAAAGTATTATGAGCAGGAAGAACTAAAGCTCTATATTGACCAGGTACTAGAAGTAGAATCAATTCCCGCTGGTTTAGGAATTTACCTCGTCTTCCGCCATGAAGCTGAAGCCGAATTTTTCCGCGCTTCTCGCCTCTATTCCAGTCTGAGTACTCCCCGTCTCCAAGGAAAGGTCAAAAACTTTGAAGACTATCGAGAGCTGTTGACCCCCTTGATGGATTTTTATACCAAAAGAGGACGTTTACCAGCTAAGGGCGAACTGCATAGCGAAGCAGCGATTAAAGAAGAATTTCGGAGTTATCAGCGTGCTTTTAAACTAATTCTCCAGGCAACTAACCGTGAGGAATGGGACGCTATTACCGAAAAACGTCGTCAAGATCTCTTGGTATATCTAGCACTGGGTAAATTTAGCGGTCGCCCTACCATCAGAAAACTAGCACCTGAAATCAAGGCGGATGTCAAAGCTTTATTTGGCAGCTATAAGCAAGCCTGCACTATTGCCGATCTGCTCTTGATTAACGTGGGCGATATGAACAAAATTGCCAATCTATGTAAGACTAGCGAGGTGGGAAAACAGCTCAATGGTGCGATCGCCGTACACATTAGCGCCTTAGAAAAACTGCCCCCTCTCCTACGACTCTACGAAGGCTGTGCTAGCCGTAATTTCTATCGCTTAGAAAACGCTAACATTGTCAAAATTTATTATAATAAGCCCAAAATTACTTATTTAGTCTATCCAGAGTTCGATACTCAGGCTCATCCTGCACTTCAGGCAACTATGGAGGTGGATTTACATAATCTCTCGGTTACTTATCATGACATTTCCGACGAAACTAACCCTCTAATTCTGCATCAAAAAGATGCTTTGGTCGCCCCAGACTATCCTAGCTATAAGAAGTTTGTGCGCCTGACTAAGAAAGAGCAAAAATCAGGACTATTGAGAAATCGCGATGCCATCCGCCGTTTACACGGTTGGTTGCGCTGCCTGAGGGAAAACGAGATCGTCATTGAAGGTCACAAGCTGAGTAGCAAATAGAAATTTTGTTATTTCAGTCATTCTGACTGCTTGGCGAACGGTTGGAATGACTAAAGCTGCCTACCAGCGTGGCGAATTAGCAACAAATGCCTCGGCATGCTCCTGACTTAAAGGCTTGGAGAAGAAGAATCCCTGTCCATATTCACATTGAAGTAATTTCAACTGAGCTAGTTGAGTTGTAGTTTCAATTCCTTCGGCAATTACGTCCATATCCAGCATGTGAGCCAGAGTGACGATCGCCTTAACAATAGCGGAATTCTCGCCGCTTGACTGCATCTGACTCACAAACGAACGGTCTATTTTGATTGTATCGACAGGAAAACGGTGTAGATAGCTCAAAGAGGAATACCCCGTGCCAAAATCGTCAATACTAAACTGAATATCCTTTTGTCGGAGCTTGAGGATAATTTCCGTTACTGTTTCTAAATTGTCAATCAAGATGCTCTCGGTAATTTCTAGCTTGAGAAACTTACCTGCCAAACCTGTCTCTGTCAACACCGCCTCAATCTCTTCGATCAATTCTGGCTCACGGAACTGCTGTCCTGAAAGATTGACGCTCATCTTAATTGGTGGATGTTCGGGATACTTGAGCTGCCAGCTACGGGCGGCTTTACAGGCTTCTTTGAGTAGCCACCGTCCCAAAGGCACAATCAGACCAGTTTCTTCGCAGACGGGAATAAAATCACCAGGACCAATTGAACCCTTAACAGGATGATTCCAGCGCGCCAAAGCTTCAAAGCCAGACAGCGTACCCAGGGGCAAAGAAGTTATCGGCTGATAGTAAACTTCAAACTCATTACGCTCTAAGGCTCGACGCAGATCCGTTTCCAACTCTAATCTCTGTAAGGCGCGATCGCGCAAAGAACTATTAAAGACCTCATACCGTGCTTTACCCTGCTCCTTGGCACTGTACATAGTTAGGTCGGCATCCCGCAGGATATCTTCTGGCTTTTCGTAACCGTGGGAAGATAGGGCAATCCCAATGCTGGCGGTGGAAAAAAGTTCGTAGCCGTCAATGTGGAACGAAAAGCTAAGAGTTTGGTAAATGCTCTCGGCAACCAGAGTTGCTTCAGATTTACTGGCAATATTTTCTAGCAGAATGGTGAACTCATCACCCCCCAGACGAGCTACAGTATCCGTTGGAGAGATCGACTTTTCTAACCGACGGGCAATTTCAATCAGTAGCTTATCGCCAATTAAATGACCGACACTATCATTGACCACCTTAAATCGATCCAGGTCGAGGAACAAGACGGCAAACAAATAACCATTTTGACTCTGGCTTCTCTTGAGCTGCTGTTCCAAGCGATCCATAAACAAGGCTCGGTTGGGCAGTCCTGTTAAAGCATCGTGGAGGGCATCATGAAGTAGCTGTTGCTCCATTGACTTGCGTTCGGAAATATCGACAATCTGATTATTAAAATGGAGGGGTTTTCCTTGAGCATCACAAACAACTAAAACCTTGAGCAGCGTATCGACAACTAAACCATTTTTGGCAATAAAGCGTTTTTCAATCTGAAAACTACTTTCGGTACTGTTGATTAATTTTTGCTCAAGACTGTGATGCATTTCCCAATCTTCGGGATGACTAATTTCGGCAAAAGACAATTTTAGTAGCTCTGCTTCTTCGTAACCCAAGGCATCACATAAAGCCTGATTAACTCTCGTGAACTCACCATCAAGACTGCTGATTGCCATGCCGATGGGTGCTAGCTCAAAAGTAAGACGAAACTGCTCCTCACTCTTGCGCAGAGCTTCTTCCGCGTCACGACGGTTGGTAATATCTTCGGCAATACCCACAAAACGGTTCACTTTTCCCATGACATCCCTGACGGGGAAAGCTCTAACTCTCACCCAACAAATAGACTTATCGGGACGAATAATTCGATACTCTTCTTCAAAATCATCCCCTGTCCTAAACTGAGTTTCGATCGTGGCGATCGCCTTAAAAGAATCTTCTGGATGAATGGCAAAGAGCCAGGACTGGGGGTCTTCATACAAACTTTGACAGCTACGACCCCAAACCTTTTCGTAGGTCGGGCTAATGTAGAGAATTTCATCTGTCTTAGCCGAGATGACAAAAAAAACTTCGCGGACATTCTCCGCAATCTGGCGAAATCGCTCCTCTCGCTCAGTCAACTGCTGGAATTCTGTTCTCAGTCTTTGATTTTCGGCGAGAACTTCTTCTACGCGATTTAAGAGAGAATTTTGCTGTTGCAGAATTCCTGCTATTTCTTCAGACATCTGAATTAGGCTACAGTAGCGAAATTACTTTCCTATCATGCCCAAATGAATCGTGGAAATAACATTTGCGTCTTCTGGCTAGACTGGCGAGAGTTACTAAATGTTTCTGAATGTTGAATGTTAAATGTTAAGTGCTAAATGCCAACTGAACCTGTCCAAGTCCTAACTACCCTGCCAGTAATCTCTTGGTTGTACCAGGGTGTATTAACCCCAGGAGATTTAAGATTATCTCGATTAGCCAGCCATTTTTCTTGCGGCGCGAACAAAACCAAATCGGCGGAATTTCCTGCAGCGATCGCCTGGGGCTGCTGCAACAGACACTGGCGCGGACGATGACTCAGAGCCTGCCATAATTCTAGTGCTGTCCATGCTCCCGTGGCGACAAATCTCTGCCAGAGTAAGGGTAATGCCAACTCCAGCCCCACTACCCCAGGAGGAGCCAAAGCAAAAGCAACGGTTTTTTCCTCGTAGGTATATGCCTGATGATCGATGGCGATCGCATCAATAATTCCCTGCCGCACTCCTTCTGCCAGTGCCAGACGGTCTAGTTCGCTACCCAAAGGTGGCTCCAATCGAAGATTAGAGCTGAAGCTACTTACCGCTTCACTGTGCCATAACAAATGCATCCAGGTGGTGCTGGCAGTTACGTTGACTCCCCGCGCCTTCGCCTCGGCAATCAGTTCTACACCGCGCCTGGTGGAAACTCGCATGATATGCAGCATGCTGGGCATCTCGGCTGCAATCTCTAGAACGGCAGCGATAATTGCTGCTTCAGAATAACTAGGATTTCCTGTCATACCATAGCGAATCGACACTTCTCCTTCCCTTACTACACCTTTTCCTGTCAGTTCGTTCTGATGTAAGGCGATCGCCACTGGCTTCTGCCAAGGCTGAACATATTCTAATACCTGCTTTAATAGACTAAGACCACTCAAGTCATAACTGCCAGTAAAGCCGACCGTTTGAGCCTCTAATTCTCCCAAGGGATTCATTTTTTGCGTCGCTAGATGTCCCGCTGCACCCCAGAGGTTCAAATGAGACCAACTAGTTGCTAATGGGCTGTCGCCAGAGAGTAAATTGGCTTTCTGCTTGAGGGCAGCGATCGTTTCGGCACTGTCGAGGGCGGGGAAAGTATCGGGCAGAATTCCGACCTGAGTAAACCCACCTCTAGCCGCTGCCTGGGCTAGTGCGGCTAAAGTCTCTCTAGTTTCATTGCCAGGCTCTCCGCTATGACTATATAGATCTACCAATCCAGTTCCCAAGATCAAATCTGACGGCGGAATGATGGTCGCATCAGCAGGATAATCCGTCAGGCGATCGTCAATCAGCTTAATTTCTCCTCCTTCGAGCCAGACATCACCCAAACGATCTATCTTTCCTACGGGGTCTACAATTCTTACCTGTTGCAGCAGTTCCATTGTTCTTCTAACTTTTTAACTAAGACCTGTTGACATTGTGTACGGCAAATCACCATAATAATAGTTTGTGTAAACTTTAGCTTCCAAATAAACTCTTGGCTAATGTTATCGTGATCGGCGCCCAGTGGGGTGACGAAGGAAAAGGAAAAATAACCGATTTGCTCAGTCGTTCGGCAGATGTTGTGGTGCGTTCCCAAGGTGGGGTCAACGCAGGGCATACAGTTGTTGTAGCGGGACAGACATTCAAACTGCACTTAATTCCTTCGGGAATTTTGTATCCCAACACTGAATGTATTATTGGCTCGGGAACAGTGATCGATCCTCAAGTATTGATCGAGGAAATAGAGCAGCTGAAGGCGTTGGGAGTGACGGTAGACAATCTACATATCTCTCAGACAGCTCATATAACGATGCCCTATCATCGCAAGATTGACAAGGCATCAGAAGAAAGCAGGGGCGAATACAAAATTGGTACCACCGGTAGAGGAATAGGACCTACCTATGCCGACAAATCAGAGCGTACAGGGATCAGAGTTTTAGATTTAATGAACTCAGAACATCTGCACAAGCAGCTTGGCTGGACGATTAACTATAAAAACGTAATTTTAGAAAAACTGTACAACTTACCTCCTTTAGATTCTGAGCAAGTAATTGAAGAGTATCTAAAATACGCTGAATACCTCAAGCCTTTTGTAGTAGATAGTTCTCTCAAAATTTATGAAGCAGTAAAAGAGAAAAAAAATATTCTGTTTGAAGGAGCCCAGGGAACTCTACTCGATTTAGATCACGGTACCTATCCTTACGTCACTTCCTCCAATCCGATCGCGGGGGGAGCTTGTGTTGGTGCAGGTGTTGGGCCTACCACTATTGACCGAGTAATTGGTGTTGCCAAAGCCTATACTACTCGTGTTGGTGAAGGTCCTTTTCCCACAGAATTAAATGATGAAGTTGGTCGGCAGTTGGGAGACTTAGGGGCAGAATTTGGCACTACTACTGGTCGTCGTCGTCGTTGTGGCTGGTTTGATGCCGTAATCGGTCGCTATGCGGTGAGAATTAACGGTCTAGACTGTCTGGCGGTAACTAAACTAGATGTCCTCGATAGGCTAGACGAAATTAAAGTGTGTGTAGCCTACGAGATTGACGGTGGCATCTGCAATCATTTCCCGACCAACGCCAGTCAGTTCGCTCACTGTAAACCTGTTTATAAGACCTTGCCTGGTTGGCAACAGGACACTACGGGCTGTCGTTCCCTAGCGGATTTACCTAAAAAAGCTCTTAGCTATCTGAAATATTTAGCCGAGTTGATGAAGGTGCCGATCGCTATTGTCTCGGTAGGACCAAGTCGCGATCAAACGATCATTGTTGAAGATCCCATTCATGGTCCAAAAAGAGCTTTGCTAGATGCCGATGGAGTGCCAGTTGAATAACCTGTCGCCGAAAAACTAGCTGGAAACCAGATGTCTGGCTAGTAAAAATTTTAAACCATATTACTTATCATTAATTTAAGCGAAAATTATGAAGATTTCAGTCGAATGTCAATCCCGCCCTGAAGGTTCTAAACCCAGAGCTTTACGCCGTGAAGGTCTGATTCCTGCCGCTCTATACGGTCATGATGGGAATAAATCTATTTCTTTGACAATTCCTGCCAAAGAAGCCCAAATGCTGTTGCGGGATGCAGCAATTAACAATACTTTGATCGATTTAGAAGTTCCCGATATTTCTTGGTCAGGTAAAGCCCTAATCAGAGAAGTTCAGGCTCATCCTTGGAAAAGAACTTTGCACCACCTGAGCTTTTTTACGGTTTCGGCTAAACAGCAGGTAGAAATTGTCGTGCCTTTGGTCTTGACTGGTAAAGCTGCGGGTACTAAAGAAGGTGGTATTGTCGATCAAATTATGACCGAACTACAGATTGCCTGTGCTGCTGATAGTATTCCCGAATCGATTGAGATTGACATTACCAATTTTGATATCGGTGCTATTTTACACGTAGGCGAGATTGTTTTGCCTGAAGGGGCAGAAGTGCTAGACGATCCAGAACGTACTGCCATCTCCGTAGTTCTACCCGCAAAACCAGTTAGCGCCGATGAGGAAGGAACAACAGAGGTGATCGAACAATCAGCCGAAACTGTGATGGAATCATAGCCACGACTTTGCTACATTTAGTTCGAGCAAAAATTAATATCAATGAGCCAGCCAGAGAGCGATTTCAACTCAATCTCTGGTTTTTTGTATTAACGATTTTCGGTCGATTACCTCCACGCAACTAATACCAAAATGAAAGCTATTGAGCTATGGCTTGATGCAAGATTAAACGATTACCGTCTGGATCGTAGGCATAGACTTCTTTGCCGTGAGAGGCAGCAATTACTTCTCCTGGTGGTGGATAGCCTAAATCGGTAAGATGGGCGATCGCCTGTTCTAAGTCTTGTACCTCCAGACAAAAGCTCAGACTGCTGCCTCGGTTGGCAAATTCTGACTGATGTTCGGGCTTGGGTTTAAAAATGGCTAGACGAAGCCCTCCTAGCTGAAATTCAGCGTAAATCTGTGGGCGATAAATTTTGGGTTGCTGGCTTAAAAGCTGACTATAAAAATCGACGATGAGCTGGATTTGTTCGGTAGAAATAGTGACAAAAAATTCAGAATAGCCTATTGACATTTAATTTTTAAATTAATTTTTCTGTAATATCTAAATTAGACGACGTTGCTGATTTAAAACATCCCACAAGGGGAAAACGTGAAACCTAAAAGTAATCTGTTTGTCCTAAAGGATACCGCTTCGCATATAGCTATCAGCTCGAATTTTTGAAAATCAGACTCTGATTCAGCGACGCCAATTAGACTGGTAAATCCCATACTTCAACTTAATTATCTTATGTCGGGGCTGCAAATTAGCAATACCTAATTTTAGCTTGATGAATTTTTCTTATTGATATATTTCTTTGGTCAACCTAGTGACTTTAGCTTAGCTATCTGGTATATTTATCTACATTTAAGAAAATAGCCAATTTATTAATTTCCGTCGCCACCTACCTTAGTAACAAGATACATTTAAGATAATGATCAAAGTCTTGATAGTAGACGATCAGAGGACAGTTCAAGAAATTATTAAAAGCTATATCGAAAACGATCCTGGTTTGGAACTCATTGGCTGTGGCAACAACGGGAAAGAGGCAATTGAACTGATTGAAAGATATCATCCTCATGTGGTCTTGATGGATATCGAGATGCCAGTGATGGATGGGCTAGAAGCTACTCAAATCATTTCGGAGCAGTTCATTAATACTAATGTTTTAATCATCAGTGTTCACAACGAGGATACTTACCTCGATACCGCTTTGCAGGTTGGCGCCAAAGGGTATCTCAAAAAGAATACTCCTGAAAAGGAGTTGATTAATGCAATTTATTCTGCCTACAAAGGATACTTTCAGCTTGGACCTGGTTTACTGGAACAGTACCTCTACAAAGCTACCAAGTCACAGTCTAACTCCCAAGATATTGAACAGCTTAAATCAGTCATTTTGCAGCAGTCAAAACTACTAGATAATTTGAACAATGGCAAAAAGCCCAAGTCGCGCAATGGTATTAACAACGCGGACAAAAGTAATGCCGCAGGCAAGGCTTCTTTGGAAAGCCGATGTGCGACTCTAGAGAAGCAGGTTTACTATATTTCTAATCGTTTGGATAAATTGAACAAAAAGGCAAGTTTTCACCAGCAGCTGAGTGGGTTGGCAGTTTTGAGCTGCGCTTTTGTTGGCGTTGGACTTTTGCTATCAATCTTTATGTAGTTAGTATGTAGTTAGTAACCTGGGTTCGGGGAATTTGCGGTTTTCAAGTTAGTTATTAGTTTGACTACGGAAAAATTCCCCATCTTCAATTACTTTCCAAGCAGCTTTACCGCACCAATGCCGCCGAAATAAAGACCCAGCACGGCTCCTGCAAGTAAAGACTGAGTTAGAGGATCGGTAGAAGGGGTCAAAATCGCACCGACGATCACTGAACCCAGCACCACATAGCGCCAACCAGCAAACATTTGAGCCGAGCTAACCAATCCTAAGAACCCTAATATTAGCTGCACAATGGGAATCTGAAATGCCAAACCAGTGCTAAACAACAGCAGTAGGACAAATTCAAAATACTTGTCGATCGACCAAGATTGCTCGACGACATCACTACCGTAATTAATAAAGAAGTTAAGTGCCGCAGGAATGAGAGCAATATAGGCAAAGAACAAGCCCGCGAAAAAGAGAATGCTGGAGCCAAAAATTACGGGAGCTAGTAAACGACGTTCTTTTCTGGTTAATCCTGGCAAGACAAACTGGACAATCTGATAGAGAATAAACGGACTGGCAAAAACCATCCCGCTATAGCCAGCTACCTTGATTGAGACAAAGAAAAATTCTCCTGGAGCTAGCTGAAGAAACTGCACTCCCTGGGCGGGTGTTTCTAGAATCCGAACCAAAGGGCGAACAAAGATAAAACAGCCTAGAGCAGCGATCGCCACGGCAATAAGAGCATAAAATATTCTTAGCCGTAGTTCTTCTAGATGATCGAAGAGAGACATTTCTACTTCACCAGGAAGCTCGTTGAGATATTCTTCCCGCTGTTTCTCTTTAACGGTGGTTTTTAAATCAGATGATGGCATATAAAATAAGGTTCGGCTGACAGAAGTTGGGTGAGAAATGCGATCGCGCTAGCTTAATTTTCAATAATTATATCTTTATCTCTTGTGGAGGATATACTCTTGACCATTTTTATTTCTTTTTTTGTTCTTGCTCTAGATTCATATTTTATTTGAATGGGTAAGCAAGCGATCGCCAAACCCTGATTGCTTGAGTGAAATATTCTTGAGCGGGCAAGATCGGGCAAGCTCATACTATTGATAGTAATGAAATAATCTCGTCCCGCCTTCATAATGACGATCCATAGCGGCAGCGCATTCGACGGCGGCTGGAGGCGTAAACTTTTGCCCTGTATAGTAATCGAGACCATGCATCGTTAAATAATAGAAAAACCCCGTTAGAAACAGTGTCTCGGCATTGCAGGCAAGATCTGCGGTAGTGGGAGCAATATAAGCTTGGTATCCTGCTTGAAGAATACTCTCTACCCACCTATCACCGACCATCGCCCCACAAATTAGAGTGCCTTGAGGATTTTTGATCTAGTTAGCTAAATTATGAGGCGTTAAGCCAAACTGAACCCGCTGCCAGTTGGATTTCTGCTCATAATCATTGTCCTGCTGGTGTACAACCTGAAAGTTGACCTGTTCTTCTCCCTGTTCATTTTGGCAGCCAAAACAACACCAAATAACATAATCGCAGCTAGCGTAGTTACCAGCAAAGAAATTGAGTAAATTTTGCTGCTGTAGAAGTTGATAAAAATAAACCTGAATGCCGTAGGTTTCGAGAACGCCACGTATTGCTATTGCTTTCTGAAAGTTTCCTGGTGCAGCATCGCACATAATTGCCACAGATAAAGATAATAGCTTCATGTTGTTTTTCTCAAGTAAGACTGGTGCTTGTTTCCTGGCTAAAATTTAAAATCATCTCAAGATAACCAAGAGTATTACTGATGTCTAGACGCTAATAGTGGTATCTTGCTTAAGGTTGACCGTATTTTTAGCTGGCGAAGATTTGAGGTAATTTATGACTAAATATGATGTTTATGCTCTGGGTAATGCTCTACTAGACGTTGAGTTTGAGGTAACACCAGAAGTATTACAAGGCTTGGGTATTGAAAAAGGAGTAATGACTCTCCTAGACCAAGATAGCCAGGATAAGATTGTGAATAATTTAGCTAGCTATGATACCAAACGTTCCTGCGGGGGGTCGGCGGCTAATACTTTAATTGCGATCGCTCAACTAGGAGGTAAGGCGTTTTATTCCTGTAAAGTTGCCAATGATGAGCCAGGCAAATTTTATACTCAAGATCTGATTGACTGCGGTGTGGCAACAAACCTGGAAAATCAGACTCCTGGAGCTGGAGTAACGGGTAAGTGCTTGGTATTTGTCACTCCCGATGCCGATCGTACGATGAATACTTTCTTGGGTATTTCAGGTGAGTTTAGCGATGCGGAACTAGTGCCAGAAGCGATCAAAAGCTCTGAGTATACCTACATCGAAGGCTATTTGGTTAGTGGTGAAAGCAGCAAACAGGCGGCAATTAAG